>JAZDHD010000230.1:0-5768 GCA_043806215.1 Pseudomonadota bacterium | reverse complement strand
GGTTCCTTAGGGGCGACGTATGAGTAAGATGTTGGCCTCCCGGGCTGTTAGACGTTTGTCCGCGGTGCCGTTGATTAACATATCCGCAAATCTTTTCGGAGTGGTAGTAACGTTCGTCTGGTTTTCCGTCATCGAGCCGCGAGTCACGGACACGGCGTTGGCTGCGACCGTATGGGACGCCTTGGTGTTTTCCTTGGTGCTGATGGCCGTGATCCTGTTGACGATCTTTCCAATATACATCGGGCGGGTTTTTCGGCCGATCCTCCGTGAGAGTAAACGTGTGACCAAGGATGACTTCACCGGTCCGTTGGACTCCGCGGAAAAGGCGGAAATACTCTCCCTGGTCGGCAGGATACTTGACCTTCCCATCAAGGTCGCTCTGGCTTCCTTGCTCTGTTGGCTCGTGATGGCTCTTGCCATCGGCATCGCCCCTTACGTCATGCCTTCCATTTTTCCCTGGGTCCCTGGAAAATCCCACAAAATGGTCGTTTGGATGGTTTTCGTAGGAGCTCCCTCTACTGTAGTATTCGCCTACTTTGTGTTGGATTGGTGGCTGCGGTCGACGGTCTACCATTCCTTTCCCCACGAGATTCTCAGGTCCGTTCCCCCGATCCGAAAGATAAATGTGCTTCCCAAGATATTTCTCGTGACGTTCATGCTGGGTTCGCTCCCCATCGCCGTGATGAGCCAATTGATTATTCACCGTATCCAGGAAATCCAGGCCGGCCGTCAACCCCTGGAGAGCTTTATCTCGCAAATGCCCTTGGCCGTGGAGTTTCTCCTCGCTTGGGCCTTGATCCTCGCTGCAGGGTTATCCCTCTTCCTCTCGAAAAGCATTTCCGTGCCCCTCATGTATACCCGCCGGGCCATGGAAAAGATCGGTCGCGGCGAACTCGAAACCGTGGTCCCGGTAGTCTCCAACGACGACATCGGTCAGATGAGCGAGCAGTTCAACCGCATGCTGCAGGAAATCAAGGAGTTGAACGCGGTGAGAGACACCTTTGGGCGCTACCTGAGCGAGGAAGTGGTTGCCGAGATCCTGAAATCACCGGGCGGAGTCGATTTGCGTGGCGAACTCCGTGAGATCACCATTCTCGTGTCGGATCTCCGCGGATTTACTCCCTTGTCGGAACGGCTTCCCCCGCATGCGGTGCTGGAGATAATCAACCGTTACCTGGGGCGCATGACCGATATCATTATCCGCCACGGAGGCACAATCGACGAATTCACGGGGGACGGCATCCTCGTGTTCTTCGGGGCGCCAAGGATGCTCCCGGATCACGCCGGCCGCGCAGTGGCATGCGCCTTGGCAATGCAGGAAGCCTTGAAGGCTCTCAACCGCGAGTTCACGGAACTTGGGCTTCCGCAGCTTCAAATGGGGATCGGCATAAACACCGGCGAACTCATCGTCGGCAATATCGGATGTGAAAAACGCAAAAAATACGGCGCACTGGGCAATCCCATCAATGTGGCCTTCCGAGTCGAGGGTCATACAAACGGCGGGGAAATACTGCTCACTTCATCGGTCTACCGCTGCATCAACGAGGATCTGCACGTTTGCTCCACACGCGAGGTCCGCCTCAAGGGAATCGACAAACCCGAAACCGTCTACCAAGTGACCGGACTGAACTTCGCCGGGAAGGAATGAACCACCAAACACCAAGAAATCCAAGGATGCAAAGGCGTTGTGGGGGTCACACGCCCACATCTTCGGTAGCGCCGGCCTCCGTGCCGGTATGTCTTTCCGGACCCCGTCCAAGAGGGAGGCGGAGCCTCCCGGTTGGCATTCCCAGGCAGAGCCTTGGAACGAGAAAAGAGGAGACCATCCACAGATTTCGCCGATTTGCACAGATTCAAAGGCCAAGAGAAGACAGACCAACCAATCGAGGTAGGACGGCCGGTTACCCGACCGCCCCCTCACAGATCCCGGCGTGCGTTTTTCCCGCACCGGGCTCTTCAGGACTGCTCACTTCCGCACAAGCAGCGGGGTCATAAGAAGCCCGGCTGGGCAGGCCCATGCTGTGCGATGCTTCTTGTGGGTCGCTGCCCGATTTGCTATTCCCCTCAGTGAGGTTTGCATGAATTGTTCCGGCATGTCGTATCCAGTCCATGTTTCCTTTGAGGGCTACACAGCCCCGTCGCTCCCTTCCCCATGTGGACGGCCCTACCGCCTCGGAGTACTATGGAGCGATCTGACTCCCCATGGCCCATCGGGTGTCCTCCTTTTCGAGTTGGTACACCCTACCCCTCCAGAGGGAGACCATGGGGCCTCCCAGGTTCCTGACATCTCTGTTTCCTGCGTGCCACGCTCTCTGACCCCGGCAGGCCCTCAAGGATCTCACCGATAGCGATCCTTCTGTATTGGCTTCCGAATCTTGGAGTCCGTCGCCGCCTGCTTCCACTTGGGTAACGAGGCTGAATTGCTTAGGGGAGTGCGGTCCCCCCTGCGGCCCACAGGATTCTCTGTCTACGCTTCGGACATTTCGTTCGTTTGCCCTACATTGCATCCTCCTAATGTCCGCAACACTCGATACGGGCGGCTGGTTAGGCCTTACCCGACGGGGACTTCCACCCCGCAAGAAGATGCCAAGCTTTGCCTGGCGCACTGGTGGTGAGATTGTTCTTCTCTTGGCTTCTGAATCTGTGTGAGTCGGAGTAATCTGTGGATAAACCTCCTCTCTTCCTTGGTGCCTTTGCGCCTTGGTGATGAGATTTTCTCGAGGACGACCAATGGGAACACACTATACATGGCTAACCAGGATCATCGGCACGGTCGCAATCGTGCTTTGCGCGCTCTTGCCTGCAGCCGCAACAGCGACCGGCCCCTCAATGAATGAAGAGCTGCTGCGCGCGGCAGAGACGGGTTCGTTGGAGCAGGTCAAGAGCCTGCTTGCGAAAGGCGCGGATGTGAATGCCAAAACCCGGCTCGGCATCACAGTGCTCATGGCGGCTGTCAGGACGGGAAATCTTGATCTCGTGAAGTTCCTCGTCGACAATGGTGCGGACGTGAACGCCCCAGGGACAACCAAGGCTTGACGGTCCTCATGTACGCTGTGTCCATGGCACATCTCGAAGTGGTTAAATTGCTCGTGGGTAAGGGCTCGGATGTAAAGGCGAGAAGCAATGAAGGCTCCACGGTGCTCATGGAGGCCGCGGTTTGGGGAAATCTTCAGGCCGTGAAATACCTCATCGATAAGGGCTCGGACGTGAACGCCAGAAACAATGAAGGCTTCACGATCCTCATGGAGGCTGCCTGGCGGAGAAGACCTGAAATAGTAAGACTCCTCATCGACAAGAGAGGCGATGTGAACGCTAGGGACAATGAAGGCAAATCCCTTCTCATGCTAGTTGTTGAGTGGAGAAATATCGAGCTCGCAAAATTCCTCATTGATAAGGGAGCCGAGGTGAATACTGTAACCCATAAAGGCTCCACGGTCCTCATGCAGGGTGCGGATTCGGGAAATCTTGAGACCGTAAAACTTCTCATCGCCAGGGGGGCTGCCGTGAATGCCAAGAATGAATGGGGGTATTCGCCCCTCATGTTGGCTTCCGGGGGGGGGCATCTCGAAGTGGTGAAATTCCTTATCGCCAAGGGGGCCGACGTCAATGCCAAGGACAGGAAAGGCTGGTCACCGCTCATGACGGCTTCGGACTCGGGATGCCTCGAAGTAGTGAAATTCCTCATCGCTAAGGGGGCCGACGTCAATGCCAAGGACAGAAAACGCTGGTCGCCCCTCATGACGGCTTCGGACTCGGGATGTCTCGAAGTAGTGAAATTCCTTATTGCTAAGGGGGCCGATGTGAATGCCCGGGATAAATACGGCTATACGGCCCTGGGCATTGCTTCTGTCAGAAACAGGCCGGAAGTTGCGCTGTGTTTGAAGGCTCACGGTGCAAAGTGATCCTGGGAGAATGCTGAGACACGACAGGTAACAGTTTGGGGCTGTGGTCCAGCAGATTCGCTATATCCAGTGATCACCGGGATCGCCGAGACCGCCCCCGGGACCTGGGATGGAGTAGGAAGAATCATGATAATCCGGAGAAATCGGATGAAAGAGAGACGAAATCAGAAAGCACTGAAATCCCCGTCTTGCAGAACCTCGCTGAGCGTCGGACCACTCAAATGGATACTCTTGGGGCCTGTCTTGACCCTGCTGCTCCACGCTAACAGCTTTGGCGCAGGATCGTGGTCAGTTTTACCACATGGCCAACCAACTCAGATATCGTCTAAGGTTTATTACGATCCCGCGTTGAGCGATCGTTTCTTCAGGTCGAACGAGTGGAGCTATCCGTATGGCGGTCAAGTCGTTCAAGACGGCATGTGGCCAGAAGGAGTAGACCCGCCACGCTTGAAGCACACAGCCAAGTGCTTTTCCACCTCCTTCGGAAGCAAACATCGGATCAGATTCTGCAAAGCCAGGTTACTTGATGTGGGTATGATCGATCTATTCATCCATGAGAAGAATCCAGCGTTTCGTGATGCTCTAAGAGTCCGGATCAGAAACGGAGAGTTCACGAGTCAATACTGGACTCGATACATAACCGGCCCTCGTCCAAATGGCTATATGTGGACGACCATAAGACAAGCCTTGATTCTGGACAAGAAGACGTACCGGAATGGTGATGTGATTAAAGGCAGGATTGACTTTGAGTGTGTGGAGGATGTAACCGAGCGGAAAAGCATAGAGAAATACGGTAGACTTCCCACGATTATCAGAATCTTTGGGGTATTCAGAACCAAGATTGAGTAAGCATTCAAGAGCATATCGTGGAGTAGTTCGGCTACTCGAGCACTCGAGCATTTCTAGTAGCGCTGGAGTAATGTCTTTTGGCACAACATCTGAGGAGGTGTAAAATGGCCGGAACGGACAAGATGACTATGACCGTCACTAACAATGTGGTAGGAAAAATATAGGGGTCACGTCTGGTTTTGAGGCATTTAGGGAGTAGGAGCCGGAAAAAGGGCAATCACCGTATGAGACCCTCACAGAGCGACGTTATCCTGTTCAGAACGATAGTGTGAAATCCGTCTGATCTCCCGTTTTTGTCCAGGACTACGGATAGTGCCGCGATGGACCCCGAAGTCGGGGTCACTACGTATCTTCCGGACAAGGCAGATCCTAGACGATGGGCTTGTTCCATGGCTCGTCCGTCGCGCATCCTTGTGCCCGCCTATGCGCATCACGGCACAGGGCGTTGTGGCCGGTTACCGGGAGTGTCTCATTCGGCGAGGGGCCGCCGTAAGTGCTTTCGAATGCCCGGGGAAGAAATAGCGCGACACGGTGTGTGTATGCTCGTGTGGTGTCTCATGGCCAACCATGTCCATTTTGTCGCGTTCCTCACCGGGAGGCACTGCCTCCTTTGTGGACCGCTGCCCGGAAACACATGCCCCGCTGAACGCGGGGAGGCCGGTGCTACCGAAGAGGTGGGCTCCCGGCGTCCCTGCAGGGCGTCTCCCCGGCGCCGGCCGGGGGCCGGGATCGACAAGGGCACGGCACGCCGTGCCCCTACAATGCATTTGCATTCTTGGATTTCTTGGTGTCTTGGAGTGTTGGTGGTTAATCTTTCTTGTCTTGGCCTTTGAATCCGTGTGAATCGGTGAAATCTGTGGATGGTTTCCTCCGTTTCTTGCTTGGTGTCTTGGTGGTTGGATTTCCCTTTCCGGAAGACGCGACAGATGCGGTTCATCCCGCTGAAAGCGGGATTCACCACATCCTACGACGCCGCCCAAGGAAATGACCGGCCGGATGCGGGTCCTACTGAAGAGG
>JAZDHD010000229.1:0-42974 GCA_043806215.1 Pseudomonadota bacterium | reverse complement strand
GGTGAGCACGCAGATGCCTACTTTGGTCTCTTGGAGGATCTCGAAAACCTTTTTCAACGTCCAATTGACTTGGTCATGACGAGAGCGATCAAGAATCCGTATTTCAAGGAAGGCATCTCATCATCGAGGGTACTTGTCTATGCGGCTTGAGGCTCGAAAGCACTTGGAAGACATTCGCCTTGCGGCCGACCTCATCCGGTCGTTCACGCAAGGCAAAGGCTATTCGGACTATCTTGCAGATCCACTGCTACGTTCCGGTGTTGAACGCCAGTTTGAAATCATTGGTGAAGCATTGAACCGTCTATCCAAAGTGGATCCAACCGTGGCCGCCCGGATCACTCACCTCAAACGGATCATCTCTTTTCGGAACGTGTTGATACATGGGTATGATGCGATCGACGATGCAGTGGTATGGGATGTGATCGAGATGCACCTACCGCTCTTACGGCAAGAATTGAAGACCCTAATTTCAGACGATTATTAGATGTCGCCCCTGCTGCTCAAATTAGGTCGGAGAGTTCAATTGAGGAATACTCGGTGAAAGTGGTGGGTCTCTGAGGGGCGTGGAAGAAAACGGAATGAATTGCCGAGTGCGGCGTTTCATACGTTCGGTCACGTTCTTTCGTCTCGTTGCAATGCGGGCGCCGGCAGACGCGACCGTATTCTCGCCATGGAGCACTCAGGAAGCAGGCCGTTCCGCCGAGACAAGCCGCCAAAGGTTTGACCGTTTGACCTTCTTGGATACCTTCCGTCCGACGGCTTTGGCCAGGAGCACCGGAAGGCTCATGAACAACGCGGGGAAGCTCTTGGGATTCAGCAGCCCGATGTTCATCACTTTTCTGGTTGTCCGGTACAATTGCGTCGGGGTGTAGAAGTCCCGGGTAATCCGCTTCGCTATGCGCTTCAAACCGGGTCTGCCCAGAGCCTTTGAATACACGATTGAATCGTCGCCTATGAAGTAATTCGGGTTGGATTCAACCAGTTCCTTCAGCGGGGAGTATTTCTCGATGCGAAGCTTCTGATACGTTATGGAGTCGAGTCCCAATTCCCTCGCAAACACGGGGATCTGCATCATCTCCTCTTCGGTTTCCCCCACGTTGCCGTAGATGAAATACCCGTGGTAGTAAAAGGGGAATTTTCTCAACGTCTCGAACGCTTCCCGCAACTTGGCGGTATCGAAGCCCTTGTTGAGCTGGTCGAGAATGTGATCGTGAGCAGACTCGATCCCCAACAGAAAGACCTTGATGCCGGCACGTTCCGCGGCTTCCAACACGTCGGGGTGTTCGAAAATCTCGATACGGGATTGGACCAGAAATCTCTTCTCGATGCCCTCCGCGACGATGCGTTCGCAGATCCTCTTGGCTCTCCGGGGATTGATGAAGAAGTTCTCGTCGGCGATGAGAACGATGCCCGCGGAAATCCGGTGGAGCTCGTCCATCACCGAGTCAATCGACCGGACGGAGTACTCGCGCTTCTGGCCCAAAGGGTTGAGGTTGAACGTGCAGAACTTGCACTTGTACGGGCATCCCCGCGAGGTGAGTATGATGTCGAATTCTTCCCCCCTCAGGGCGAAGCCCCCCACGTTCATGTGGTATGCCTGACGTCTGAGTTCGCGCCGGGGAAACTCGTAGGCATTGATTTCCGGCAATGGCCGGTTCGCGTTATGCACCACCCGGCCGCGGTCGCGAAACGATATGCCGGGAATATCCTTGGGGTCTTTCCCGAGAGCGATATCCACGATACTCTGCTCTCCTTCTCCCCTGACAAGCATGTCCACCCCGGGACAGGCGGAGAAGACCTCCTCAACGTAGTCGCCGGCCTGTTTTCCTCCTACGACGGTGGTCACATGCCGCGGGAGGGAATTCACGAGCCGGCATACTTCATCGAAATGGTATTCCCAGTTGATGCTTACACACAGCAGGTCAATCTCCTCCCGGATGAAGCGGCGGAGACGTTCCGGTTCGCGCAGAGGATCGGGAAGCCTGAGGTCCAGGAAGGTCACCTTTTCCACGTGAGGCTCGAGCGCTGCGGCCACATACTCGAGTCCGACCGGTGGAAAAACAGCCAACCCGAGCGAACCCGAATGACTGTCCCTGAAGTATGGATGGAGGCACAATGCGTGCTTATAAACAGTCCCGGTTTTTTCGCCTGAGGAAGCACGAACTGAACCGCTCCGAGTCATATCCGGACCTGGGGGGGCAATGAGACCGCCGCCGGCGTCCGGTACGTGTTTGTCTGTCAATTGTTGCTCCATGGGCAAGAGAATTCGCGAACCGGCATGAACGGTGCCGAGCCCATGAGTAACTGCTCTCTTGCACAAATCAGGCTGCGTATTCCCGTAATACGGCACCGTACGTACGCCGCGGTGCGCTCAGGCCGGCTAACTCTAATGCCTGCACGAGGTGCTGTCAAGCAGCGCGGTGAACCGCCTGAAGAGAGGGTGTTGACGGGGGAGACCGGGGTGAAGTATGCTGCCCCTCGGGTCGGAAGCAGAGCGTATGAAAAGGCGACATTGAAAGAACTTCTAAGGGAGGTGCGGCTATGAAAGGATCGGTCATCTTTTTCCTGGCGATTATGCTGTGCGCAGTGATTTCACTGAAGGAAGCTTCTACGGGGTTCGCCCAACAGCAAACCGGGGTTATCGTCGTGGATCTTCAGGGTGACTTTACCACGATGAAGCAGGGATCCCTTGCAGTCGAAGGCACGGACAAGGCTTTTGTAGAAAAAACGGCCAAGGCCACCGAGGCGCTCAAGAAACAGGGGTATCCGGTTTTTGCAACGCAGGATTGGCATCCCAAGGACCACGTGTCTTTCTTCTCGAATCACGAGGGCAAGAAACCCTTTGAGGTCATCGAGATAGACGGGAGAAAACAGGTGCTGTGGCCTCCTCACTGTGTCCAGGGTACGGAAAAGGCCAAGATTCTCCTGGACGACGGCCTGTTCGTGGAGGTCGTGAAGAAAGGTCAAGACAAGAAGTTTGACAGCTATTCCGGCTTCAAAGACGATGGCGGTGCCAAGACCGCGTTGGACAAGATTCTCAAGGAAAAAGGCATAAAGGAACTCATTATTTATGGAATCGCCACGGACTATTGTGTCAAGGCAACGGCCGTTGATGCGGCGGATGCCGGATACAAGGTCACGGTGATCGAGGATTTGTGCAAGGGAGTTGCGCCCGACACGACGGCCAAGGCCCTTCAAGAGATGAAAGATAAAGGAATTACCATAAAGAAGAATCTATAATCCGGGCGGGACGACGGGGCCATTCGAAACGGCAGGGGCACCCGCCTTCATGTGGGTGCCCGCTATACACACCGCGGCACGGTTGGCCGACCGTGCCGCAACCTTCCCGATCAACACAAGCCACAATAGCACGACAGGCTCAGGATCAACCCGAGGCCCAGAACATACGTGAGAAACTCTCCAATTTGTACGTGCATACCTTCTTCTTTCATATCCTAACCTCAGACTTTTCGATTTCTTGGTTGCGACAACGACCGGCCCTCAATGTTTCTTCTCGTCACACAGTACCGCATCGCCGGCATCCCTTCTTTCACGGACACCCGATTCCTTTTCAAGATCCTTGGAACACCAAGAACCGGTCCATTTTTCCGGTTCGGGTCTTGTGCCCGTGACGTGACGGAATAACAAATATTCGCTTAAGACACAAGCCCTTCCATCCCGAGTTTCCGCGACCGAGATAAACAAGCGTGGTTATTTGATGTGATATTGATATGTTACGAGCAATAACATGGGCGACCTGTGGGAGTGTTGAGGAAACCGGGTTGGGATCACTGCGAATCTTAATGCGCGTCACTACGATAAGTCGCTCTGAGGGTATCAATCAAAGTCGCCGCCCCGGTGACGATGGATTTGGCCGCTGATCATGTAAATCACGTCCTCGGCTATATTGGTGGCATGATCCGCGATGCGTTCCAAATGGCGGGAAACGAGAAAAAGGTCCACCAAAGCGTCCACCTGTTCCGGCGTCTTGCGGACCTGAGTTCCGAAAAGAGTTTGCATGGCGCTCTTCATGAAGTCGACATCGTCGTCCTGAGCGCATACTGCGTACGCCAGGTTGAGGTCACGGTTCACCAGAGAGTCAAGACTCTTCTGGAGCATCTCCTGCGCGCTCTGGGCCATGGTGAAATAATCGAAGGGGATTTGTATCTGCGGATTACGGGCAATGAGCTGGGTCCGCTGGGCGATATTGACCGCCAGGTCGCCTATGCGTTCCAAGTCATTGTTCATCTTCAAGACCGCCACGATATACCTGAGATCATAGGCAACGGGTTGATGGAGCGCGAGGATTTTAAGACACTCTTCCTCGAGATCAACCTCCAGCTCGTCGATTTCCACGTCGCCTGCGATCACCGTCTCGGCCAGCGCGGCATCCCGGCATTCGATCGCCTTGACCGCAAGACGCACGCGCTCTTCAACGAGGGTACCCAGCGCTACGACACGCTTCTTGAGCCTCTCAATGTCATTTTGGAGCCTGACTCTCATTTTGTTAATCCTTTGGTGTTAAACCGCCGGCAGGTGAATCGAAAACGTGCTTCCCTTACCGGGAGAACTCTCGACATCCACGCGGCCGCCGTGCGCATTGGCAATGTGCTTCACGATCGCCAATCCCAACCCTGTACCGCCGACTTTTCTGCTCCTCGCCTTGTCGACACGGTAGAACCGCTCGAATATTCTGGTCAAGTGCTCCTTGGGTATTCCGCACCCCTGGTCTTTGACGCTGATAACGACCTCGGAGCCGTTCTTCTCCGACACGATCCGCACCGTGCTGTCCGGTTCACTGTATTTCAATGCGTTATCGACGAGGTTGACAATGGCCTGCTCGAGAAGCATGGGATTGATTCTCGCAACCAGTGAGCCGTCAACCTCATAGTCCAGCTTGATGCTGCGGTATCCGGCCCGGCGTCCGACCTCCTTGTCCACGGAATCCATCACGTCCCGGATCGGGACTTCCTCCAAGACGATTCCGCCCTTTTCCGTATCCTGCTCGATCCTGGAAAGGCTTAAGAGATCCTCGATAATCGAGATCAAGCGGTCCGTATGCCGCATGATGATGGTCAGGAAATGCCGCGCATTCACGGCATCGTCAATTGCCCCCTCCTCGAGGGTTTCCAGGAAGCCCTTGATCGACGTAATGGGAGTCTTCAGTTCGTGTGAGACGTTTGCAACGAAATCCCGCCTGATCTTCTGAAGAGCCCTGAGCCTCGTCACGTCGTTCAGGACCACCAGCGCGCCGATGGAGTTGCCCTGAGCATCCTTGAGCCTCGCCCCGTGGGCCTGGAGAAACCTGTCCGAATCGCCGACAATGACAATATCTCGTTCAATGTGGCTTTCAGAAGCCAATGCATCCGCCACAAAACGGTTGACGTCCGTATTGCGAATTGCTTCTTGTACCGACCGGTTCTTCACATTTTCGTGGCTGATATGAAAGAGAGCCTCGGCCGCCCGGTTCGTCCTCAGAATGCGTTCCGACGTATCCACCACGATTACCGCTTCCACCATTCCGGTCAGAACGGCTTCAAGTTCGTTGCGCTGCTGAGTGATGGTGTGGATGCGGCTGTGCAACTGCGAGGCCATGGAGTTCATGGCCCGGGCCAAAGCCCGGAATTCCTCCGACGGCGGCAGTTCCAGCCTGTAGGACAAGTCTCCGGCGGCGAATCTGACGGCCCCCCTCTGCAGCTCGGCAATGGGTTTGTTGATCCGGTGGGCCAGGTAGAGGCTGAACGCGGCGGCGAGCAGAACGATGATGAAACTTGCGGCTAGGAACTCGCGATAGATCGGCATCAGCGAAGCCGTGAGCTTGGAAATCGGTTCGGCAATCCGGACGATGCCCACGATCCGCCCATCCCGCAGGACCGGCAGCGCCAGATACGCCAATTCGGTGTTGAGGGTGTAACTGTACCGTGTGGAAGTGCCGACTTTCCCATTCCCGGCCTCTTTGACTTCCGGACGCAGGGCGTGATTCACCATCCTCGCCGGGTCTTCATGAGAATCCGCAATGACCGTTCCCGTGGGGGCCAGAAGGGTAATCCGGGACGATGTCTTGGGAGCCAGGTCCTTCAGGAGAGCATCGAGGGGTGGAGAGTGCGTATCGGTCAGCCTGTTACCGACGATCTTCTCGACAAGGTATGCTTGAGCCCTCAGTTCGGACAGAGCCTTCACGCGGGTGTGTTCCGTGAGAACCCGGGCCGCGTACCAAGTCATTGCCGCCATGGAGACGATGATGATGATGAGATAGGACGGGTACAGCTGCCACAGCAGTTTGCGCCTCTTCGCCATGTTATTCCCTGAATCGGTAACCCACACCTCTGACCGTTTCTATCAGGCTTCCTGAATCACCCAGTTTCTTGCGCAGACTTACAATCTGAACGTCTACCGAACGCTCCGTCACCGGGTAGTCTTCGCCCTTGACGGCGCTGATAATCTGATCGCGGCTGAAGACCCACCCGGGCCGGCGCGCCAGGTATTGAAGAATTCTGAATTCCGTGGCCGTGAGGACCGTTGGTTCTCCCTGCACCCTCACCTCGTGGCGGGCCGGATCAATGGTCAACTCCCCGATCGATATGACCGAGTTCTCGTCCTCGCCTTCTTTGTTGCGTCTCCGGAGGACGGCACGAATTCTCGCGAGAAGCACCCTCGGGCTGAACGGCTTGGTGACGTAGTCATCCGCGCCCAGCTCCAGTCCGGTCACGATATCGGCGTCTTCGCCCTTGGCAGTGAGCATCAGTATGGGGACGGTACTTGTCTCGGGCGCGCCCTTGAGCTTGCGGCAAACATCCAACCCGTCCTGTCCCGGCAGCATGAGATCCAGTACGATTGCGTCGGGAGTATCCGATCTTATGATCTCCAGGGCCTGTTCTCCCGTCGTTACGCATGTGACGCGGTATCCGTCCTTTTCGAGGTTATACTTCACAAGTTCGAGTATGTCCTCTTCGTCGTCAACAACCAAGATTTTTTTCTTTTTCATTTTCCAAACTCACACCACAATGGAATTGCGGTCCTTTTCGCGGTTGCTCGTGCAAGAGAGCAATGAGCCACTATTGGGAAGCAGCAGGCACCCGTGCCTGCCCTGATTATACGCGACCCTTGCATGTCCCGCCATAGGTCGGCGGAAGGCACCCACAGGGGGTGCTCCATAGGCGCTAACATAAGCGATCCGGTCACGCCGGCCGCTTTGCCCGGCACTGAAGTACCGGTCTACTTTCGGCCGCCCCTGTAGGGGCTTGGAAGGCTTAACGTCCCGAAGGGACAGTATGACGGTAGACCGGTCTTTCAAGGCCGGGTGTAGGTGTTCCTCTCGTTCCCAGGCTCTGCCTGGGAATGCCCAGCCTCCGGGCTCTGCCCGGACATCGGCCACCGATCCTTCGCAGGGCACCCACAGGGGGGTGCCCCTACATTGGGCCGCCGCGGAATACCGCGTGTGGGGGTCCGCGCAGATCGCGGGATGCCTACACGGATCGCGAATAGTCCTCGTGGGCGCCCACAGGGGGTGCCCCTTCATCGCGTCGTTCCTCGAGGATGCCGGCTGTAGGGGTAGGCCCCGGTGCCTACCCTCTTCAAACACGCTCATGTCTGTACCCGTAGCAGCCAGCCAACTCCGGACACAACATGAGACCGGATCCCGTACAACGTGAGCGGGGAGCAGACCGTGGATTTGGAGGAAGATTCCCCATCCCCGAGGCATCCGGCGATTCTGCCGCTGGAAGCCGCGGGAACGGTTGGTCGGGACGGTCGTGCTCCCCGCAGAGTATGAGTCGTGAATGTTAGAAGTTGATAAGCAAACTCGTTTCCATAAGAATCAGTGGGTCGACCTCTCTGCCTGCACCCGTTATCGCACCGGCGCGGGTGGATGCGGCGGCAATGGTCGCTCCCGGGTTGGTCCTGTAGATATTCGCGGTATTGGGGTACGCGTAGCTCCACCAGGTCCCCGGCTGCCAGTACGCGCAGGTGGTGTTCCAGGTCAGGTTCTGCAGGATCTGCCAGTTAACGCCCAGGTCGATTTCCCAACCGATTTCCCGCGCACTGTCGGGCACGGGTGTGGCTGGGGAAGTCCCCGCTTTGAAGGCGAAGAGGTTGTCGTTGGTGTACGAGTTAAGCCCCAGTTGATAGTTGCCGCCGAGGCGGTATGCCTGGGGTTGGTCGCGCCATGCATAGGCATAGGTCGCCCAGAAGTTCATGTTGGCTGCGACGCCGTAGTCGACGCGGCCTCCCAGATGATGCATGTTGGTGGGCTGTCCGTACCCGTCCGCATTGAAATTGGTTCCCGTGCCGTACAGATAATACATCAGGTAGGCCCAGTTCTTGACGTATCCCGAGCTGACGCCGGCATCGCCCGCTGCGGCATCCTCGTTGGTTTCCCTGGTCGTGATGTCGTCGCCGGTGGCGCGGAAATAGTTTACCGTAACCTTGGAAGGACCGGCGACACCGCCAAGTTGCAGTCCGTAGAGCATTCCATTGTTATCGATGCCCACTCCAACAGAAGTGGCGGAGGCTGCTGCTGCCGGGCCGGCGCGCCAGCGGTTGAACCAATCCCACTCGCCCTGGGCAAAGAACCGTCCGTCAAAGTAGTCGAAGGAGAGATGAAACCGATACCGCAGTGTGTCTTGCGACGGTTTTCCGGGCGCAATTACTCCTCCTCGAATAGTAGTGTCCGGTGCCTGATCCTCTTTGTATGAGTCGGAGACAAACGTGATCTTCATAGGACCGCACTTGTACTCAATTTCTCCCTGGAGCGCCCGGAAATAGTCGCGTACTCTTTCCTTCCTGCTCTGTGCCTCGTCTCCCGTATTCCGGGAGTCCAGCGCACGCCAGTCTGAGAGGCGCCGGGTGAAATAGGGGCTGAATCCGAACTTGAACGGACCGTAATGCGTGCTCACTCCAAACGACGCTGACGAACGGGTGCTCTTGCTCTTCCAGAGTCCCATTCCCAGTCCGCTGTCCTTGAGGCCGAAGCTGAAGTCCAGCATGGGGGTATTCAGTGAAGCCTTGAGATATTGGACGGTTACGTAGGTGTTCGGAACATTGGACGCGGCAGGACGTGACGAAATGGGAACATACAGTGAGTTTTCGTATCCCCGATTGGTGTTGCCGCTGTTGTCGTAGGGCTGTCCGTCCGAATGAATCCCCAGAGACGTCATGTTTACCGATGCTTCAACCGAGATGGCCTTGTTCACCTGTATCTTCGGATAGATGGTCATTCGGTAATCGGTGAAGCTCATGTCCGAACCGAAGTTGTTTTCACCGGCCAGCACTCCGAAGGTGGCGGTTGGCGCATTCTGGGTGCCTCCCACGGTAGGGAACGTGGCCAAGTGATTCACGCCGAGGTTGACCGCAGTGGGATCCATTTTGCCGAAGATGTCTTTGTCGCCGGTCCTGGCCCAGTAGCGGAAGCGCCACTCCGTATCGCCTTTGAGCTTCATCTCCCAGGCCGATGCAGGAATGGTCATCGCCGCCAGAAGCAGCAGTACGACCGCAATAAATCCAAACCGTCTCATGTCGCTTTTCCTCCTGAATTAAACAACACTAAATAACAATCGGTGAAGGACGGAACCGCCGTCCACCGCCATTAACACAGCCGCCGGTTCAGGGTTGCCGACCACCATCCCCCAAGCGGGAAGATTGACCGGCACCGTTGAACAAGGAACTTGAAAATGTGTTTTGACCGAGTGTAGGAAGCATGTGTTACAGGACTGTTACGTTTGGATTAATTCGACAGGCACGTGAAAAAAATAGACGGCCGTGGAATATCAGAGGGTTAGGTCATATGGAGGCAACTTCTCAATAAGTCCTGGCCATTTCCCCCCCTCTTATCCCCCCGCAAGCGGGGGGAAGCGCTCCCTCCCTGCTTGCGGGGAGGGTCGGGGAGGGGAAATCTTCGATCTCGCCCGGGGTTTTTGAGAAGTTACATATGGAGAAAGCGCCTGTGGGGACGCATGGTGGATGGAGAGGGCCGGGGTGCATGCCGGTGGTGTGTTTGAGGGTAGGTACGGGGAGAGTGTCTCAAAACTGTCGGCGTATCGAAAATCGTGGCACGACTCTACCGCATACAGGAACAAATCCCCCCTAACCCCCCTTTTTCTAAGGGGGGAACCGGCTCTTACCCCCCTTTGCCCATCGGACGGTCACGGCATGCCGTCCGGGATTATCAAGGTCTCGTGACCCGGCGCAGGACCTCCATGAGTTGAGGGATTTCGACCGGTTTCTCGAGTATGATGTCGACCCCCGAGGAAAGGAGTTCCTCCTGCTCGGCAAGATCCAGAGGCAATCCCGTCATGAGTATTAAGGGGGGCTTGCTTCGGTTGCACTCCTCACAGATTTCGCAGATCCTCGATGCGACCTCCCCGCCGTCAATATCTTCCAGGCCCAGATCGCAGATTACCGCGTCCGTAGGGTGGGCTCTGAACAGCCCTATTCCGGCCGCTCCCGAGCGCGCAGAGAACACTTTGCAGCCCTGCTGCTTCAGTGCGTTGCCGAGAATGAAAAGGAGCGTTTCCATATCGTCTATGAGGAGTACTCTGAGCCCGTGAGCTTTGCCGGGTCCAAAGGACGACTCACCCTCCGGGTCGGGTTCAGTCGGCCGCCTCTCACGCTTTACTTCGCGGTTCATCTGCTTTCCTTATCCGCAAGAGACACGTTGTCCACGCGCCGGAAACGTCTCCGCATCCTCGCCATGCAGGTCCAATTATATGAGGACATTCAATGAGAGCAAACGGTTTCTTACGTACGCCGGCCTCGTTGGTTCAGAAGTGCCCGCCCTTTTGGGCTCCGAGCCGGTAAGCACTTGAGGCATGGTCCCGCCGTATCCTCCGCCGCCAACGCGGCCTCACTTGGAATGCTTGTCATCTTGATCCGGTTGGGGTAGCTTGAGTTCAATTATGGCATCATTCCGTCCAAAGCAAAAAAGGCACAGTCCCGGAAAGCGGTCGTCTCTCGAAAGCAAGGGAAAGATACGGCTCACATCTCCTCCCAGGTCAACCGTCCCGCGGCTTCACAAAGACGCTGCGAAACTGCTCGCAGGCATAGGTAAGCCGGACCCGGCTCCATTCATTCCCGACGACTATCAGATTCAGGCGATCCACACCGTGACGAGGGAAGATTGTCTGGTGAGTGCTCCCACAGGCTCCGGAAAGACCTGGATAGCTCTTGAGACGACAAGAAGCTACCTTTCCCGGGGACTGAGAACCTGGTACGCGACACCGCTGAAAGCGCTTTCCAATGCAAAGTACGAGGAGTTCGGGCAGGCCCTGGGAAGGGAACGCGTCGGAATCCTCACGGGGGACCGCAAGGAGAACCCGGATGCGCCGGTGATTGTCGGCACCACCGAAATACTCCGAAACCAGCTGTACGATTCGATGGAACTCGGCGAGGATCTCGGCATTGATTTGGTGATCCTGGACGAGGCACATTACTTGGGGGACCTGGACAGGGGGGTGGTCTGGGAAGAAGTCCTGATCTATCTGCCGGGAAGAGTGAGGCTCCTGCTCCTGTCCGCCACCATTTCCAACGCGTACGACATTGCACGTTGGTTGTCGCAAATCCGTGACGTTCCCTGTTCCGTGGTGCAATCCAGGGATAGGCCCGTGCCTCTGCACGTGTTGTTTCGGGTGCCCAACGGCCTCGTTACACCATTCCTCAGCAATGAGCGTCTTTTTCCAAACGTTTTTCAATATGCCAAGGCGGTCAAACAGAAGAAACATGGTGCTCTGCGAACGCCTCCCGACTTGAACGGGATAGTCGAAAGCCTGCGCGAGTTCGATCTTCTGCCGGCAATCGTCTTCCTCAAGTCACGGGCCGATTGCGACAAGGCCTTGCAGACGCTGCCGGGCTCACCGAGAGTTCCCGATGAAGACGGCTTCGAAAAGGAGGTTGAACGACATCTGGAAATCTATCCGGAATTGGAGCATCACCGGCAACTCGACCGTTTTCTCGGATGTCGTGCCGGCGCCCATCATGCGGGACAACTGCCGGCTTGGCGCCTTCTGATCGAGAAGATGATGGGACTCGGATATCTGGAGGTCATTTTCTCCACATCGACGGTGGCTGCGGGCGTCAATTTTCCTGCTCGGACCGTCGTGATTGTTCAAAGCGACAGGTTCAATGGGCGGGGGTTCGTGGACATGACGGCCACGGATCTCCACCAGATGTCCGGCAGGGCAGGGCGGCGCGGTATGGACAAGGTCGGGTTCATACTGGTTGTTCCGGGAAAACACCTGGACATTGCGTTGATTCGTGATCTGATTCCGGCAGAGCCGGAGGCACTGAAATCCCAGATATCCGTGAACTCTTCCATGGTGCTCAATCTGCTGCTCTCGCACGACCCGGCGGGCGTCAAGAACCTTCTCGGCCAGTCCTTCGCCGCATTTCACGAGAACCCCCGGCAGGCTGAAAAGGTCCACATGCGGATCTTGAAAGATTTTCGCAAACAATTCAACCTATTGGAAGAACTTGGCTACGTGGAGCCCGACGGCTCGCCGACCTACGACGGCCGCTGGGCAGCCCGGTTACGGCTCGATCAGCCGCTCCTCATTGCCGAAATGATACGGGGAGGGGAACTGGACAACCTGTCCCCGGAAGAACTTGCAGCGCTTCTGGCACCGTTTGCCATGGACAAGGACAAGGACATCCTCGTCAGCAAGCAGTTGTGGGACATGACCCGTCAGTTGTGGAAGCGGTTCCGCCGAGCGATGCGGAGGCTCAAACCGTTGGTCCAGTTCATGGTCTCGCGAGGATTCGACCCACCGCCCATCATGTTCTGGCCCGCCGCCGCGGTATTCCTGTGGGCGGATGGATTGGAATGGACCGAGTTTGTCGAGCATGTCGGTGCCGACGAAGGGGATCTTGCAATGCTGATTCTCCGCAGCGCGGATCATCTGCGTCAACTCAAGGCCGTGGAACTCGAGTTGCCCCGGATCGCGGAGACGGCCAGGGTCGCTCTGCCGCTTCTCATGAGACCCCCGTTGGTGTAGCAAACACAGGGCCCCCACAGGGGGGCGCCCCCACATTCAGTCTTGGTAGCGCCGGCCCCCGTGCCGGTACCGTACACGGCATCCCCAGGGCCGGACCCGCTCTTCAGTGGGACCGGCATCCTGCCGGTCTTTTTCGGGATGGCGCTGCGGTGCTACGAAAGAACCTACCGGCAGAGACGCCGGTGCTACTGAAGAACCTACCGGCAGAGACGCCGGTGCTACTGAAGATTCAACCGGCATGAACGCCCGCCGGCGACCGTGTTGCCTGGTAACCGTGAGGGTTGGATCTTCACGGTTCGACCCGAATCGCACGTCCGTCCATGACGACCGTCAAGTGTGGTCCGAGGACGAAGTATTCTCCCAGGCGAGGCTCGGACTTCAGCAAAGAGAAGTATTCATCACTGAGGAATCGGACGGCCGTCGAGGCCGTGTCATGCTTGTACGCGGTGTCGATCCATTCCGTATCGTTCCTGCGGAACACCTTCCCATGTACGGTCCTGAAAGCGTCCGATGCCGCATCGGCCGGTACGAATGAGGTGTTGAGGCGCCAGAGCAGTTTCGCCCGATGAAATGCGCCCGGGCCGGGACGGCCTGCTTCCGCGAGCCGGTCCATGGGAGCGGGATTGACGAATCCGAAGGCCTTGGAGAGATTTTCAGCCTTTTGAGCCGCCTCGGGCAACGGCTCCCCTTTCAGTCCAAGCTTTCCGGCAAGGCGCGCAAGCTGCCTCATTGCCCAGATTTCCATAATGTACGCATGCCCGCGGGAAATGTGGGGAAGGGGGAAAGGTCTCGATACCGTAATGACCCGTTTCCCCACTCTTCCGCGCAGAGTTGCCCGACACTTTTCATCCGCATTTCCCGCATAGCGGCCAAATACAATGACGCTTTCACTGCCGAAGAGGTCGGGTATGGGGGTTGGTACGACATCCTCAACCGCAGATCCTTGTAGGTGCAATGAAAGATCCGAGAACTTGGGGGGAGAGATGGTGGAGAAGAACCGCCTCATGGCGGACTCGAAGTCGTCGGCCGCGGAAAGATGAATGGAGCCGCCTTTGGTGGAAGCGGCCAGACGGTCCAACAGAGCCGTGTCGGCATTGTTGCCCGACGCGGCGGCAAAGATCCTCAGCCCGACGTGATTGCTCTTGCCGATATCATCGATGATGGTCCGTGCATCGGTAATGCCGACCGTCGCTCTGCCGTCGGTTATCAGGAGAACCACATTCGACCGCTGCCGTGACACAAAAGATTCCAGAGCACTAATCAGGCCGTTGTACAGATCCGTTCCTCCACCGCAGGATCTGGAGTTCACGAACCGCCCGGCCTCGAGCACGGCATCGCCGGTAGCGGACATGAGCCCATCCGTCAATCGGACCGGTTGAGTGCCCAGAGTCATCACATTAAACCTGTCGCCCGGACGCAGACGCGCCAAAGCCGCAACGGCAACGGCTTTGGCGCGTTCGAAGCCGGCACCGGCCATGCTTCCCGACGTATCCAGCAGCACTACGACGTCTTGAGCGGGGTCTTCCTTGGAGGCACGGAAGATGGGCGGTTCAATGAAGGCCATGAAAGCTCCCGGTTCGCCGGAAGACCGGTGGGCATAGGCCCTGAGATTCAGGTCCGTTCCCGAAAAAGTGGTAAGCAGTCTAAAATCATGCCGAATTCCGGTATCTTTACTCTGCGCCGTTACCAGGCACCTGTGGGGGGCTTCTCTGTAAACCTCTATATGATGGGTAGGTGAAAAAACGGTACGCACCGTCTGCGACATGGTGAACCGGATGCGGACCGTAAACTCTCCAATTGGCCCCAGAGAGTAACGCTCGCCGGCCAGGGAAAGCCGAAGATCCAGTTGATCACTGTCGAGGCTTCGGGGCTCTTCATACCGGATGGAAAAGGATTTCTGTCTTCCGGCTCCGATTCCTACAGGGCGGACCAGGAGGATGTCCATTCCGGCCAGTCCGAGGAGCGATGGGTCGCTCATGGACAACGTGAGTTCTTTCAGTGTGGGAAGAAACTCTTCCGCGGAGACTATGCTGAATGCGCAGGCGGTGCCGTCGACCCTGACGTCGAGTTTTTCCGGCCGCGCATCTTTCTCCAGCGGAAAGACGAACAGGCCCTTCAACGGAAACTCGTTGTCGTTCAGAAACGACTGATCGATTTGCGAATGTATTCCGGTCTCCGATACGGTCACCGTGGTTCCGGATACAAGCAGGGTCGGCCGAGCCACTGCAAAAGCCCGATTCTCCAGTTTAGGCGGAAACACGTGGAGAATTCCCCCCCCGCAGCAGACCATGGGAATCAACGTGATCAGCACCACGAGCACGAGTTCCCTGTGGCACGGATGCGGTAAGGGTCCGTCACCCAATAAGCCCATCATTGCTCGGGCCTCTCGGTCTAATGGTATAGCAGTGGGGGGCCGCCCCTACGGGAGGGCACGGCAATCTCAGCCTTGCATGAAGCACTGAGATTGCTTTCTTGCGTTCTGCGCGGGACTGCGCTCCTCGCAATGACATGAGCGACCGGTGGGAGTGTTTAGGAACCGGGTTAGGATCGCAGCGAATTACAATGCGCGTCGCCATAGTCGGCGAGTGTGCATCACCGGATCAGAATCAGTCCCAATTCCCCCAAACCCCCTTCTCTTATGCCGGTTGATCGCCCCCTCTTTCCAATTCGCGATCCCAGTAGGCGTTTGCCGTGGCCATCAGTTCATCTTCGGAGCAGACGTCTTGCGCCGCCGCGTCAAGGGTTTCGGCAGACGCCCCGCCCGACCGGGCGAACTCCTCGCCCGCGGATCGGCACGCGTCCATCACGTTCCTAATCCTCCCGGGGTATTTCCTGTTGAGGAGCACCGAGAAGACTGCGGGCCGCAGCAACGCACCCGAGAACTCGGCGTGGAGGTTCACGGCGATGCGTTTCATGTGGAGAACAAGCGGGTCGAAATTGTGCAGTCCGGGATAACCGCAGACCGCAACCAGGAAGAGCCTCTCCGGAAACTTCCAACGGAGCGGGTGCCGGAATCCGTACTCATGGGCAACGAAGTGCGGATCCAGGAATGTGACCAATCTGTCTACGAAAGTCTTGGCCAAAGATGTCATGCCGTCAAGGTATATGGGCGTGGCGAAAACCATCGTGTCTGCATTGCGGATTCTCTCTATGAGCCCCGGCATGTCGTCATGGTGTACGCACTCCCCGGGTGTTGCCGCATAACAGGTGAAACAGCCCTCGCAACGATTGATCTTCTTTCGGGCGAGCAGAGCAATGTCGACCTTGGCTCCCTCGTGACGCAACCCAACCAGAAACGGCGTGAGTATCATTTGAGTGTTTCCGGCTTCCATGCGGGGAGCGGCATTAATAACGATAGCCTTCATAGTTCTCCTTCTCCGGTTCCCGGCGGTTACAATTTCAGGACGAACCTGCCTTGGCCGCTCAAGACGCTGAGAATATTTTCGAGCGTGTCGGCATTCTTGATGTGCACGGCTTGGTCATCGGCTTGAAGAATGTTTAATGATTCCAACTTGGCAAGGTATTTCTGCACCAGTTCGTCGTCTTCAAGCCGGAATAAGTCCCGCAATTCCGTGAGGTCGATATCTTTCCCATTGCGGCGGTTCCGTCTGCGTTGATAAAACACGAGGGCAAAGATAAGTCGGCTGAGAAAGTCATCCAGAAGGACCCCTTCCAACAGAGACCGTGAATCTCTGAGTTTTTCCAAGAGGTTTGCAATGATCCTCCGGGCAAAGTCATCGGATATCAGTCGTGCGAAAGCCCCCCTGTCCAAACAAAGCAGAACGCAGTCCTCCTGAGCACGTGCGGAGACGTCACGGTTGATTTCATCCATCACGGAGTTTTCCCCGAAGAAGTCTCCTTCCGGCAAGAGGGCGATGGTCTGTTCCGTGTTGCCGACCTTAAGGAAGAGCTTCACCGTGCCGGAGCGAATAACGTACAAGTCCGAACCGGAGTCCTCTTGTCGGAAAATCGGGCTTCCGGCGGTAAAGGACACTGTCCTGAGGGGGAGATGCGTCTGTTCGTCTTGAGATTCTCCCTGTTTGGGAAACGGCCATAGATCCGGAGTCATCCGGCCGTTGAAGAAAGCCCCTTCGACCGGGGGACTCTGCGCCGGCCCGAGTACCGGTCCGGTTGGAGGAATTGAGACCGGTGCTGAAACGTTGTGAGAAACCAGCTTTCTCATGCGCCTCCGGTCAAGGAGTATCTCACGGTGAAACTGTTCCTTCATGTACGTTGCCAGTTCGGTCGCGTCGGTATCAAGTCCGCAGGTCCTGATCACTCCCCGAAGGTCTTGAATCATATCCTCCATCCATGGATAGCGGTCTTCAGGGTCGAAGGCCATGGCCTTGATGAGTATCGGTTTCAGTTGCTCACCGATTCTCGCGTTCTTGTTGACCTTATCGGCGACATTGGTTTCCAGGATGGCTTTGACGGTATCACCCACCGACTCCTGATGGTCCACGAGTCTTTCTCCGGCGAGCATTTCGTACATCAGCACACCGGTCCCGTAAATGTCGACTCTGCGGTCCACCGGCTTTTTCTGAAGCTGTTCGGGTGAAAAATAAAGAAGCTTTCCGGCCACGGGGAGACTGTCGGAATCCTTCTTGTCCAAGAAGACCTGGGCAATCCCAAAATCGATTATCTTCACCTCGGCTTCATAGGAGACCATGACATTAAACGCATTGACATCCTGATGCACGAGCAAAAGACTCTCGCCCGTCTCGCCCTTTTTCCGGTGGGAGTAGGCGAGGCCCCTGGCGGTTTCCATAACGACGTGCAGAACAAATTCCAACGACGGGGATCGTCCCGTTTTGGCAGCCTTTGACGAAATGTGGGCTGCATTTCTTCCTTCTATGTATTCAAGGGCAATATAGTATTCATCGTCGGTGATTCCCATGTCCAAGACCTGAACTATGTTGGAATGGTTCAAGCGTGCAAGTGTCTTGGCCTCATTGAGGAACCGCTTCACAAAACTCGACTTGGCGGCATACCGGGGAATGAGCTTCTTAATGACCAAAGGCTTCTGAAAGCCGGTTTCTCCAACGAGTTTGGCAAGATATATGTCCGACATGCCCCCCTTGGAGATCTGGTCGATCAGGCAGTAGCGTCCGAAACCCCTGGGTTCAAATACCCTCTGCCTGAACTTTCCTGAAACCTGGCCTGTTACGTGAGAATTCATTGTCCGATGAGAGCCCAATCAGTTAGCGGAAATTCGCCGGGTTGAGGAGTGCGAAGGATGCCGTTCCGATCTTGATCCGAGTCTGCCGGCTGAGGTCCATTCCTCTCGGGGTAACGCGGAATCCCAAGGACCGGTCGGCCAAGAGAAAGAACTCCTTGTCGGCTTGGGAAAGGTGCACCAGCCACGTGGGGAGTGGACTTCCCCGGTCCCCGGCTCCCTGGGGCTTCTTCAAAGGCAGGCGAGGTATTGAACGCGATCCGATGGTGATGGATTGTTTGGCCTGAAACTGTTGAGCCTGAGCCTGAGAAATTGGGTACAACGCGGCGACCGCCGATGAAGGAACGGCCAAATTTATGCCTCCCCATGCAAGCATGAGCAAACCATCGGGAGACGTCACGGGGCTTGACTCGCCCGTATCGCCGTTCCGCCCATTGCCTGAACCGACAGGTACCCTCGCCAGTTCTTTGTGGAATGAAGACAGCTGGCCCACTCTTTCGGATAAGAGGTGTTCGAGCGTTCCCAGGCGCCGCGTTATCTCTTCACCGGACATTTCCCCGCCCTGACGCAAGACTCCCAGAATGCGCGCCAGACGCTGGCTGATTTCCTGAAGGGAATGGATGGCTGTTCCGATACTCTTCAGAAGCGCCGTGAAAACTCGGCGGTCATCGTCCGCTCCGCCGGAAACGGGAGGCTTGGAACTCTCGTCCGCGGGGGCAGCGGCCATGATTTCTCTGTAACTCGCCGAAAGACCGGCAATCAACGCATCACTCGGGGGACGTTTGCCTCTGGAGGAATTGATCTGTTTGAGGGCGGCAAGGCTGACTTGCACCAACTTGACCAAAGAGGGATGCGGCACCGCATCCTGGCCGGTGAAGCGCCGAAGACCGCGCCGGTTCATTGCCAGTATGGTCCTCGCCTGGCCTGCTCCCGGAAAGCACTTCTCCAGCTCCTTGAACTTCTGTATGAGGCCGTCGACGGATTCCGGAGAGACTTCCCATTCCAGATTCAGGATGAGTATCTCCATTTGTTCGACTATTTCGTCGAACGATCCGCCGCTCCCGCCGGGGGCCTTAGAAGGTGCAGGAGTTGCCGAAGGCCTTTGTTTGGCGGTCGACACCGGAGACATACGTTGAGGAGGCGCCTGCGGCCCCTTCCTTTCCATAGGAGATCCGGGCTGGAGGCCGGGACCCGAAGGTCCTTGCCGGGCAGCGGTCCCACGCACCTCGACGTGCGGAGCATCCGACGGAGATTGTGCATCCTGAGGCCCTTCGTCCCCGAACATGCCTCCGAAAAGCTCCTCAATCTTCTTCCCGACGGCTTCACCGAGCTCTTCGGGAGTCTTGTGTCTGTTATGGTCAGCCACAGATCTTCTCCACGGTCCCTGATGAATCGTTCTAGCCGGTAAGACTCATGCCCCTGTCCTTGAGCAATCGGGCACTGACGTCCACAACGGTCATCATGCATATCTTCTTGAAAGTCTCCCTAACGCCGTCCCCCTTCAAAGCACTTGCCGGAAACGAGGGGTATTGACCGCCGGCATTAAGATCCGCGTCCATCTCTTCGACCGGCAGCAGGGCGACTTTGCTTCCGGCCAGGTCCCGTTTGTTGTACTGGAGGACAACGGGGATCTCCGTGATGCTCTTCCCCTGTTCCTCCAGGTTGTCCCCCAGATTCTTGAGACTTTCCGCATTGTTGCTTCTTCTCGCCTCAAGAGAATCGGCCACGAACACTATTCCATCCACTCCCTTGAGCACCAGCTTCCTCGTGTCGTTGTACCTGACTTGACCAGGCACCGTGTAGAGCGAAATCTTGATTCTGAATTTTCCGATGCTGCCAAGATCCATGGGAAGGAAATCGAAAAAGAGAGTGCGGTCTCCTGCGGTATCTATGGAAAGGAGCTCGCCTCTGACCTGGTGTCCAAGTGCTTTATGAATGGTTATCAGGTTGGTGGTCTTTCCACCCCTTCCAGGGCCGTAATAAACAATCTTGCAGTGGATTTCATCGGAACGGAAACTTATTATGGCCATAAAGAACATCCTGTTTGGCGCTTCGATCTCGGATTCAGGTGTTGAACCACTGTCGCAAGTTCTCTGCAAACATTGCTTCTATTTGTTCCAGGCCTTTGCGCACCTCAAGCCGAACCAGGCCCAGATGTGTGTTGTTGTTGAAGACGGTGATCATCAGGTACTCTTCCCCAACGTTGGAAAAGTGGATGTTTTCCTCCTTCCCCTTGTGGAAAAGCAATGTGAATTCTTCCTCTCCGAAGAGACGGGCAATTGCAGTGGTGGCCCCGTAATTGGCCGCGGTCAATGCCGCCAGAGATGCCACCTTCTCCTGATCCATGGATCCTTGAAAGCTGATCAACTGTCCTGCCTTATCGATCAGAAGAACGGTATGAGCCCCGCCGGCCGTCAGTACGGACTGGAGTACCTGGTCGATCCGATCCAGGGTTTGTTTTGTTAAGATGAGATCTGCCATATCGTTCCCTTAGTCGGCTCGCCGAGAGCCTGTTCCGTAAGATTTTGTCCCGCTTCGAATCAGCCGGATCCGCTTACTGCGGGCCGCACGGTAAAATTACGCCTTGCCGGGCCGGTCACGACGAACCGTGATAGTCTGTCCCGGAGCGGATTTCCGGAGAAACGACCGAGTAGAGCCCGGAGGACACGCATTCCCGGGCCGTGCCCGGGAAGAAAACAGACCTTCAGGTGAAGTCATTGGGAGCTGTTCAGCGAGTCGAGTCTGCGCATACTTTCCATTAGCATGAAGTCCCAACTCCTTTGGATGGTTTCCGTTTCCGCCGAGACAACATCGCATTCAAACAGTCCCAGTTCCCAGGACACGATCGTGAAGAAGGCCTCCTCTCCTCTGAGGCCGTCGTATTCCGCATGAACAATCTCGCCGTCTCTAAAGTAAATCTGTCCTCTGTTTTCCCGGCTTTTCACCGACATGCGACAGGAGTTACGTCCAATGCAAATGAGTTGTATTATATCGTGAAGGCTCGCATTGGTAACCGTACCGCTGAACCCTGACATTCTCAACCACTTCCTACCCCCGGAGGGCTCATGCCGATCCGGGCTCCAGACTCTCTTTATCTGCCGGCGTGCAGCGCCGCTTCCGAGATTCTTGCGCTCGATCCCTCGGAAACGCCTTGTATCTTCGTATCTTCTGCGACAACATCACGCCCCCTACTGCATGCCGACCAGGATCACTCCGCCTTATAATCCCGGCTAAGCCGATCCTCTTGGTGATGAACGGTTCTCTCACGCAGGAACGAAACCACTGGTTTTCTCCGCTCCTCTGCCGCCTTCCTCCTCTGCGGGTCACAGAACGCCTTTATTAATGCCCCGGTGCCTTGAAGCTTCCGTCGGTATACTATAGCAGTGTTGCAAAGAAAAAACAATGAATTCCAGAATTCTCAGGAGAGAGAACAAGCTCTTGATGACCTTTTTCATGGAGTCCCGCCGGTGAGACCCGGAACAGAGGCGTGGGCGACTGCCGGATACAAAGGGACGCGGGGCGGGAAGTCGCCAAAGGCCTCACCTTGAGGCACGGGCCGGCCAACGTGGGAAGGGGCCGAGGTGAAGCCGCCGCTTCCGGGCAAACACGTCCGGAATGTTCGCGGAGCTTGACGGGCCCCTGCGGCCCCGGCTAAGCTCTTCGAGAATGGAGGTGTGGATGGCCGGAAAGAAGTTCTTAAATCCTGTCGGTAAGATAATCCTCTGCCTCATAGGCATGCTCGTTTTGGGATGCTTTCTTCTTCCTGCGGTTCAGTCCGGAGATTATGGCGGCCCGATCACAATCTTGCGGGCATTGGTTTTCTTGGCGTTCGCCGTTCTTCTGGTGCGGAGCATTGCCGAAATCCGGCACGGAACCGGTTCAAAGAAGTAATCATGCCGAGCCGGTTAAGGGAATTCAGGCGCGTTATACCGCTTGGGGTCCCCATGCATCCTTACCGGCTTCCCGTCGGGATGCGGGGAATCTCGTCCTGAGCTTCTCAGCCTCTTCGGCCTTCCCCATGGCCGTATACAGAGCGTGCAGATCGCGGACGATATTGACCACTCTTTCATCGTCACTCCCAAGGTGTTTCTCGAAGAGTAGGAGAGCTCTCTTGTAGAATGAAGCCGCTTTGGCATGCTCTCCCTCGGAGAACGACAGGGTCGCTGTGAGGTACAGGTTGGCTGCGAGATTGAACCAGTCGTCGCTGCGGAGGATTTCACGCGACACCTCCTGAAAGGAAATGATGATTCCCGAGAAATCGCCTTCCACGTCGGTGATGGGCAGTACGGTGCACTCGACATGGATTTCGGTTTCATCTCCGGACCTGAGAATACCCAAATGAGAGCCCGAACTGATTCCCATCTTCAACGGCATGGATACCGGGTTCTCCATGGTTTTTCCGGATTCCGGATCCACCAGCACGTACACTTCATTGAAGTGCCTCCCCACTGCGTCCCTCTGGCTCCATCCGGTCAGAGACTCCGCCACGTGGTTGAGGTGTTTGACAATGCCGTCCTTGTCGGTGACGATCAGCGCCGCGCCGAGAATATTGACCGCCGAGGCGAACCACTTCGCGGATTCCTTGGTCTTCAGTTCCTGCACGTGCTTATAAAGAGCCACTTCAATGGTCGTCCGCAGATCGGTCTGTGAAAACGGCTTCACCAAATAACCGAAAGGCTCGGTCAGTTTGGCTCGGTTCAATGTCGCGTCGTCGGCATATGCCGTGAGGTAGACAACCGGAAGGTCGTGGTGTTTGCGGATCAGTTCCGCAGTCTCTATGCCGTCCAGTCTGCCGTCGAGTCGAATGTCCATGAGCACGAGATCCGGTCTCCGCTCCTCTATCCCCGATATTGCCTCTTCACCGGTGGAACAGATGGAAACCACATCGTAGCCTATGGCTTTGAGCTTTTCCTCGATCTCCATGGCAACGACGATCTCGTCTTCAACTACCATTATCGAAGAGTGCATTGATCGTTTTCCCCGTTTCTGATCTGCTCTCGGTCTTGGAACTCGATCCTAACCGTAGTGCCGTTGCACGAACCGACCTGGAGATTACCGCGGAGCTGCAGCTCCGTCAGATTGGTAACCAGTCGAAGCCCCAGAGAATTGGACTGCCTGTAATCCAATTCCTTCGGCAAGCCGGCACCGTCGTCGACAACGCTCAACTCGTATCGGTGAACCCCTGTGCTTCGGAGCCGGACATGGATTTGTCCTTCCCGACCGTCTGGAAAGGCGTGCCTGAGACAGTTGGAAACCAGCTCGTTCATGATCAGGCCGCACGGAATCGCAGTCCCGACTCCCAAGAAAACCGGTTCGACGTCCAGCTTCAAGGATACGCGGTTCCCCATGTGGGAATAGGATTGGAGAAGCGCGCCCATGAGATCTTTAATGTATTCTCCAAAGTCAATCCTGGCAAGGTCTTGCGACTGGTACAGATGCTCGTGAATGAAAGCCATGGAACGAATGCGGCTTTGACTGTCCTTCAGGGCTCCCAGCGTCTTCTCGTCCTGCACGTTTGCCGCCTGCAGGGCCAGAAGACTTGAAATGATCTGTAAGTTGTTCTTAACGCGATGGTGCACCTCCTGGAGTAATGCCTCCTTCTCCTTGAGGGATTTCCTGTTGTGTTCATCCGCGGTCTTGCGCTGGGCGATCTCTTGTTCGAGCCTCTTGTTGGCTTCCACCAGTTCCCTGGTCCTCATGTCCACCCGTATTTCCAGTTCTTGATGAGCCTCCCTGAGCGCCGCCTCGGCCTTTAGGCGTGCAATGGCGCTTCCCATCTGAGCAGTGATGGACTCCAACTCGTTCCGGGCCGAAGGGGGAACTTCGTCCATGGTCCTGGAAGCGGTAATGGAGCACGCGACAATTCTCCCTTCGTGATGAATGGGGATCGCCGCCACCACCCGAAAAGCCTCGTTTTGATCGAAGGGAGAAAAGCCCGGACATTCACCGCCCCCCCCCAAGTAGATCGGGCGGCCGGCCATGATCTGCCTGGTCTGGAGTGATTCCCGGGGCAGCCGAAATCCTCGTGCCGGAACTTCCTTGGTCAGGCCTCGATGTGCCTCGAGTTCGAAACCGGAGTTGCCGGCAGACAAGAAAATACCTGCCGAGTCCATCTTCGAAACATCGAGAGCAGTGTCGACAAAGATCTGTAACGCTTCATCGATATTCGATACGGCACTCAATCTTGTGCTCAAATCGCGCTGGGCAAGTGTTAAACGCTCGACTCTCTTTCGGTCGGTTATGTCGCTCGCGATGGAAAGAAAAAGGGTCCCGGTTCCCGTCTTCAGGGGAGCCCGGCTCACTTCGACGGGGATCTTTGAACCGTCGCTGCGGATGACAAGCATCTCATGTGGTTTGTTGCCCTGCTCACCGGCATATGAATCTGCGGGAAGGCCGGGAACGGCCGGCAGACACAAATCCGGCATTCTCTTGGAGACGATTTCCTTTGGACCGTACCCGGTCAATACGGCCGCCGCACGGTTACCGTCGACAATCCTTCCGTCTTCATCCTCTACAAAGATGGCATTGGCCGCCTGGTCGAACAGGGTCCGGTACCGTTCTTCGCTTTCGCGCAAGGCTTCAAGAGCGCTTTCACGGTCGCCGACGTCTCTGAACGTTGCCAGGATGGCCTTTCCGCCTTCCCACGGGATTATGGTGGCGGTGAGGTCCATGGGGATCTCACGGGCGTCGGCACAAAGGATCCGCTGTGCCTCGAATACCGAACCGCGGGGACGAATGTCCTGAAGAGGATTGGATGCGGCGGACTCATCGGTTTGAGGGTAAAGGATGGAAAGATGTTTGCCGGCGATATCCCGGATTTCGTAGTTCAGCACGTCCCTTACCGCATCATTTCCATCGATGATGGTGCCGTTGTCCCCATTGATCACGAGGATAACATCCAAGGAATGACGGAAGATCGTCCGGAACTTGTCCTCCGATTTCTTGAGCGCCTTCTCGGCTTCCTTTCTGTGCAGTATTTCCGTGATCAGGCGGCCGTTGGCCTTCCTGAGTTCCGATGTCCGTTCCTGAACCCGCTGCTCGAGTTCGTCGTGGGCCTTACGGAGCTCTTCATCCGCCCGGCGACGTTCCAGGATTTCCGTACGGAGCCTTATGTTGGTTGACGTGAGTTCTTTGGTACGGTCTTCTACACGCTTCTCCAGGTCATTCCGGGCATTGATGAGATCTTCCCGATGTTGCCGGTTGAGCATGATCTGTCTTTTCTCAAGGGTCAGGTCCTCAACCAAAGCCAGGATGAACCTCTCATCTCCCATTCTGAGAGACCGCAAGTGAATCCGGCCGCTGAGTTCCGCGTCCCGAAGTTTGACGGTTGCTTCCGTTACGTGCGGTTTTCTCGTTGCAAAGGTCGCTTCCGCCATCCTCCGGACAATCCCGGCCTCATCGGATAGGGGAAACAGAGCGTTCAATTCCACCGCCGGAGCGTCTTCCGCCTCCCCGCCGAGATGTCCACAGGCGGAGTTGGCGAACACGATGAAGTAGGAGCCGTCAATCAGAAAAACAGGAATGGGAATTGCCTCGAGCAGCTTTGTGAACGAAAGGGCTCTGCCGTCTCTCAGGTCAAAACTGCCGGTGAACGTCAATCGGTTGGGAACCCAGGTAGTGAAATCAATGGATTCGGTGGCTTCATCACCCTGCAGGTGCTCGAAATTCAGCGGACGGGGTTTGTCCATCTTGTGCCCCTCTCTCCAAGTCGTTGCCTGACCCGTACGAAAGGCTATGGTGACGAAGAACAGTCGGTTGGGCTCTTCTTTTCAGTTTGAAGCCCGGAACCGGCATTGTCAAGGCCCGACGGCTGGAACTCCATATCCGTTTCGGCAATCGGGGGACACGATTCCGAGTTTCGCTAGGTCGCATGGCGCCACTCGCGAAATCGGATCATGTCCCCCGTTTACCCGAAGCTCCCATCCCCGGACTCTTCATAGGCGCGGACACAAGCGGTTTGACGGGCCGATTCTTCTGAAGCCGGGGCCGAGGGCGTCTTGCCCCAAGCCGGCGGCCATGACCCGGTTCCGCTATTCCTAACGATTGCCCCTCTGTTGCCCGCGACCCCTTGGCCGCGGTCTCCGTTGATCGGGTGCGGGAGGCGGAGGGCGGCGAACTCTCTTGATGTCTTCCAATGCCACTCCCAATTCCCCTCCAGGCACCACCGTGGTTGTAATCTGGTCGTTATTGACGACGCTCACGGTGACCTGATCGGAATTCCCGAAGTCCTCGACGATCTTTTTGAATCCTGCTACGCGGAACCCGGTCTCTCCCGCGTACTCGATAATGGTGTCGCCTTCCACAATGCCGGCCCTGTCGGCAATCCCACCCTTTCGGACCTTAACCACCCGGACACCGGGAGAAGTCTCCAGCTCGCGCAGGCGCGCAAGCAGTATACGCGCACTCGAGGTGTCTCCGATCTTGCGGAAGCCCGCCAAGGCCTGTGTGTAGAGTTCCTTACTCTTGTATCTCCTATCCCGTTCCGCATAAATCCCGGCCAGGGTTGCTTTGACCCGCGCCGTCCACATGGGATCCTGACGCTTTTCGTAAACTTTAAGCGCCTCCTCCAAATCCTGCGTCGCCTCGTCCCATTGCTGCTGTTGAGCGGCAAACATAGCCTGTCGGAACAAACGCAGGCCGTCTTCGGAAGTCGGCGGCAGATCGGCGGACCCCTGGGATTCACTGCCGGTCGATCGGCCGGGGCTTTCGGTCTTGGCGGAGCGCGTCCACTTGTCCTCTTTCTCCTCCAGCACCACGCGAAACCCGAGATTCCAGAAACTCATCTCCGGTCCCGAAAAACCTCGGAACGCGCAACGGCCGTCCGCGGGACTGGCAAACCAGTTGCCGCCCTTGTTGACTCTGGACGTTCCCACTTCAGGACCCGTCGGGTCCTCGAGAGGAGAGCCGTCGTAGTAGTTCCTTCCATAGGAATCCTGAACCCATTCCATTACATTACCGCCCATGTCGCAGAGGCCAAAGGCATTTGGAGGGTACGATCCAACCGGGGATACGAACTCATAGCCGTCGTTAACCGTCGTAAGGCTTTCAGGGAGCTTGGGGTTCCCATCGCCGAAATTCGTGTCCCGGTCGCCGGGAAGTTTGTTGCCCCAAGGAAATCTCACCCACGCAGCACCGCCCCGGCAGGCCATTTCCCATTCCGCCTCGGTCGGGAGCCGGTACGTCCGCTTCTCCTTTCTGCTCAGCCACCGGCAAAACGCCTGCGCGTCGTTCCACGATACAAAGACCACGGGTTGATCGTCGGCAATCTTCCACGGAACCGAATCCCAAGCCATGCCCTTGCGCGGTGTCCAGCGGTCCTCCTCCTTGCCCCATACCATTCCCCCGTCGCCCTTTCCCGCGTCGGTCTTATAATTGGCGCTTCTCACGAATTCCCGAAATTGGCCCACCGTGACCTCGGTCGCACCCATGTAGAAAGCCTTTGTAATCCTGACGGGATGGAGCGGAAGTTCATCCTGGAACCACTGCTTGTGTCCGTCGCGCCAGATCGATTTGAACGTGAGGCGCACCCAGTCCATCTCTTGACGCAGACTTCCCATCATATAATCGCCGGCCGGGATCCGGACCATCTCCATGCCGATGGAGTTCTTCACGACGACCCGTTCCCCCGTGCCGGACACGGCCGAGTCCAAACCGCGGAGCGCCCTGAGCCATTCGGCACAGTCTCTCACGTCTCCTCCCGCTCCCTGACATACCCTGATGCTTTCTCTGATAATCTCCTTCGCCCGGACGCGATCTCCCTCTTGGAGTAATTCGCCGGCCCTGCGGACTTTTTCTCCAAGGCGCGCAGCCCGGTCTTCAGCCGGGCTTTCCCGTTCCATTGAGCCCGTAGACTGGGTCAAGCGGACGACGTCCCGATCGTTGAGATTCTTTCGAGCATCCGTTGCGGAGGCCCTGGTCTCATGACCGGGGCTCACCAGGTTGCGGGCCGGATTGTGGAACATAAATCCATCGGTTATCGTTGTAATTGCAGCAACGGGTTCGCAACCAATTACCAAAACCACGAGAAAAATGGCCGAATATACTGATATATCATAACAAACATGACGGCGATTCGTGACGAGACGGGCACGGGGCGATCTCAAGTCGGCTCCCAGTCGGAAATAAGTGTGTTCTGCCGTTTTTCTTTGCATGGCGAAAAATTCCTTGACAAAGATTAGATTTGGGAGAATCCTAACAGACGATCTTGCCGAGTCAAGGGACATTCGAAAGACCATCGAGATTCCTGATGATTCGGGTGAAGGCAAGACGGGGCGGAGAGAAAAAACGTTGACAACTGTGGGTAATCGTGGTAGCGATTAGAAAACAGTGTAGTTGCTTTACCGAGGGGATAACTGTTTTCGATTGAGAGAACAGAAGAATGGATTGAATTCCATGAGGAGGTAAGTGTTTCAATGAAAAGACTTGCAGTGATGCTTGCGGTCGTCGGTATGGTTATGTTGTTCGCATCTTACGCTGTGGGCTTCTTCGCATGGGCACCCTTTTCCGGCTGGGGGGGGGCGTCATCGAGCAGCAGCGGCAGCAGCGGATGGTACGGCAGCTCGTCCAGCAGCGGCTACTGGCCGGCCAGCTCATCCAGCTCCGGCAGTGCCGTAGCGGTGTGCTGTGTTCCTACAGCGAGCAGCTCCAGCAGCGGCTACAACTACGGCTGTGTCCCTGCATCCAGCAGCTCCAGCAGCGGCTACAACTATGGCTGCGTGCCCGCATCCAGCAGCTCCAGCAGCGGCTACTGGCCTGCCAGCAGCTCCTCCAGCGGCTGGTTCTAAACAGCGCGGCCCTTTACGGGTCACCGATAGACAGGTAAATACGCGAGGCGATCAATGGTAAATTGTATCGCCTCGTTTCTTCACATCCCCTCGAACCCCACCGGTGAAATGCACGAATCAACGAACACATCATTCCTCAAAGCGTTGACTGCCTGCCTGGTAGTGCCGTTTGTCATAGGGGCATGCTCGACTGAAACACCTAAGGTTAAGGACAAGAGCGAGCCTGAGCGCTTGGCGGGAACCTGGATCCTGAATTCCAGAATTGCGGACGGGAAGGAAGTGCCTGCCTCGGAGCGAGTCATAAAGTTGTTCCTCCGCACCGACGGTACATTCTCGGTCGACTTCCGGGGAGAGGCCCGGCAACCATGGATACGGGCCGGGCAGGGCGGTTTCTCCTACGATCCCCCTATGCTCCGGTTTTTCTGGGACAATGGTGCCTCGGTGACCTTCCTGGTTACGGAGACGGAAAGCGACCGGATGAAGCTCCATCGCGGGTGGAATCTCGTTCCGCTGAAGGAGCAGGAGCCGGAAGAGGTTTTTGTGCGGCATCGGGTTGAGAAGGGTCCAAGCAAGAAACCTTCCTGACGGTTTTCCCCCCGGAAAAGCAGTGCAAGAATCAGTAGCGGAAGACGGGCGGCTTGTCGGTATCTCCAATCAACCGGTCCATTGCTTTAGGGACTGTCCCAGAATAAATCTTCCATCTTTCCGGCTTACTAGTCCGGCCTTGAAAGACCGGTCTATTCTCATACGGTCCCTCCGGGACGTTCATGATCGCTTGCCCCGACAGGGGCTGTTGAGAGTAGCCCGGTACTTCAGTGCCGGGTCAAAAGCCAAGCCAGTAGTCTCACGATCGTTCGGTGACCGACATAGTCGTAGCAGTTGTTTCGGGACAGACGCATAGTCTCGCTCCTTGAATACTGCGGACGCCTTCACGTCTGTCATTGCGAGCCGTAGGGGTAGGCCCCCGTGCCTACCCTGGGCGGCCACAGGGGGCCGCCCCTCTACGGGAGGGCACGGCAATCTCAGCCTTTCACGAGGCATTGAGATTGCTTTCCCGCGTTCTGCGCGGGACTGCGCTCCTCGCAATGACGGGAACGACCGGCGGGATCCTTGAGGAACTGGATTAGGATTACCGCGAAATTCAAAGAGCGTCACTATATTGGGGTTCCACGGCGGCGGGCCGAGATGCGGGGCATGCCAAGGCTCATGTCTCCGGCATTCGTCAGGGGTCCAAAGCCGTGTTGATCAACCCTCCGGCGAGGAGGATTGCGCGCTGCCGACCAGTGACGTTCAACGCCAACGGAACCGTCTTACCCGTGCCGACCAGTTGGGCGGTCAGTAGATCGTTGCCGGCCTGAACGGCAGCTCGGATGTTTTCGATACGAATGGTGACGCCCTGTTCGATGGAATCATAGTCCCCAGGATTCACAAAGGTTAGGGGCACTATGCCGAAATTGACAAGGTTGGCCTTGTGGATTCGTGCAAAGCTCTTTGCCAGCTTGGCATGTATGCCGAGATAGCGCGGAGCAATGGCTGCGTGTTCCCTTGACGACCCCTGACCGTAATTCTCGCCTCCGACGACAATTCCCGTGTGGGCTTCCTTAGCTCGTTTGTGAAAGTCCGGGTCCATCCGGTAGTAGACGAACTCGCTGATGGCCTCGATGTTGCTCCTCAACGGCAGCACGTTGGAGCCGGCAGGCATTATGTGATCGGTAGTGATGTTGTCGCCCACCTTCAAGAGGACAACCCCTTCAATGGTATCCGGAAGGGGACCGAATTTGGGGAACGGTCGAATATTGGGTCCCATAATGATCTCAACGCCGCGGGAATCCGGAGGCGGCGGGATGAGGTTCCCGTCGTTGGTGCGGTACCTTTGGGGATCGGTGACCCTGGGGAATTCTCCCAGTTTGCGCGGATCGGTGATCTTGCCGAATATGGCTGCCGCCACGGCGGTCTCGGGAGAGCAGAGATACACCTGATCGTCTGAAGTGCCGCTGCGTCCCGGAAAGTTCCGGGGAAACGTTCTTAACGAGACGGTTCCGGTTGCGGGAGCCTGTCCCATGCCGATGCAACCCAGGCAGCCCGACTGGTGTATCCGGGCGCCTGCCGATATGAGATTCATCACGCCACCGGTTTCGGCCACATTCAGGAGTACCTGACTGCTTCCCGGATTGATTTCAAAACTCACGTCGGGCCGGCAGTGCCGTCCCCGGACGGCTTCGGCCGTAACCATAAGGTCGCGGAAGGAGGAGTTCACGGAGGACCCGACGATGACCTGGCCCACATCCAGGCCTTCCACCTCAGATACCTTCCTCACATTGTCCGGTGAACCGGGGCACGCGATCAAGGGCTCCAGAGCGTTCAAGTCAACCTCTATGATTCCCGCGTACTCCGCGTCCGGGTCGGCCGCGATGGGGGTCCAGGCATCGCCTCGCCCCTGACTCTTCAGGAACTCCTCGCTGCGGTGGTCGGAATGAAATATGCTCGAGGTGAGACCGAGCTCGGCACCCATGTTACAGATCGTCGCCCGGTCGGTGGTGGAAAGAGTCCCGGCTCCGGGACCGAAATACTCGAAGATCTTGCCGACCCCTCCTTTGACGGAAAATCGTCTCAGCATCTCCAGGATTACATCCTTGCCGGAAACCCATGGTTGGAGAGCACCGGTCAGCCTTATGCCCACAATCTCGGGCATGTCGAGATAGAACGGATGCGCGGCCATGGCCATGGCAACGTCCAGTCCGCCTGCTCCGATTGCGAGCATGCCGATACCGCCGTTGGTCGGCGTGTGACTGTCCGACCCCAGCAAGGTCTTTCCCGGAACGCTGAAGCGCTCAAGATGAACCTGGTGAGAAATACCGTTTCCCGGCCGGCTGTACACGACACCGAACTTGGCTGAGGCACTTCTCAGGAATCGATGATCGTCGGCATTCTTGAAATCGGTTTGGAGCAGGTTGTGGTCCACGTACACAACCGAGACTTCGGTCTTGACGCGTGGAACACCCATGGCCATGAATTCGAGAAATACCATGGTTCCGGTGGCATCCTGCTGGAGGGTGTGGTCGATCCTTATGGCGATTTCACGGCCCGGTTCCATCTTCCCGTGGACTAGGTGGGACGCTATAATCTTCTTGGCCAGTGTTCTTGCCATGCTTCCCTGCTCCTCAGGAAGGTAAGGCCGCCGGGAAATCAGCCGGTTAACAGGGCGGCCCACTGGCGGACGGTGTTCTTCACCATGGGATCCGCACCGCCATTGACGATCCTGTTGTGGCACGGGAGGAGAATGTCGATGTGCAGTTGTGCTATCTTCTCCAGTGAACTCTTGAGTGCCGTAGGATCGGCCGATACAAGATCGTAGCGCCCGATGGCACCGTCGGCATATATGGTATCGCCGGACATGAACAGCTTGTGCTCGCTGTTGAAAAGACCAATACTTCCGGCACTGTGTCCCGGAACATGGATTACCTGGAACGGGATGCCGCCGAGGTCCAATTCCTCGCCGTCCTCGAGCTTCCTGTGGACCTTGAATGTGAAGTAATCCTTGGGGAAATTGTATTGCGACCGCAGCATTGACTCGAACATCGAATTGCCGTAAACGATCCGGGCATCCCCTCGCTCAAGAAAGAGCGCTTCTTCCCGGTGGACCCACACTTCCGCATGGGGTATGGCTTTCAGCAGTTCGGGCAGGCATCCGATATGATCCAAGTGGGTATGGGTCATAATGATGCGTTTAACATGCTTCAAAGGGATGTCGGCTTTGTCCAGTTCCTCCAACTTGTAGGAGCCCATCTCCAGGAGCCCGCAGTCGATCAAGGAATAATCCTCCCCGCCGGGCTTTCCCACCACAAACATGTGCGAATCGGGAATGAACTGGTCTCGACCCGGTATCCAGTGGATACCTTCTATGATTTTCTGTATCACGCCTTCTCCTCTACGAGAAATTTGGAATGTTCGAGATCGATGAACAATCTCTCACAAGTATGATAGCCACGTGTTCCAGCACGGTGTACGTTTCGACCCGGTGTGCGGGCAAACCCCACATCGCCGTGATCATTCGTCCTCTCCGGAAGAGAATATCCAACTCCAGTCTCCTTCCGGGAGCAGGTTGCTTTTGATTTGCTCGGTGTACGCCTTCAGGACCACCCATTCCCCGCTCCCATACGCAACAGGTTCGGGGGCTTGAGGATCCGCCAGTGAAAGAATCTCTCCTTCCGCCTTGAAGAATCGGGGAGCCTTGGGGTTGCCTCTAATACCCGCGGGGCGACCGATGAAGAGCAGCTTCTCGGTTTTCGCCACAGGTCTCAGAAGTGTGAAGTCCAGACGTACCGAAAGCCCGGCCGTTCTCGTATCCATAAATCCGCCCCACGCGGTGTTTTCATCGAAAATGGAAATCAGTACGGCAGGGTGAAGCTCGTCCGCTTCAATGAGAAATGCATCGGCCCGGTCCAGGTCGTCGTCGCCATGTCCCCAGAGAGTCGTCACCACATGAGAGCCGTTTTCCTCGTGCAAACGGAATCTGCGCTGAAGCCCCAAGACCGTACGATGATGTCCGCAGACGAAACAGTTCCGATAGTACGGAAGTGAGCGGAAGCCCGGACTTGGAGGCCGGGCCGCCACGGCCGGAGGAACAGCTGCGGAAGAAGGTGCTATACGGGCGCTCAGATACGGCGTCTTATCTTCGGCCTTGGTGATTCGGACCAGCATGCCTGGCCCATGATCCGTTGAAGAACTCTCCGCCGTGAGAAAAGCGCTGTCCCCTATAGCAATTCCCGATCCGCCGAACTTGAACCGGACATCGACGGGGTAGGCGGGGTTTCGGCTTCTTCTCCACAAATCCAGACACAAGCCCATAGACAATCCGCCGTGAGGGATTCCGATGAACCCTTCGTGATGCGGATCGAAGCCGAGTCCGGCTCCGTACGTGCCGGCGGAGTTCTCAACCTGCCGGAGTGCCAAAAAAGCGTCGTATCCGGTGAGAAACGAACTCGGGTTGTCTTTGATCAGCATCCAATCCTCCCTTCATCCGGGCAACGGTCTATTACGCCGGCACCGCGGCACGCCGAAATGCAAAGTTTCCGCCTCCTTCCGGCAGACGGACCGCTCATCGGTCGACATAGAGCGATACGGCTTCTCCCCCTCCGAGGCACAAAGACGCCATGCCCGTCTTCTTGTCGCGATTCTTCATTGCGTACAAGAGCGTGGTCAACACCCGTGCGCCGCTTGCACCTATCGGGTGTCCCAGTGCAACGGAGCCTCCGTTGACGTTGCACTTGTCCTGATCGAGCCCCAATTCACGAATTACACCCACCGTGGATCCGGCAAACGCCTCGTTGACCTCCATGAGGTCAATGGACAAGTAATCCGCCCCTTCTTTCTTGGCGCATTTGGGAATGGAAAGTATGGGTGCCATCAAGACGTACTTCATGTCCAGACCCGAGCTTGCCTGGGCACCGACACGGCAGAGTATCGTGAGCCCGCGTTCCTTTGCAATGTCTTCCGCCATGACGCACAGGGCACTCGCTCCATCCGAGATGATTGACGAATTCCCCGCGGTGGCGAATCCGTCCTTTCTGAAGGCCGGTTTCATCTTGCCGAGTGCTTCGTAAGGGGTGTCTCTCGGGCATTCATCCGTGTCGAAGATCTTTGGATCGCCCTTTCGCTGGGGGATGGTTACGGGAAAAATCTCTTCCTTGAAACGGCCTCGATCAATTGATTCCAGGGCTCGTGAATAGCTAAGAGCCGCGTACCGGTCCTGGTCTTCTCTCGACACACGGTACTTCTCACTGCACAAGTCATTGCTTATGCCCATGTGAAAATCGTTGACGATATCCCAAAGCCCGTCATGCACCATGTGGTCGATCAAGATTCCATTGCCCATGCGGTATCCGGATCGGGCCTTTTCGAGGTAGTACGGTGCCGCAGTCATGTTCTCCATTCCGCCTGCCACGGCGATGTCGCAGTCTCCCAATTGGATCGCCTGAGCGGCAAGCATTACGGCCTTCAGGCCGGAACCGCACACCTTGTTGATGGTAAAGCATTGCGTTTCAAAGGGAAGCCCTGCCTGTAACGAGGCCTGCCGGGCAGGGTTCTGTCCGTAACCGCAGGGAAGCACCTGGCCCATGATGACTTCATCCACGTCATTCTTATGGATGCCGGCCCGTTTTACTGCTTCCTCGATGGCCAGCCCTCCCAACTTGGTGGCGCCGATCCCGCTGAGAGCCCCGTTGAAGGAGCCCAACGGCGTACGGCACGCACTTACCACAACAGCTTCTCGCTTAGATCTCATCCGTACTCCTTTCGATGGTTCGCTTATCCTCGCCCCACGTCGTCGATCTCTTGCACCGTGCCTCCAACCGCCATGATTCGCGGTTCACAACCGACGATGAAAGGCCGCCCGGCTCCGGGTCGAAGACCGGGCAGAACCCGGAGGAAAAACATCCTGAGGCTGTAGGGGCGGCCCCCTGTGGCCGCCCGGGTAGGCACGGGGGCCTACCCCTACGGGAACGGGAAGGAAACAGACTGATGACGGGAAGAGATCGCCGAGAGATCCGGAGAACTGTTGCCGGTCGGCGGCAATGGCCTTACAGGTACTGCTCGATGAGGATCTCGGCGATCTGCACTGCGTTCAGCGCGGCTCCCTTGAGGATGTTGTCCGACACGACCCAGAGATTGAGTCCGTTGGCAACGGATTCATCCTCCCGGATTCGTCCCACCAGGGTGAAATACTCTCCCGCGGCCAGAGCGGTCAACGGGTACCGGTTCTTGGCCGGTTCATCCAAGACTTTCAGTCCCGGTGCTTGGGACAGCAGTTCCCGAGCCCGATCAGGAGTAATTTTCTTTGCAGTCTCGACGTTGATGGATTCCGAATGTCCGAAGAACGTCGGTACCCTGACCGTGGTCGCGGTGAGCTTTATCGAAGGATCCAGGATTTTGTTGGTTTCCCAGATCATCTTCATCTCTTCCTTGGAATATTGGTTCTCCAGGAAAACGTCGATGTGGGGGAGGCATTCAAAGGCGATCCGATGGGGGTACACCTTGGTTTCCATCGTCCTGAAAGACCTCAGACCTTCCCGGAGCTTGTCCAGTCCGTCATCCTTCGTCCATTGGATGGACGCCGCGATTTCCCTCGCCTGGAAAAGCATTTCTTCCAGAGCGTCTTTGCCGGTTCCCGAAACCGCTTGATACGTCGAGACAACGACACGCTTGACGGTTCCCTCATCGTGGAGCGGCTTGAGGGCCAACACCATCTGAATTGTCGAACAGTTGGGGTTGGCTATGATGTTTCTCACCGTGTACCCGGAGATCGCTTGAGGGTTTACCTCCGGGACAACGAGAGGAACATCGGGATCCATACGGAAGTGTGCAGTATTGTCTATTACCACGCAGCCGGCCTGTGCGGCTATGGGAGCAAATTCCGCGCTGATCGATCCACCGGCTGAGAACAGGCCGATTTCCACGCCCTCGAAGGAACCATTGGTCAACTCCTGCACGGGATGATCCTTGCCGTTGAATTTGAGCGTCTTTCCGGCGGAACGTCCGGAAGCCAACAGCACGATCTCTTTGACGGGGAACGAACGGCGCTCGAGCACGTTGATCATCATGTTGCCCACGGCACCCGTAGCCCCTACAACCGCAACCTTGTAGCCATCCTTCTTCATATCGGCTCCAACTCCTTGAGTCTTTATCTTTCGTCCCGAGGTCCTCCCAACGTCTTAGTGCGTCGTAGCAGAAGTACGGTGTCACATTTGTGGCAATTATCCCTGCTTTGGTAGCGCCGGCCTCCGTGCCGGTTTGGTAGGGGTAGGCCCCTGTGCCTACCCAAGGGCACCCACAGGGGGGGTGCCCCTACAAAACACGCCCGGCAGCGACGCCGGGACGCTACCGACCGTTTACGGAATCCGTGACCGTATTTACGCCACGAAGCGCTCAGTTGTCCTTAGAGGGCTGCGTGTCCTTCGATTTGGATTGCGTATCAAGAGGCTTCTCGGGCGATGCGGAATCCACTTCCTCAACCCGTATCCGGCCGAATGCGAAATCGCCCGACGTCTTATCCTTCTTGAGCAGCCAAACCCTTCCCGTGTCGGTGTCGAGCATGAAGGTGTCGCCCTTCTCGTGGGGTGAGGTGAAGATCTGGAATCTCCCGTTCACAGTCACCGTCGGTCCGGGTTCGGTTTTGGCCGGTTGCACGGCGTCTCGTCCCAAGGGCCATTGAGCTTCCGCACACGGCAGAACCGCCTGCAGAGCTGTGACGACAAGCGTCAATGCGGTCGGAGTTCTCATTGATCTTCTCCCCGGTCGGCTCGGTCAACATATACTTATACCAGCGAGACGCCGAAGGGTCAAACACGGGAATCGTCTTTAGCAGCAAGTGCGGTAAAAGGCAAGCGTGGGCAAGGAACAGGGGCAACCGCTTGTAAACACTTTTGGGACCATTACGGGCGGCGGCTCTGGGAGCGGCATTGAGGACAATTCAATTGACATATCGTGCATTTTTGTGATATCAAAAGACGTGCTTTGTTTTCGTGTTGTGAGGAAGGCTCCCTGTGGAAAACCGGAGTGGTGGGGAGACTTCGTGTTTATGAAATGGACGGCAAGCGTAGTGCGGCATTTCATCAGTTCGGTCACCCGTTTTCGCCTCGCCGCCGTTTTGCGAGCCGGCAAGAACAAGATCCGGGCACGGAGGCTCGGGCTACGAAGGACTGTCATGAAACCCTGGACCTGTTTCGTGGGACGGGCCTCCGTGCCCGTCATCTTCAGCTTCTGCGACCGAATTTATGCCATAGAACATTTAGGGAGATATGTCGGAAACTCATGAGATTTGCAATTGCTTTGCTTGGTTTGGTTGTCACAGGCGCGTCTCTTCTCCATTTCCCAAGCGACGTCGGGGCAATCACCGCGCGGGAAGTATTTGAAGAGGCCGTGAAACGTAATCTCGGTGATAACTTTCGTGTTGTTCTGACGATCAACACCTTTAAAGGCAAGAAGCCCGTATCCAAACACTCCTTGTGGCTCATGGGCAAGACCGGCAAAGACTCGTCGAGCTTTGTCCTGGATTTTGAAGAGCCTGAAGAATCAAAGGGTTTGAGATTCCTCATCGTATTAGCCAAAGCCAAAGTCCCTTCAGCCTATATGTATCTCCCCGCCACTGGACGCACCATACCGTTGGCTGCGGACGATCCGTCGGTAGATCTTGGCGGCACGGGCCTCACGATGGAGGATATCGACGTGTTCCATCTCAAGGGAAATGAGAAGTCCAAGATCGTGGGGGAAGAAAACGTAAACGGTCGTAAATGCTACAAGATCGAGGTGTCTGTTCCCGATGGGGGAGGATCCCGCCACGTATGGGTCTCGAAAGACAGTCTTCTCGTGGTCAAATCCGAGAATCTCGATGCCGGCGGCAAGATCGACAGAAAGCTGGTTGTCCGGGAATTTTTCAAGACGACCCAAGGAACGGAATTCCCTCGGGAAGAAGAGATCGTGGTGCCCCGGCGGAATGCTCGGATCGTGGTGAGACAAGAGCACGCGGTGTTCGGCATCGAGTTGCCGGAACAACTTATGGATCCCAAGACCTTCGGGACGTACGAGTGGAGACGGTAGCGCAGTGTGCCGCACGCGTTGTGTCCGGGTTGTCAATGTATGATCGTTTGAATGGTAGGTAGGGTATGGTGAGAGGAACGATGAGGATACTGCTGCCGGTTCTTGTAATGGTTTGCGTTTCCGGGTGCGCGAGCTTGCCTGATTTCGGAAGGATGCAGGCCACCATGGACAGCATGGCTCACTCCACCGGAGTAATGGCCTGCAACATGCCGTACATGGCCAACAGCACGGCCCGGATGGCGGCCGTGGCTGAACGGATGGAAGGCAAGTCCAACAGCATGATTTCCGACCTGCAAAGCAGGGGCTCTTCAATGGAACGTACGGTTCAAAACTACGCCCAGTCGTTTTTGGACAACGATCGTGCTCTCATAAACGGCCTTAAGGATATCCGCCGGGAGATCGGCGATCTCAAGCAAACCATTGGGAGAAGCCGCGGCAGCGCACAAGGAAGCCCTGACGACGAACGCATCAGTGCTCAATTGCAGGCCAAACTCAATCGGTTGGAATCTCAGCTGGCCGCAATCTCATCCAAAGTCGACCAACGGAATCAAAGTGCGTCCGAGGCGGCCCGCCCCCGTTCACGTCAGTGAAGAGTAGTGATTGAGGGAGCAAGAGACCCCGTATGCTGAATTACGCCGAGTATGTTTCAGGAATATCCTTTCGCTTCATACAGCCCCGCACCCCGATGCCGATCCGGGAAGAATACTACGACAAGAGACTTGAAAAGATTCTGAGTAGGGGAAGGGTAGGCCTGCCGGAAAAGATCGGCACGGCACTCGAGTATTTCAATACTGTTTTTCCCGAGGATGACTCGAGGATGAAGGCCGCGTTGCGGCGTATCTCCGGCGTGCCCAGGATGTCGACTCTGGCCATAGCCGGTATGATCAACCGGGCCGTGGCCGGTATGGACCCGGCCGAGCTCTTCGTAAACGTGGGAGTGTGGCACGGATTCACTTTCCTTGCCGGGATAGTGGGCAATCCTGAGAAGAAATGTGTGGGCGTCGACAACTTTTCACAGTTCGGAGGGCCCCGAAGCGAGTTTCTGAAACGGTTCGAGCAGATCAAAAGCGGCAATCACACTTTCTACGACATGGACTACGTGGAGTACTTTTCGACGGTTCATCGAGATCCCATCGGGTTCTACATTTACGACGGCGGGCATGAGTACGGGGATCAACTGAAGGGGCTGCGGCTTGCCGAGCCCTTCTTCTCGAAGAACTGCGTGGTTCTCGTCGATGACGTGAACTGGCCCGAACCGAGGAACGCGACCCTCGATTTCATTTCCCAAAGCTCCAACCAATACCGCGTGCTCCTCGACGTCGCGACGCCCGGCAATTGTCATCCCACCTTCTGGAACGGCGTACTCGTATTCGAGCGCATCGCCGGGAGCGGCCGGCCCACATGACGGTCTCAGTCGCAAGATCCTGAGTTCTCCCTGATCCGCCTGATTATCTCGCTTGTGGACACCCCCGGTGCGTGTTCCACGAACGCGGTCTTTCCTCCTCTGGCCTTCACCAGATCCTCGCCGACCACTTTTTTGCCTTTCCAGTCCTCTCCCTTCACCAGTACGTCCGGCTGCACCTTGTGGATGACGTCAATCGGAGTATCCTCCTCGAACACGACTACGTAATCAACGAAATTCAAGGCGGATATCAGTTCAACCCGTTCCGATTCCTTGACCACGGGACGCCCCGGTCCCTTGATCCGCGCCGTCGACGCGTCGGAGTTCACGCCGACGACGAGCACGTCGCCCAACGCTTTGGCCTGACGAAGTATCTTCAGGTGGCCGACGTGAAACAGATCGAAACACCCATTGGTAAAGACGATGGAGTGCCCTCGAATTCTATGGTTCCTGAGCACCGCGCCGATCGCGTCGGCCTGTACCGACTTACTCTCTTGAAAGGGCTCCCTCAGACTTTCCGCCATCTGCTCCAGAGTCACCGAAGCCGCCCCAAAACGTGACACCACCAAGGAGGCCGCAAGATTCGCCAGGCCGATCGCTTCTTCAATCGGCAGCCCGCTGGCAACGGCAAGGGCCAACGTTGATATCACCGTGTCCCCTGCCCCGGTGACGTCCACTATTTCAACCGGCTTAACCGGGAAGTCTTTGTCGGCATCACGAGTAACCAGGGTGATGCCTTCCCTTCCGCGTGTCAGAATGATTCCTTTGGCACCGGTTTGGTCGAGAAGTGTCTTGCCGGCCCTCGTGAGCGTTTCCTTGTCTCGGATTTCCACGCCTGATGCCATGGAGGCCTCCCGCACGTTCGGAGTGATGTACGCGGCCCCGCGGTATCTCGTGTAATCCATACCCTTCGGATCGACAAAAACGGGCAATCCCGTTTCACCGGCCATCGACAAGAGTGCCTTCAGCAGTGTCGACGTGAGGAAACCTTTACCGTAATCGGACACAATGACCGCCTTCACTTGAGGAATCACGTTCTTCACGTCTTGGATCACGGCACTCTCGATGTCGGGTCCTATTTCTCCGGTATACTCCTCGTCGATGCGGACGATCTGCTGATTCCTCGCTACCACGCGCGTCTTGATGGTGGTCGGACGCGAGGGATCCTCCTTCAACCAGAACGCGTCGACGGCCATCGCTTCGCAGTGTTGCTTGAACCATTCACCTGACTCATCCTTTCCCAAAGTTGCGAACAACGCAACCCTTCCCCCCATGGAAACCAGATTCCGGACAACGTTGCCCGCGCCGCCAAGCCTTCTGAGGCGATCACGGGCCACCAGAACAGGAACCGGCGACTCGGGAGAGATGCGTTCAACATCTCCCAAGATGTATTCATCAACCATGACATCGCCGGCCACCAGAATGGGTGCCGGTTTCATCTTCCATACGACGCGTTCGTTCAATGCTCGACCTCCGGGATTGGGGCACGTCGCACTCAAACGGCCGGCAGCCGCGACACCTCGTACTGTCCGGCCGAAGTACGGCGACAAATCCACGGAAACGGCCCCTGTTTCGCCGGCTTCCGCCCAACCGGCACGGACGCCGCCGAGGGTTGCCGAGAATATGTCGCCTCATTCATGCCGCAGTCCGCCGGGAGCCGCGGTACGGGTGAAGAGTGCATTCCATAGATATCGCATCGAGGCGTGCTCGTCCAGGACAAAGCACAGTAGTCGACCATCGGCCGATAGTTCATGCAACATGTTCGGAAAAGCCGATAATATCCTAATTTGGCATTGAATAAATGAAGATAGTCTGATACAACCCCAACCGTGGCCGTATGTCGCAAGTCTTCCGGATGAACCGGTGCGCTCACGGTTCATGACGAATCGGAAAGAGAGAGAGGACGGCGTAACATTTTCCGTGAAAGGATTTTGCCAAAGGGGTGTTGTGCGGAAAAAGGTCGGGCCGCGGAAAGCTGTTGCGTTCCCCCGGCCCGGGTTGAAGATCTATGAGCCTTTTAAGGTCCTGCTCAGGACCGGATTCTGCAACCTTCACTGCAATGCGCTGTGCGCGGAACCATATACCTTTTCAAAGCAACCTCCTTTCCCTTTAAGGAAATTGTTTATCACTTCACTTAGGATATTCACAGGACCTGTGGGTTGTCAAGACCCGGCAGTCCTCCCTCGGAACGGATGTGGAGCAATGAGCAAGCATGGGACAAGAGAAGCCTGCAACTCTGTTCAACAATTCCTGCAATGGATCGGAAGTCTCCGATTTGATTTCTTCAAGTCAGGCTCGTGGAGAAGGCACGCCCCCGGCGGAGGCAAGAGTGCTTTGGCCGCCCGGGTCTGCATCGCGTGCATTCCCGGTCTGATAATTGGGCTGACGGCGTTTATCGTTTCAGTGGGACCGCTGGAGAAAAGGTTGCTTCAACTCGAGGCGGACGGATTGGCGCGGGACATTGACGCCGTGGTGAACCTCAGAGCAGCCGCCATAAGAATAGCCGCGGGTGAGATCGGGACGGCCGGGCTGCACGAGGCGGGGGCGTTGAATAACCTGCTCGACTCGTTCCGGAGGTCCTTTGCCGACTTTCTGAGCCTGGAGATCCTCGACCCTCACGGCGAAGCTATTGCAATGGCTGGGGAATTGCCTCTTTCCCAGGCGCGGCGGTTTTCGGGAGACGGGGGTGCGGAGCGCCCCCCGATCAGCGCGTTGAACAAAAGCCAAGCATTTCAGGATGATCCGGCAGCAGACAATTTCCACATCACCGTGAGGCTCGAAGCGAAAGACGGCACGGAGTGGTATTCGCGTGCGAGGTTTTCACGTGAATCCATCAAGAAGATTCTCTCTGCCGGCGGAGGCCGGTGGACGGCCGGGCTGGAAAAGATTTCCGATGAAGAGGCGAATACCGGCAAGTACGCCGGCGCCCCGTCCGGCACATTCAGCAGCGTGTGGCCCGGCCGTGACGCAGCTGTGGTCCCGTTGCACGCGGCAGGTTGGATTGTGAAGCTGGAGAAGCCCTCCAAGGGACTATT
>JAZDHD010000228.1:0-4087 GCA_043806215.1 Pseudomonadota bacterium | reverse complement strand
CCGACGGTGATTGCCCGAATCGCCCGGGATGTCCCTGAAATCGGTTTTCTCACCACCAAGACCATCGGCTTGGAACCCCGAGAGGGTTACCGTGAGCCGATCCTGCACGAATACTATCCGGGATGCTTTGTGAATGCCGTGGGGTTGGCCAATCCGGGAGCCCTAAATTTCTTGCGGGCCATGCTGCCTCTCATGCCCCTGCACGGAGACAAACCCCTTGTCGTATCCATCATGGGCGCGAATGCGGAGGAATTCCTCGAATGCGCCCGGATACTCCAGCCCATCGCCGACGCGTTCGAACTTAATCTCTCGTGCCCCCACGTAAAGGGCGCCGGACAGAGCGTCGGGTCGGATCCGGATACCGTGCGCTCCATTATCGGCCTGCTCAAGGAGCACCTCGACAAACCCATCATTCCCAAGCTTTCGCCGAATCTCGCCGACATTCCCGGGATGGCACGGCTGTGCAGGGACGCGGGAGCGGCCGCTCTGTGCCTCATCAATACCGTCGGACCGGGGACCGCGGTCGATGTGGACGGCAGTCCCATACTCACCAATGTGTCCGGAGGTCTGTCGGGTGCGGGGATTCGGCCGGTGGGACTCAAAGCGGTGAGGGAAGCGGCTTCGGCCGTCGATCTTCCGGTCATCGCCGTGGGGGGTATCGGGTGTGCGGATGACGTGCGTGCATACCGGCAGGCCGGGGCAAGCCTCTACGGAGTCGGCTCGGCTTTGGCCGGTATGACCACGCCGCAAATCGCGGGCTTCTTTGCCCGGCTTGGGCAATCATTGAAACGAGAGCCCGAACCGTGTTCACCCTCAAAGTGTTTGGCAGGAGCCGGTCGCACGGCCTACTTTAAGACGACGGTTACGGCGAACGAACCATTTGGGCCGGATCTCTTTAAGTTGTCTCTGCGTGACGGTCCTGCATGCGATCCCGGCCGGTTCTTCTTTCTCCGGTTGCCCGGAATCGGTGAGAAGCCGTTCTCGCCGGCCCGGGACATGGAACCGGCGTATCTGATCCGGGCCGTGGGTCCGTTCACTCGGGCCCTGAAAGACCTGAAACCGGGGGATTCCCTCTTCATGAGGGGACCCTATGGGCAAGGATTTCCCCGGCCGGACGCGGGAAGCCGTCTCGTCCTTCTTGCAGGCGGAACCGGCGCGGCCCCGGTTATGATGGCCCTGACGCGATGGAAAGAGTTGGCCGTCCGAGCCTTTTTCGGATTCTCCGCGCCGATTGAGCCGTGGTTTCAGGATGAGATACTGGGGTCTAGGTCTGGGTCTAGCTCTGGGTCGTTGCACCCGGATGTCCGTGTTGTCATCGACTCCCCGGATCACGTGGGAGAGGTCGTGAGGGCCCTGGAGGAAGACGTTGTCTCGAACCCGACCCTCTATGCCGAATGCCGAGTCTTCGTGTGCGGGCCGGGTCCCATGATGCGTGCTGCGGTAACAGTCCTGGAAAACAATGTGTCGAAAGACCACATCTTCTTGGCTCGGGAAGATATCATGCGGTGCGGAATAGGAGTTTGCGGAAGCTGTGGAACCGGAACCGGTCTCAGGTCCTGCGTCGACGGTCCGGTAATGCAGGCGGAATAAAGCCGCCAAGACTTCCACGGTACTTACAAAGGAGGCAGTGTTGTGAGCAACGAACCGTCGGGTAGTGGAGAGCCCATCGTGAACGTTTCGGATCACCTTACCGAATTAACCGACAATCTCAAGCTGCTTGCCCGACACTGCGGAGCAGATCTCGTGGGAATAGCCGATCTCAAAAGGCTTGAGGGGATCCAAACCGAGCCCGGGGATTTGCTGGAGGGTTATGCGAGAGCCGTGAGCATCGCGGTCCGTCTCTCCGACGGCATTGTCGACGCCATTGCCGACCGTCCCACGCCCCTTTACCAGCAGAACTATGCCAAGGTGAACATGTTGCTGGACGACATAGCCTTGAGGGTGACGCAGTACCTTCAGAACGAGGGCGCAAGGGCCGTCCCCATTCCTGCTTCACAGCTTCTGGACAAGACCCGTTGGACCTCGTACATCTCTCACAAGGCCGTGGCCATAGCCGCGGGAATCGGCTGGCAGGGGAAAAGCCTTCTCCTGGTGAATCACGGCTACGGACCTCGGGTCCGGCTCGTCACCGTACTGACCGACATGCCTTTGGATGCGGACGTGCCGGTGAAGAATCTCTGCGCCAAATGCAGCGCCTGTGCCGAAGCCTGCCCGGCTGGAGCGATCAAGAATGTCAATACTACGCTGCACTATGAAGATCGCGAGGAGGCCCTCCATTTTGACCGTTGTCTGGCAAGAGTCACCGACAATCAGACAAGTGTGCCCTTCATCGAGGCCCCCATTTGCGGCGTGTGTATCCGGGCGTGTCCATTCGGGAAACGCAAGAAATCGCGGGAACGGACCGGTTGATCCCCACAGCTGTTTTGCTTTACTTTAGGAGAGTAACTGGGTAGGGTAACCACTGCTGATTTATTCACTTATGTAAGGATTCGACGATCAACTTCCGGAGGTAATCCATGCCTGTATCGGGTGAAAGCGGCGAAAAGCTGGCGGCTATGATTAAGAAGGCCATTGACGACGGGAAACTCACGAACACCGAATACGACCGGATCCTGATGATTGCCGATGCGGACGGAGTCATCGACGCGCAGGAAAAAAGACTGCTTTCGCAGCTCCAGGAAATGCTCGCCAACAAGACCGTGGTCCGGGTACCGGACTGATTTGCGGATCAGGCAAAGCGTCCGCGGGGATGAAGTACCCGCGCACGACGAACAAGCAAAGACCGGGCACGGGGAAGAGGGGAGACTTCAACCGGGAAGGGCTCCCCTTCCTCTTGGCTTGAGCATCGATGCTCCTTTTGGCCTACGGAACCCGGTTGCGTGCAAAGGGAGTGCCCGATGACGGTTCATGCGGAGTCCGACGACGAGAAGCGTAACCTCAGATGGGAATTGATTGATACCCGAGATGATCGCGCTTATCACCTTTTTTCCGTTTCCATTAACAGGAACAGATCTCCCAGGACGGGAGAGATCCATGAATTCCAGGTTCTCAACTCACCGGACTGGGTTGCAGTCATCGCCGTCACTCCGGACAACAAACTGGTGATGGTTAAACAATATCGGCACGGGAGTGGAGAACTCTCGTTGGAACCTCCCGGAGGTCTCGTCAAGGAAGGGCAGACTCCCGAGCAAAGCGGGAGAGAAGAACTTGAAGAGGAGACGGGATATCGGGCCGACATCCTGGAGCTTCTTGGATGCATGAACCCAATGCCCGCTCTGTTTACCAATCGATTCTATGTCTTCCTTGCACGCGACGCAGTACCCACTGGAACCCTAAATCCCGATGAGACCGAAGAAATCGAGACGGTTCTCGTACCATCGGATGAGGTCCGGGATTACATTCGGACGGGCCGGATCGACGGCGCAGTGATGATAGCCGCGCTGCACCTTTATTGGGAACAGTCAAACGTTCGTGCTTGAAGTCGGGTGCAAAGCACACCGTTTCTAAAATACGGTGTGATATTGAAGGCAACGATCCCTGCTTTGGTAGCGCTGGCCTCCCCGCGTTCCGCGGGGTATTCTTTAGTGGAAACAACGTACTATCTCTCGCCCGGCAGGGACGCCGGGACGCCGGCGGCTTCGCTCAGACGTAGGGACCCTGCCTAACTACAGTGACGCTCTTTGAATTTCGCGGTAATCCTAATCCAGTTCCTCAAGGATCCCGCATGTCGTTCCTGTCATTGCGAGGAGCGCAGTCCCGCGCAGAACGCGGGAAAGCAATCTCAATGCCTCGTGAAATGCTGAGATTGCCACGCCCTCTCGTAGGGGCGGCCCTCTGTGGCCGCCCAGGGTAGGCACGGGGGCCTACCCCTACGGCTCTTAATGACAAACGTGAAGGTGTCCGCAGTATTCAAGGAGCGAGACTATCCTCTCGTTCCCAGGCTCCTGCCCTGAGCATGTCCCACATTTTCTTGCCGACAACCGTGCGAACAGGCTGACGATGGGCGAACCGATTTGAGATACCGACCAGCGAGTGCCCCGCAGGGGCTCACCGTGAGTAGCCACGGGTTTTAACCCGTGGAAAGGAG
>JAZDHD010000227.1:0-14863 GCA_043806215.1 Pseudomonadota bacterium | reverse complement strand
AAATCCTTGCTGATGATCTCAAAGCAGTTCAGTGACGATCCTCTCCCGGTACCGACTCCATTGTGACAGGCGGAGGAGCACAGGTAGAAGTTGTCGATGGGGGTTTTGTAGTTGGCGAGCTCGGGGGTCGGCCGGAACCGATCCATCTGTGAGACGATCATGTCGCCGCAGGCAATTGAGCCCTCGTGCATGTTTGGATGGCTCAGTTCGATATCGTACGGCGTGGCAATGTGGCTTGCGATAATGTTGTCCCTTGTCATGTTCGGCGCGTAGATTTGCCATTCCCTGATAATGGCGGCTTCAAACTCATTCCTCAGTTCTTGCCATTTGCTTGGGGAAAAGAACCTTGTGGGCGCGGAGAACTCCTCGATTCCGATAACGTGCTTCCCGTCCGGGGCTCTTGAACCATCCCAAATGCTGTCCGGGCCGAGAAACATGAAGAGCCGGTTTGAGATACCTTTGGTAAATATCTCCGAAAGATACTGGTTTGCCACGTAGTCCGCATTTCTGGGGCCCAAGTACATCCTCGGTTGCGGTCCGCAGTCCGGGTTGTACGAAGCCGCCTTGTACCGGGGCAATTCGTGCATGGCAAATACGGCCCATACAATGTTGTGTCTGTCGTATCGAATGTTTCGGACGCGCCTGACCAGCTTGGGATCCAGGTGATCTTCACCGATGAGCTCAATTGATTGGAGAGCGCTCAGATCGCTCGCCACAAGCTTAACAGCCTTGATCTCGTTTCCGTTTTTGAGGCGCACCCCTGTTGCCTTGCCGTTCTCGATCAGGAGCTTCACCACTTCGGCACGGCAAATCGTCTCTCCGCCCATCTCTGCGAACGCCTTGTGGAGGGCGTTTGTCACGCTTTGGCTGCCGCCTTTGGCAATGGCGGCAGGCTCCCAGGACAGGACCAATCCTATGGCGTGGATGAAGCCGTGAAGGCCGATAACATCGTGTGGGGCACCGCCGAAGGACGTCATTGCCGCTCGGATGAACAAAGTACGGAGCTCTTCGCTCTCGAAAAGATCATACGCCAATTGCTGGGTGGTCATAAACTGGTAGATGGGTTCGATACCGTCCTTGAGATCATCACAGAGTTTCTCCAATTCGTTCTTTTTTCCCCACGGAACGGGAGGAGAAAAGCGATAGGCCCCCATGGCCGTTTTCCATTTCTTCATGTAGCGTCGGAACAGTTCCTCGGCGGTATCCGCGTCTCTCTGGGAAAAACGGCTGATTTCGTCGAGGGTCTTCTGCATATTCTCATGCGAAATTTCGGTCTTCCCGGTAATGGGGTCGGACACCTTGAGGGCTGAGTATCCGATCAGGCACGTATCATTGTCGAAGATCATGGCCTCGTTTCCCTCGGGGAAGATGTATTCCAGACCTTTGTCCCGCAAATTGAAGTCGGTGTAGGCCGGGTGGCCGTAGAAACGGGTCCAGTTGGACGAAACGTTATAGGTGAATTGTGGGACCGGTCCCTCGGCGCTGGTTACCGAGCCGCCCGGCCCGGGCTTGATTTCACAGACCGCCGTCTGCATTCCCGCCCTTTGCAGATAACACGCCGTTATCATTCCGTGGTGCCCTCCGCCGACAACTACTGCATCATACGTCGAATCGGCCATCTCAAGTCTCCTCTCATTATATGTTGGGTCGGTTACTGCAGTTTGAACGTCATTGTTCACACGTTAAGCCGAGGCGGCCTGCATGGCATCCACCTCCTGGCCGGGCATGGCGTACCTCAGGAGGAATTCTTCGTCCGAAATGCTTGCGGGAAGGCCCATTGCTTCCTTTAAGTCCTCCACGGAGGGCTGTGGAAAATCCTGTTCCCGCAGCTTCTTGGTTCTGGGCAGCTTGTTTATCTTTTCCAGAATTTCCGGGTCAATTGGTGAAGGTGAGCTGCCAAAGTAGCCCACAACGTACTCTATGATACCGTCCGGCACCATCTTGTACCGTTCACCGGAAGCTATGTTCATGGTAGCCTGAGTTCCAACGAACTGAGAAAGGGGGGTGACCATTATCGGATATCCCAGATCGCGGCGTACCCGTATGATTTCATCCAGAACCTCGGGCAAGCGTTCCGTCATCCCGGCCTCGGCGAGCTGCCGGTTTAAAGTCGTCACCATCCCGCCGGGCACCTGATGTTCGAAATACGAAGGATTATATTCCTGCGGCTTTCCTACGGGTCTGTTCTGCCGTTCCGCCAAGGCGTACAGATGCTCTGAAATGGAGCGCAGCAGATCCCCGTTGATGGCGGGCTTGTGCCCCTTCTCCTCCAAACCGTCAAGTATTTCGAAGATGGACGGCTGGGAAGTCCCGTCGGCCAATGGCGGAATGGCGGTATGCACCGTATCGATGCCCGCTTCGATTGCTTGACGATAGACTTGGGGCGCCAACCCCGTTGAGCAATGCGAATGAATTTCAAGAGGTTTACCGCGGAGATTTGCCTGAATGGCCGGCACGAGCGTGGTGATCCGTTCCGGAGTGAGCAGGCCCCCCTGATCCTTCAGATAGACCGTGTCCACGTCGCTGCACGCCGTGATCTCACCGGTCCTGGCCGCATAGTATCCGTCGGTGTGAACGGGGCTTATGGTGTAGGACAATGCGGTCATGAAATCCTCGATGCCCGCCTCCTTTGCCATACGTGCGTTCTTTTGGATGATCGCCGTCTCGTGCGCGGCATCGATAAGCCATACCCGTCGGATGCCGTTGGCGACCATACACTTATACACCAAACCCATGATGCAATCGGGCATGCGCTTGAATCCGATGAAACGCCGGCCTGTGGTGCCGAAGCTCAGCGGCGTATTCGGCATGGCCTGCGACACGCGTTTGATCCTCGTCCATGGGTTCTCTTTGTGGTATCGTACGGCCACTCCCATGTGAATGCTGGCCATGAAGTCAACCGCTTTAAAGCCCACGTTATCTAGTTGCTCGGCAACGGAGAGTGCGGCATCCGTAGTGATGCCCGTGGCATCCCACAGACTTTGATTGCCGTCCCTCAATGTTGTGTCCACGAACCGTATGGTAGTCATGCGTGACCTCTCCCCCGGCCCTATACCCTGGTACGCCGGGGCACAAATGCGGTGACATATTCTTGGAAACACTTGACGCCGCACCGGCGTCCCCGCCGGCGGGCGGTGGAGCCTGCGATGCGGAACGGGGGGAATTACCGTCCATCCGTCGCCGAATCTCCGCCGGGGGGCGCCGGAGGCGCACCATTCTTCCACACGCAGTCTCTAAGCGTTACGCTCTGCCCTTCATAAACGTGTCGAGGCCTTCGACCAGGGCCCGCGCCGTCTCCATGTCTTCCAGGTTCGCGTCCACTTCTTCGATGTCGAGATCCACGGTCAGGCCCTTCTTCAATTCCCCTATGAATACCCGGTCCTGTTCAGGATCGTAGAGTACGCTTCCTTCCCTATCGATTGACGACCATCCTCTTAACGGAACGACGAGCTTCAAAGGACCTTTCGCCTTGTTGATTTTTTCCGCGTAGAGTTGTGCGCCGATAATCAACTCGTCTTCGGGGAACCGCGTCATGGCCCTTGTTTCGTCCATTTCAAAGACCTTGCCCGAAGCAAGGTACTTCCCGCGGTTATGTCGAGTGGGGCCGACACCGGTAAGGTTCAGGCAACAGGGCGCCCAGACTTGTGGAATCCCCCGCTCGCCGGCGGCGTCGAGCCTTGCCGTGCCTGCCGGTCTGTTTCCCTTGAAACGTTCTTCGATCAGCCCGGCAGGGCAGATCTCCACAATGGCGTCGAAGAAGCCTTGGGCTATGAGAGTATCCATGGCTCGGTCGCTCACGCCCTGCGCGTGAAACGGGTACACATGATAACCCTTCTCGACGAGAAGGGTCTCGACGTTCTTGGCGCAGCTGTTGCAAAAACCTATCTGGGTGACGGCCACGGAAGGATACGGTAGGGTGAGCTTCCGGTGATCCACGGCCTGTCCGGCCATTCCGGAGATGGCGCCGGCCGCCTGTGATATTGCGTTGTCCACAAGATCGTTGCTGCCGGCGATCTCCATGATGAGCTGCATGACGGTCACGTCCATGGCCCCGAACAAACGTCCCACGTACGCCGGCATGGCCGCGGGTACGGCAATCACCTTGGGAATTCCAAAGGGCAGCTTGGCCATGATTTGCGCCCCGACCAGGCCGATGCTGATTCCCCCCAGGGCCGTGATCCCGTGGAGTCGTCCCTCGGCTATCAGGGCAAGTGCCTTGTTCAAAGCCCCTTCGGTCATGATATTGGTGCAGATGCGGCGGTCGGTGGAACTCAGGATTTCCTCGATGTTCTTGCCGGCCATTTCGGCTATCTCGTGTGGAGGGACTTCGGCATCGAGAGTCGGCTTGCCTCCCATGCTGATGTCCATGAGAATCGGCTTGTCCCCCATTAAACGAAGTTTCTTCCTCAGAAGATCCAGTTGTTCTCCCTTGGTGTCGGAAGTTCCCACTATGACGATGCTCTTGTTCATGGCTCTGCCCCATGCGTCGGTACGCGGCCGTTGCCGGCATGCCGACGTCGATCCATAGGGATCGTCGGATGGAAGTTGGCGGAGAAGAGGTAGTCCGTTATAGAGAAGCCGTTACTATATGGCCGACGCGGGAGCCTCGTGAACAGGCGTTCATCACACCGCCTCTCATTGAGGCGGAGCGCAATGCCGGGCCCATAACGGTATACGGCCAATCCTGATGTAGTGAAATCAGATCCGTTTGTAGGAGAACATTATCGCCAGCATTTTGGCCCGCTTTTTCCCTATGCTGCGCCCCGTGTGGGGAACACCGGAGTCGAAATAGACGCTGTCGCCCTGTTCCATGAGGTACGTCTTACCGTCGTAAATGAACTCGTGCGTACCTTCCAAGATGAAGAAAAACTCCTCCCCTTCGTGCTGAAAGACACCCTTTTCCTCAAAAGCGGGCTCGATGATGTAGGGTTCCATGTTCTTACCGGGTTTCCCGAAGGCGAGCGTCTGGTATACATATCCGTCCGGAGAGTCGGCAGTCTCGACGATTTTGCCCTGGTCTTTCTTCACGAACGCGATGCGGGGGTCGCCCATGCTTTCCGCATTCTGATTGATGAGGAAACCGACATCCACTCCAAGCGCCCTGGCTATCCTGTTGAGGGTGGAGTACGGCGGAGACTTCTTGGACCGTTCGATCTTGGAAAGGTAACCCTTTGTAAGACCTGTAAGATCGGCCAATTTTTGCAGGGTAAGCTTCTGTTTCTTTCTCAGTACTCCAATATTCTTGGCGATAAGCTCTTCGCTCATAAAGGCCGGCTCCGGATTGAGGTATTCTTCGAAATTCAAAATCTATACCACAACGAAGCCGTCGTCAATATCGCCTCCACCGGCGCGGCTCCCGACTGCTGCTTGCTTACCCGAGCATCCCCTGAACTGAAGCAGTGAATGCGAAAACACCGGGACATGTCAGTACGATCAGCCAAAACTCCTCCTGCATCGGGCCCGGAAACGACTCTCCTGGTTCCGGTTGCTCCCAGTATCCGGCAAATGTTTCCTGTTTGTCAACATATTTTTCGGTATTGGCGACATTTTTTTCAAAGGGTTTGGGTGTGAGGAAAGCAATCGCGGGAATAATACTTGAGAAGTAGTGCTCGCCGCCGGCTCGGAACAAGAGGGATCCACGGGATGTCCGAAACGCCGTCTACAAGCAGCGCGGAAACCGGAAGATTCCATCAAGTTTCCTCTGAGGAATAACAGGCCCGCTCGGGAACTCCGGCCTTCCAGGGACGGCGCTCCGTTGCGTTCTCGAAAGACTATTGCTTGGGGAACCACTTGACTTTCCTGCCGGGAATATGTGGTAGTACCGGACGTACGGGCCGTTTCAATTACCGTCAGTACAAAGGGAGAGGTGGACAATATGATGAAACTCATAATCAGTTGGCTGATAGTGACCGGGGCGATCCTTCTGGCGGCCTATATCCTGCCGGGGGTCCGCGTAAGGAGTGTGGGATCTGCAGCAGTGGCGGCGGCTATTCTGGGTGTAGTCAACCTCATCCTTAAGCCGATAGCCATGTTTTTCGCGTTTCCGTTCATCGTAGTCACCCTGGGGCTCTTCATCTTCATCGTCAACGCACTGGTGTTCTGGCTGGTTGCCGCCATCGCCCCCGGCTTCGACGTGAAGAACTTCTGGTCCGCTCTTCTTGGAGCATTGATTGTCAGCATTGTTTCGTACATTACCAATACCGCCTTCTAAGTGCCCGGGTGTCACAATGCAATTTAGGGCGGCTGCGCGCTGCCGCGGCTTCGCTCCACCCGCAAAGACGCCTTGAGAGAAGGCCGTTACGAGGAGCGGACCCCACGGATTGAACTCGGCGTTTCAGGCTGTGCGGCCCGCAGCCGCTCACCGCATCGGGGAATACGTCGCCGTATTTGCGCCGACGAACGCTAAGACCACTTGGAGGAAATCAGTTGTCGAGACTCTCGGAAACATATACACAGACTGTGGCCGATGCCGCAGCCAAGGATAGAAGCGACCTGTATACGGTAGCAGCGGTGTCATTAGGGGGCGGCGCATTTCTCGTTGTTCTGCCTGCGGTTCTCTTCGGCCTCTGTTACCTGTTGTACGAGTATGCTCTGGGGCCGTACAGCGAGACGATCCGAGTGGTCTTCGCATGGATCGCCACCCTCGGGGGGCTTGCCATGCTCGGCCGGACGGCTTTCGTACAGGCGGAAACCGGCAAGGGGACTCCGGTTCCGTTGGCTCCTCCCCGGAAACTCATCGTCACCGGTCCTTACAGGTACTGCCGGAATCCCATGCAGCTGGGTGCGGTGGTCTACTATTTCGGACTCGGCACTCTCATGTCGTCCGTCTGGGTGGGTATGCTCATGTTCGTCATCGCACTCCTCATGGTGTGGCTGTTCCAACGCTTTTTCGAAGAACCGGAACTGGAACAACGGTTTGGACAAGAGTTTCGCGAGTATCGGGCAAGAACGCCGTTCATCTTCCCGAAGATCCGGTAAAAGGAGAGATCTGTTTGCGTCACCGGCAATGATGGGAACCGTCCGACCGCTCAGGGTCCCTTGCCGGGGACGATAGAAAGTAGGTGTGGATCGGATACGGATGTCTCACATGTTCTCATCCAAACAACTGCCCTTGAGAGGTCTGATGCAGCTTCCTGAAGCGTTTCGCAATCTCGCGTCGGAACAGGATCTTGTGAGACGCTATGAGCAGGGAGACGTCATCGTCGGACCGGGCAAATGGAGCGATGATATCAGGTACTTGGTAACCGGAAAGGCCACCATCGTACTGCGTGACGATCATGAAGAAAAGATCCCGGTCGATACGCTCGTACCTGGAGACATCTTCGGCGAGGTGAGCCTCTTCACGGGAAGCCCATGGCCTTCGGATTCGGTTCTCGTGGCTGATGAGCAATGTCTGGTAATCGAAATACCTTGCGAAGATTTCGGGCAGATTCTCAGTACCGGTCCGGAAGTCGTCAAGAGCCTCGTCAAGAACCTGGTGCGGCGGACCATCCGTCTCGACAGATCCGTCCTTCAGGTCAAGCTGAAAAAGCGGTCTCTTCAATCATTGATCAGCAGGGAGGATCACGTTTTCCCTGATTATCATATGGGCAAGTACGTCCGCCAACGCGTGGCCCGGCGTATGGAAGAGATGGCCCAAACGGACAATCCGGTCCTGATAACCGGAGAGACGGGAGTCGGCAAGGAGGGACTTGCTCTTACGCTGTTCAGAGCGAGCCACCTCTGTAAGGAAGTGTTTCTGGCGATGGACCTGCATTCGGAAGGCTCCGCGAATATCGAAAACGGGTTGCAGGACAAGCCGCTCTTTACCGAAGAGGAACGTACGGATCGGCAGCTCCGCCTTCTTTTCGGATCCGAGGAGCCGGCCCGGGACGGCGGACGGAAAGAAACACCGGGTTACTTCGACATGGCAGAAGACGGGACGCTGCTTGTCCGGAGATTGGATCAGCTGACGAGGTTATCTCAGTTGAAGCTTCTCGAAGCAGTGGAAACCGGTGCGTTCCGTCGCGTCGGAGGAGTGCGTCAAAAGAAGGCCAAAGTCAGACTGATGGCAACAACGAGATTGAACCCCGAGGAGGTTCTTCCCGAGAGGCATCCGCTGATTCACGCACTCAGGGCCGGCGCCATCGCAATCCCTCCCCTGCGGAGTCGCAGACGTGAGATCCCGCCCCTTATACGGCACTACCTTGACAAACACGCAGGGGAACTCCGCCGCGGCGTTGAGAGGCTCCCAAAGGAGACGCTCAGAGCGCTGCTCAACCATCAGTGGCCGGGCAACGATCTGGAGCTTTCCAATACCCTCAAACGGGCCGTATTGGTATCCCGCGACGGCGTGATCAAGCCGGACGATGTCTATTTTGATCTTAAGCGCGTCGAAGGGAAGGGGAAGATTAATCTGCTCAGGTTGGGACCGTTGAAACGGGCACTGGTCAGTCCCCTGTACCCGGGCCTTCTTCAGTTCCTGGCAACACCTTTTTTCTTCATTATCCTCGCGTTCTTGTTTTTCGGGCCGACCGATCCTATGAAGAACCCTGCCGCTCTCGTAGCATGGGCAGTGGGATGGCCCTTCATGGTTATCGCCTCATTCCTGCTGGCCCGCTTCTGGTGCTCGGTCTGCCCCATCGGGGTCGTCGGGAACCTGGCGAAGCGGGTTGCCGCCTTGGAATTGCCCTTTCCGGCATTTCTCAGGAACCACAGTGATTTCCTGATAGCAGGAGCAGTGCTGGCCATCATTTGGTTCGAGACCGCCACGGGCATACGGAATTCGCCGGTCAACCTGGGATTCCTGTTGTTGGCAATGCTCATTTCCGCAGTGATCGTCTCCATGGTCTTCGAGCGGCAGTCATGGTGCCAATACCTCTGCGGTCTCGGGGGGATGGTGGGGGTCCTTGCAAAGACGTCGGTGGTGGAACTCAGGGCGGACCGCAACGTGTGCATCTCGCACTGCACCACCAATGAATGTTACCTCGGTACGGAGACCGATGCCGGTTGCCCTTTTGGTCAGGCCGGTCCGAGACTTCACAGCAATCGCTTGTGCAAGCTTTGCGCGCAATGCTTGAAGAATTGCCCGCATGATGCAATAAGGCTGAGCCTGCGCCTGCCCGGCCGCGAGATCTGGGAAGAACGCCAACCCAAGCCGGGAACGGCCTTTCTCGTTACCGGAATGATCGGCGGACTGCTCAGCGAGATGGTGAGCAAGACAATTACGTACAAGCACATCATAGCCTTCCTGCCGTTGCCTGAAATCATCTCCTTCTCGTTGGTGTTCGCCGGCGTATTGATTGGAGTCAACCTGCTCCACGGGCTTGCCGCAACCGTCTCAAAAAGAGTATGCGGCGACAAGTTCGCAGAGAACTACGCACGGTTCGGTTTGGCCCTCCTCCCTCTTGCACTGACCGCGTTTATGTCCTTTCATGTCTACTATATGGTCAACCTCGGTGCCCTGTTGCCCGGCGTTATCGGGCAAGGTCTGGACCTTGCCGCATTGCAGAGAGTCTCATTCAAGGTATCCCCGGACACCACGATGCTTGTGCAGCAATTGCTTCTCTGGGCCGGTCTTGGGTGGAGCCTTTTGTTGATGTACCGCATCGGCCTGGCAAGCACGGCAAAAGCGGCCAAAGCAGCTCTCGGTGCACTTCCACATGCCGTGGAGGCCGTTACGCTCACGCTGTTGCTCCTCATGTCCATTCAGTCGTTTTTCAACATATGAGACGGGTAGGCGGGGTAACCGATCCGGCCGCAACATATCGCAATTACAATGAATTAACAATTTCATTTCCGGAATGTCCCAGTCGCCGGCGGTTGTGCCCCACGCGCGGTTCTGTTATAGGAGTCAATGCAGATTCCGGGGGGCTACGGCACCGATCATGGACAATTCATCACTCGGTGCGTGTACGGATGCGTGGAGATCGTGCTCCCCGGCGGAACTGCGGCGACACATCGACTGAAACGACCCCTGTCTTGGAAGTGACGGATCCGTGCAAGTCTCTTGTGTCGCGTGATTGGTCCGGAGGCCGTGGCCTATTCCCGGACCGTAGTTCAGAAAGGACCATGAAATGGCACGGATTTGGATAGCAATCGCGGTGACGAGTATTATCATCTTTTCCGACCTGCTTACGTTGGCTCAGCAGAGCTACCGGCTGCCGGATGTCCGGTCTCTCAAGCACCTCACCACGAGAAAGTCGGATAGAGCCCCCGATATCCCGGGAAAAGAAACGACCATAGACTACTATTCGGCCCCATCCGGGCAGATTATAAGCGTCTATTCATATCAGGGCCGCGACGTCGCGTTCACCACCCATTCCAACAACGACATGCAGGGCACCTACCGTCTTTTCATGGACATGACCGGAGGCGGACTGTTCCAGGAGATGAACCGCGCAACCCAGTGGCAGATTCCGCCCTGGGCCCGGAGATAGAACTAGTCCTCGACGGACTTAGTGCTTCACGGCGTAAATACGGTGTCGTATCCAAGGCAGCACAGCCTGCTGTGGTAGCGCCGGCCTCCGGGCCGGTACTCTTTGATCATGCGCTCGGCAGGGACGCCGGGACGCTACCGGGCCTTCACACGACAACGTATTTGCGAAACAGAGTACTTGGGAGTGGGAATCCCTCCGGTTATTGATTCACCGGATGAACTGCTGCATACTGTGTTTGACCCGGGAAACGGGAAGACGACCGATTTGACGGAATTATGGAATGCCCCGGAAGTGGAAGCTCAATGCATGAAATGGGAATAGTGCAGAGCATCATGGACATCGTGGAGCAGCAGGCGGAACTCCACAAGGTCAAGAAAGTGGTGGGGATAAGGCTCGAGTTCGGTGCTCTCACGGGAGTGATGCCCGAGTCCATAGACTTTGCCTTTGAGATCCTATCCAAGGGGGGAGTGGCGGAGGGTGCCCGTTTGAAGATCACCATCATTCCGATCAAGGTCTTTTGCTTCGATTGTTCCAAGGAGATGGTACTGGAGCACTATCACCCGTTATGTCCTGTCTGCGGATCGGCCGTGCTGAAGATCCTCGAAGGCCGTGACGAAATGCGCATAGCCGAACTCGAGGTTGAGTAAGGGCTCGAATGTTTGCTCCCCTGAAGCGGGAAATCGCCCCGAATAATTGCCTCATCCTGTGGAGCTCTCATGGAAATGTCCCGCATTACCGGAAACATTGTCTTTTCCGACGGTGTGCACCCGGCCGTGATTCTCATGGAAGACGGAGTCATCGAGGAGATCTCGGAGGCCGATGAGTCTTTCCCCGATACCGAGCTGATCTTTCCCGGATTCATCGACATTCACGTCCATGCACGGGAATATCCGAAACCCCATGGCTCCGATGCCGAGGCGCTGAAGACATGGGAGGCTTTTTGTCGTAAGGAGACCTTTGCCACGGCAGGCAGAGCCGCTCTCCGCGGAGGGGTGACGTTATTCGCAGCCATGCCCAACGACCCCGTACCGCCTGACAATGCCGATTCCTATGCTCTCAAAGAGAGTCTTACGCACTCGTCGGCATGCCCGGTGATTCTGTTGGCTGCGGTCACACCGCGCTCGGAACCGTGGGACGACCTGCCCTACAAGGTCTATCTGGACGCGAAGCCTTCGCCGGTTTCCTTCACGTCGTGGAGAGATCTGGAAACGGTTTTGTCACGCTATCGCGGATGTCGTGTCTTCTTCCACGCTGAAGATCCGGAGATCCTCGCAAGAAACGGCTCCTCGGGTCCGCGGTGGAAGACCAGACCTGCGGATGCGGAGATCCGGGCTGTGGACAGGCTTCTTGATTTGACGCTGAAGTTTGACCTTCGGTCCCACATCTGTCATGTATCCACCGAGGGCGCGGTCGAATTGATCGACGAGTACAACCGTCATGTCCGGGAAATAGTGACCTGTGAGGTCACCCCGCACCATCTCTACTTTAGCGTGGAAGATGGGGACATCCTGTGCGCGGGAAAACGGAATTCCCCGGTTGCGAACCTCTTGGACTGTAATCCTCCATTGCGCTCGGAAGATGACCGCCGCGCGCTCGTCGATTCATTCAAACAGGGTTATGTGCATATTCTTGCCACTGACCACGCACCTCACACTCTTGAAGACAAGGCCCGGGGAGCTCCGGGAATGCCACACCTGGATACCGTGGGTTCGTTCGTAAGTTGGCTCGTGCGTGATTGCGGTGTTCCGCCGTATCGGATCGCAGAGGCCTTTGCAGTAATGCCGGGTTGGATCATGAATCCTTTTCTCGATGTCCCGGTGGGAGACATCGACGTCGGATATGAGGCCAATTTCACGGTTCTGGATCTTTCCGACTCGACACTGGTGGAGGGATCACAGATCAAAGGGAGGGGACCATTGGAAACCCGTTGCGGCTGGTCCCCTTTCGAGGGTATACGACTCCCGGGCGCGGTCAAACAAACCGTGGTGAGAGGCCGGGCACTCCTTTCCTCAGGTGAAGGAGATCGAGGGAGTTGATAGACTAAGTGTTCTACGGCATAGATTCGGTCGCACAAGGTGAACCGTCGCAAGAAGAGGAGTGGGCATGAGTTTTACGGGAAGAGACCTCATATCCATGAACGACTTGACCCGCGCGGACATTGACGAGTTTCTCCGGAAAGTCGATGTTGTCCGAAATCACCCGGAAAAGAAGCACCTGTGCGTGGACAAAGTCTGTGCGATGCTGTTCTTTGAACCGTCCACCCGCACACGCACATCCTTTGAGGCGGCCATGCGCAACCTGGGGGGGGAAATGGCAGGATTCTACGATCCGAGGATCACTTCCGCCGTCAAGGAAGAGTCGCTTTGGGACACGGTCAAGATGCACGACGGGTACGGTTTCGACGTCATGGTGATCCGGCATCCGCTCAAGGGAGCCGCCAGGCTCGCCGCAGAAGCTGCCGAAATCCCGGTGATAAATGCCGGCGACGGCCCGAATCAACACCCTACTCAGACCCTGCTGGATCTCTACTCCATCAACGAAACCCAGGGCAGGCTGGACGGACTTACCGTGGCCATGGTGGGTGATCTGGCCAACGGGCGGACCGTCCACTCTCTGGCGGAGGCACTCCTCAAATACAACGGGTGTAAGCTCGTCTTCATCTCCCCCCGCGATCTCGCCATGCCGGGCTTCCTCATCGACAAGTGCAAGAAGGCCTCGGACAGAGGCGGTTTCACGTTTACCGAAGATAGGCGGATAGAGGACCACATTTCAGAAGTCGACATCCTCTACATGACCCGGATTCAAACGGAACGTCTCCACGAAATGACTGCTCTTGCGGAGAAGTTCCGCAGTATCTACCGGTTGGAGGCAAGCATGCTCAAGGACGTGAAGCCCAACATGAAGGTCATGCATCCCCTCCCGCGTGTCACCGAGATTGCTCAGGATGTGGACCACAGTCCCTATGCCTTCTACTTTCAGCAAGCCCGGAACGGGCTCTTCGTACGCGAGGCCTTGCTCGCTCTGATCCTGGGAGCCGTCCGATGAATGAACGATCCGTCACCATTGCCAAGATCAAGAAGGGAATCGTTATCGACCACATTCCCGAAGGGAAGGCGTACCGCATCATCCAGGTGTTGGGTCTCAATGCCCTGGCCCGGGAAACGGGGGACATCATTGCGGTCGGCATCAATTTCGAATCACCCTCCATGGGGAAAAAAGACATCATCAAGGTTGAAAATCTCAGTCTCACCAGAGACATGCTCAACGTGGTGGCATTGATCGCTCCCATGGCTACCATCACGAGGATCGAAGACTGGGAAGTCATCGAGAAGCACAAGGTGGAGATTCCAGAACGTGTCGGAAACGTGGTTCACTGTCCCGACAGATTCTGCATTACCAACCACGAGGAAGTTCCCGGCAAGTTCCTGGTCGCCAACCAAAATCCTCTGACGCTCATGTGTTACTACTGCGAAACGGAGTTCTTCGGACCGTTGATACGATACAAGGAGAGAGTATAGGTTGTTGCGGAACCAATGCCTTACGCTGACAGGAGAAACGGCGAGAATGGTGTACTATGAATTGATCTGTTTGAGAGACACCGCGAAGCGGACATGAAAAGGAAGACATGGACGGCACTTGACGAATCGATGGTGAAGGAGATTATCCGCAGGATACTCGCTGTCGCAACGCCCGACAAAATCATTCTTTTCGGCTCGGCCGCCAAGGGAAGAAGGAAAGTGACCGACATGGAAACAAGGACCATTACAATTCGCGTCAGCCCTGAAGCGGCACATGCGTACGAGACTGCGCCCGCTGAACAACAACGAAAGCTGGATGTACTGTTAAGCCTGAAGCTCACTGAAATGGGGCGTTGCAAGAGACCTTTGGAGGGCATAATGGGCGAAATCAGCCGGAAAGCCCAAGAACGTGGACTGACCGAGACGATTTTGGAATCCATTCTCAATGAGTAGTACACCGCGTTACGTCTTCGACACTAATACCCTGGTGAGCGCTTTGTTGTTCGAGCACTCGAAGCCGGCGAAAGCCTTTCATCGAGCCATGAAGCGTGGAGAGCTTCTCGTATCGGCATCCACCCTGGCAGAATTGGTGGAGGTTCTCCAACGTGAGAAATTTGAGCGTTACGTGACGGTCTCCGAGCGAGAAGAATTCGTGGAAGCCTTTGTTGAGCGAGCGACATTCGTTGAGCCGACAGCGCAAGTGCGGGTGTGCCGTGATGACAAGGACAACATGTTTCTTGATTTGGCGATTACCGGAGGGGCTGAGTGCATCATTAGCGGAGACAATGACTTACGTTCCTTAGGTAGGTTCCGCGGTATTGCCATAATTACGGCGGCCGAGTTCTTAGAGACGACGGTCGGAGATGAGGATTTCTAAGACTAGAACATCATTTTCGGTCTGTATTGGCGACACGGAATATCCCGTAT
>JAZDHD010000226.1:0-32849 GCA_043806215.1 Pseudomonadota bacterium | reverse complement strand
TTCGGAACAAGCTAACGGTGCAGGTCGAATTTCCTAATCTTCTTGTGAAGGGTGCTCCGGTCCACCTCCAAGACTTTTGAGGCGCGCGATATGTTCCAGTCCTCTTCATCGAGGATGCGGCGTATGTGGAGAATCTCCGCTTCCTGCAGGGATCTCGGCCGGTATTGAGCGGATCCGCAAGGGGCCTCGGGGTTCAAATAGGCAAAAGCTTCCGGACCTATGACGCGTTTCCGCGAGGTAACCACGGCGCGTTCGACGACATTCTCCAATTCTCTTATATTTCCCGGCCAGTCGTGATCCACGAGGATTTTCATTGCCTGGTCGTTCACGGCATCAACTTGGCGGTTTGTTTCTCTTGCAACCCTCTTCAGGAAGTAGTCGGCCAAGAGAGGAATGTCGTCTCTCCGCTCCCGCAGGGGAGGAACCCGGAGCGTTATCACATTGATTCGGTAGAAGAAATCCTGCCTGAACTTCCCATCGGCGATTTCCTGAGCCGGATCACGGTGGGTTGCACTGATGAGTCGAAAATCAGCCTGTATGGGTTCGACCCCGCCGACTCGAAAGAAAGTTTTTTCCTGAAGCACCCTCAGCAGGTCCACCTGCATTTTCGCGGTAATTTCGCCTACTTCGTCAAGAAACAGCGTTCCGCGGTCGGCAACTTCGATCAAGCCCTTTTTCGGGCGGTGAGCCCCGGTAAAGGAGCCCTTTTCATGTCCGAAAACCTCGCTCTCTATGAGCGTTTCCGGAATAGCTCCACAGTTGATGGGAACAAAGGGGCCGCCCATGCGTTTACTGTGGGCATGTATGGCTCTCGCAATCAGTTCCTTACCGGTCCCGGTTTCCCCGAGTATCAGGACCGATGATTCGCTCGGCGCGATCTCCATGATGGTATCGAACAGGTCGATCATGACGCTCGAGCGGCCGATGATTTCGTCGGTGCCTCCCCAGCAGCGGGTAATCTCCTCCCTGAGGTACTGAGTTTCCTCGAGCAACCTCCTGTGCTCGAGGAGTTTGGTCACGATGAGGCTCAGGCCTTCCGGATCGAATGGTTTGACGAGAAAATCATTGGCCCCGAGTTGCATTGCCTGCACCGCGTGTTCCACCGTTCCGTACGCGGTCATGACCACCGCAACCGTTGTCGGGTAGGCTTTCTTCGCCTTCTCCAGAAGCGCGAACCCCCCCATACCCGGCATCTTGATATCGACAAACAGGATGTCGTAGAGACCCTGCTCCATGAGGTCCAAAGCCTGTTCGCCCGATTCGGCCCTGTCGACGATGACGTCTTCCTTTTCCAGCCACGCCGCCAAGGATTCCCTCACGATCAGTTCGTCGTCCACCACCATGATTCTGCTTTTGCGGGCCATGATAAGACGATTGCCTCCCTGTGCGTGCGAGATCAACACGCATTCTTTTCAATGTGTTGGCTGAATGCGGGAAGGTTCAAGATGAAGGTCGCCCCTTTATCCCGTTCGCTTTCCAGCCGTATGTTCCCTCCATGCTGGGTGACAATCCCGTAAACCACGCTCAGACCCAGCCCCACTCCCTTACCATCCGGTTTTGTGGTCACAAACGGCTCAAAAATGTTGCTCTGAAGCTCTTCCGGAACGCCGGGTCCCGTATCGCTTATGCTGATTCTCACCGAACGCGTGGCGGGATCGGGATCCGCCGCCACACTGATGATGCCGCCCTTCGGCATGGCCTCCACCGAGTTGAGTATGAGGTTGAGAATGGCCTGCTTGATCTGATTGCGGTCGCCGTACAGGGGCGGGACCTTTTCCTCGATGTCCCTGCAAAGACTAATTCCCTGCAATTCCATCCGGTTGCCGGTCAGCAAGATGACCTCGTCCAGAAGGGGATTGATGTGAAAACGGGACTTCCTCAGATCCCCCTGGCGTGCGAACGACAGAAGATTTCGCAGAATTTGACCGCACCGCGCGGATTCTCCGGCAATGAGATCGAGATATGTGCGGAACTTGGGCAAGTCCTCACGAGGAAGGCTGTCTCCTTCCACGCAGCCTCTCATGAGCTTCGAGAAGGTGAGAATTCCCTGAATGGGATTGTTGATTTCATGAACCGCGGCCGCGGCGAGTTTGCCCAGGGCAGTCATCTTGTCTTGATGCAGGTAGTGAAGAAAATTCTCCCGAAGGCTCTGCACTTGCCGGTCCACTACCGGCGTCATACCTTTGGTCACGTCCTTCCATACGATCAGCACGCTGATCTTTCCGCGCTCGTCCATTCTTAAGGGATATGCGCTTCGCGTGAAGTATCGGACCTTTCCATCGGATCGCCGTTCTTCCCGGACGGAATGAGTCGATTTTCCCGTACGCAGGACTTCCAGTACGACGCAGTCCTCTCCTTTGAGATGGCAGGGCTCCATGGATCTCAGTACCACCCAATGACAATCGCGCCCCAGGCAGCCCTCCCTGGACATTTTCGTCCTTTTCAGAATGGCGTTATTGATGTCAAGCACTTTGAAGTCCTCATCCACAACCATGATGCTCACTTCGGAGCCGGCCATGAGGACCTCTTTAATCAACTCAAGGCTCTTGATCTTATCCCTTGTGGTCCCGAGTTGTCCGGACAGTGCCTTGAGATTTTCAAGCGCTTGTAAGGTAAAGGAATCGAGGAAACGCGTTTGCGGGGGAATGACCCGCATTATCTTGCGGCGCAGTTCATGATCGTCGGACGTTACGATGACCACATCGGGGATCTTTGATCGGATGATCTCCTCATAGTCCCGATACACGGGAATATCGCTTTGCGAGTCGATCTTATCGAGCGCCTGCTCAGGCCCCATATAGACCAAACCAACGACGTCCAGGTCGAACCCCATCGGACCAAGAGAATCGAGGATTTGGGGACCGCTCTCAAGCGCCTCTTCGTTGCCGATAATGAGGACCCTTAACGAAGGGGAAGACGCTTCCCGCTCCGAATCTTCCTTGCCGGCCGAATCCACCGTGACGGACATGGCGCTCTCCTTGTTCCTTTGATTCTAACAAAACGTCCCGCCGAAGCAAGCTCTGTTGAGCACTTAGTGTTCTTTGGTAGCGCCGGCCTCCGTGCCGGTACTCTTCGATCATGCGCCCGGCAGGGACGCCGGGACGCTACCGCCCGTACTCAAGAATACGACGCCCGCCCTTGAAGATGACGGGCAGGGACGCCCGTCCCACAATGTACGACGGGACACCCTCTTCAGTGGGACCGGCATCCTGCCGGTCGTCTTCCAGACTGAGCTTCGGGACAGTCTTTCGTAGCCCGGGCCTCCGTGCCCGGATAGTGTTCTTGCCCACACGCAGCATGGCAACGAGACGAGAATATGTGACCGAACTCATGAAATGCCGCACTGAGTGCTCCCCAGCCCCAATACGGCGACGTATTGTGCTTCATCTCCCAGCCGAATACCGGGCCGCTCTGTGGTATAGTCGGTATCGACCATATTCATGCAACAGGTATGACGACATGATTCAACACTCGGGAAAGGCGATCTGGCTGACCGGGCTCTCCGGCTCCGGGAAGTCTACGCTTTCGCAAATGCTCAAAGATGTCCTTGAATCGCGGGGGGTCCCGGTGATCCTTCTCGACGGCGATCTTCTCCGGGAAGGTCTTTGCAGGGATCTGGGGTTTTCGGCCGTCGACCGGGCTGAAAACATCCGAAGAGCCGGTGAAACGGCAAAACTGCTCTCGCAAACAGGTCTCACGGTGATTGCAGCTTTCATCACCCCTTTCGAGAGCATTCGAAAAGCGGTTCGAGGTATCTTTGAACCGGGACGCTACGTTGAGATATTCCTGGACTGTCCGATTGCCGTATGCGAAGAACGGGATCCCAAGGGGCTCTATCGGAGAGCCAGAAGCGGCGAAATACCGGAGTTTACGGGAATATCATCCCCATTTGAACGTCCGGGGGCTGCGGATCTTGCCGTCCCGACCTCCGTGCAGACCGTTGAAGAATCCCTTTACGTGATGGTTCAGTTCCTGGAACGGCAATTTCCGGATTTGAGACCATCCGCCGTTACATCCGCGGCGAACGGGAGACGAGGACGAAAGGTGGCGGTGCTGGGACTCGACTGCGTTCCGCCTCATCTCGTCTTCCAAGAAGCGGGAGAAGGTCTTCACAACCTGCGCGCTCTGATGAATCACGGGGTCTGGGGCGAACTGAGGTCTACGGATCCGCCCATAACCGTGCCCGCATGGACGACCATCACCACGGGGAGAGACCCCGGAGAGCTCGGCATTTACGGCTTCAGGAACCGCGTCGATCACGGTTACGATGAAATGGTCGTGGTCAACTCCCTCCACGTCCGTGTCCCGCGGGTATGGGATTATCTTGAAGGAATCGGCAAGTCATCGATTCTCCTCGGGATCCCTCAAACCTATCCCGTCCGGCCGCATAACGGCATTACGGTCTCCGATTTCCTATCGCCGGACATAGAGTCCCCCGCGGTTTTCCCGGAAAGCTTGTCCGCGGATCTTCACAATCTTTCCGGAGGCCGATATCTTGGGGACGTGAGGGACTTCAGGACTGCCGACAAGGACCGCTTGCTCGAAGACCTCTACACCATGGCGGACAGAAGATTCACATTGGCCTCCGATCTGCTGATTCACCGGCCGTGGGACTTCTTCATGATGGTCGAAATCGCCGCCGACCGGCTGCATCATGCATTCTGGAGATACGGTGCACGGGACCATCGTCTCTATGAGCCCGGGAATCCGTACGAGAAGGTCATTAAAGAGTTCTACACGTTCTTGGACTCGCGCGTCGGATCCCTGCTGGCTCTGCTCAGTGACGACACCACGGTGCTGGTGGTTTCCGACCACGGTGTTCAGAGCATGGCCGGGGGGGTTCATATCAACGAGTGGTTGATCCGCAACGGTTATCTGACGCTCGGGCAACAACCTGGCAAGGGGGGCGGGTTTTCATGGTCCATGATCGACTGGTCGCGCACGCGGGCCTGGAGCGAAGGCGGTTATTACGCGAGGGTGTTTCTCAACGTGAGAGGACGAGAGCCGCAAGGCACGGTGGACCCTCGAGATTATGAATCGTTGCGGGACGAGTTGGCGGAGAAATTGGCTTTCATTCCCGATGAGGACGGCAGGCCGATGGAAAATCAGGTCCTCAAACCGCAGCAGGTATACCGTGCCTGCAATAATGTCCCGCCGGATCTCATCGTCTATTTTGACGGCCTGAAGAGACGATCCGTGGGCACTGTGGGAGGCGGCATACTTTCCCGGGAAAACGACAGGGGCCCGGATGATGCCAATCACGATTTCCAGGGCATCTTCATCGGGACTCGAATGTCGGATCTAAGGTCGGGGAAGCGGAACGGCACTCGGGTCGAAGGCGCATCCTGCATGGACATCACGCCGACTATTTTGCACGAGTTAGGAATCCCAAGACCCGCAGACTTGGGCGGTAGGGTCATCCATCTCGCCGGCGGCGTACCGGGTGCGGAATTGCAGGGAGAGAAGGGACCAGGGACCAGGATGCCGCCCCAAGATCATGCACGGGAAGCTGAGGGATATACCCCCGAGGAAGCAGAAATCGTGAAGAAACGGTTGACGGATCTGGGTTACCTTTAGCCGCCGTGCACAACAATCCGAGGTGACGGGAAAGGATGCATTCGAGGCGCTCGGCCGGACTGAACGCCTCGAATGCCGAACGCTTCATTTACTTCTTGTCGCACTTGGCGGCCTTGGCCTTCAATGCCTCATCTTTAGTTGCAAACGGACCGGCTATGGTCTTGGGGGTTTTGTCCTTTGCCTGCACGACCTTGCAGACTCCTTTGGAGTCTTTGATCACGACCCATTTCTGACCCGCCGCAAACGACAATCCCGACATGAAGAGGAAGGCGGTCACGACCAGCACGACCGCAGCTTTTCTCGCAAAACGGAAACTCATGGCATACCTCCTTTCCTGGCAATACCCGTACCATGAAACGATCCACCCCGCAACGTCTAATCGACGTTCGAGAAGAGATCTCCTTTGTCTGAAAATACCCCTCCCCTCGGTCCCAGGCTCCTGCCTGGGAATGCCTATCCACCGGGCTCTGCCCGGTCTTCGGCCCGGAGTCCCGGGGGATTTCATAGTCAGTTGTGATCGCCCCGATCATGGGGCTTTACCGGAGGCTCCAATTTATAGTATAACGCAGGGGAGAAAGTCCGTACACTGCAACTCGCGTCTACAATGGACCAGGTCGCAGATGAAAATAAGTGCCTAGACTTGCAGGGATAAACAGTTGTCTCCAAAACGGTGCCGAAATACGTTCTCAGGAGCGTACAGATTTTGACGTCGGATCGACACGGTACTGCTCCCCACAGGCACGCTTCCCCAATATATGGACTTCGATGCAACGTGGCCTCCGTAGTGACGGGGGCTTCGGCCAAGCCAATGTGATGTGCGGCGAGCTTCATTGCGCGCACGCATGGACGTGCGATGGAGTTTGACCGGGTAATAAGCCCCTGCCCGTTTCGGGGATGGAAAAGCCAAAATAAGGTCTGAAGCAAAGGAAAAAGCATGAGAAGCTTCTTCCAGAAGAGTCTAAGGCGACAAGTCGGACTGATTGTCACGGTCCTGGTACTGGCGCAGACTGCATGCGTCGGGTATTTTGTTTACAGGGACGCACGCTCCGCGGTGGAGAAACCGGTGCTGGAACAGCTTGCCGGTGCCAACAAGCAACGCGTGGGGCAAGTCCTCGGTTTTCTGGAGGGCGTGACAACCGATCTCTCCCTTCTTGCACGGAATTCCTTTGTCCGTGCGGCTGTCGAACTGCTTTCCTTCTACTCTCCCGATGCCCCGGGCGAAGGCGAAGGCAAAGGGAAGACCATCAAGCTGGATTCGCCGGACTACGAATTGGTCGTGGCCGAGATTAAACCCCTTTTCGAGCTTTGGTTGCAGTTGTTCAAGGACAAAAAGGGATATCAAGACTTCCTGATAGTCATCGGAAAGGATAAGGGATTCGTAGCCTATACCCAGCAGAAGCTCACGGATCGGGGAGAGACCCTTGGAGCCGACGACCCCAAGGCCGGTGCCCTTGCCCGGCTGTGGAGCAAAGTCTCGCAGGACCGGAAGCCTGCCGGCGTCGATTTCAGCTTTTATGAGCCTGCCGGAAAGCCTGCCATGCTTGTCGGGTATCCCGTGTTGGTTCAGGACACGTTCGCGGGGATGCTCGCAGTCCGCATCGGAACCGAGTTCTTCGATACCGTGATGAAGGAGGCCGGGAGCGCCGGGAAATCCGGAGACGCTTTCCTCGTGGGCGAGGACTTCATGATGCGGACAAACTCGAGGTTGACGCCAGGCAAGGTGCTCAAGCAAGAGGTCCGGACGAAGGCCGTTGAGCAGGCGTTGGACGGAAAGAGCGGAACCGGGGTCGTAAACGATTATCGCGGGGTGCCGGTACTGGCTTCCTGGGCTCCTCTTGCAATCAAGAACAACGAGCAGCTTGCCGCGGACTTCAAGTGGGCAATCGTCGGCAAGATAGATACGAACGAGGCTTTTGAAGCGGCTACCGCCTTGGGATACCGGGTCATTGTGATCGTCGTATTGATCGGCCTCATCTTCGGCGTCGTCTCGGTCTGGCAGGTGCGGAGAATAGCAAAGCCCATAGCGACGTTGGCCGAAAGGGCCGACATTATCAGCGGCGGGGATATGAGTGTCGAGATCCCGTTGGTGGATCGAGTCAACGAAATCGGGACATTGGCCAGGTCATTCAGCAAGATGCTCCAGAACCTGAGAAATCAGACCCGGAACATAGCCGAAACGGTTGGAGTGCTGACAACTTCTGCTTCGGAAATATCCGCCACGGCCGCCCAGCTTTCGGCGAGCACGTCCGAAACCAGTGCCGCGGTTTCGGAAACCGCCACCACCTTGGATGAAGTCAGACAGGCCGCCAAACTGGCAGGAGAAAAGGCTCGGACCGTGTCGGAAAGGTCTCAGAAAGCCGTGGCGGCCTCGGAGTCCGGCAAGGGGGCGACCCAAGACACCATTAACCAGATGGACACGATCAAGCATGAGATGGATTCCATTGCCGACACCGTGACGAGGTTGAGCGAACACAGCCGCACCATCGGCGCGATCGTGGCCAGTGTCCGGGACATCGCCGACCAGTCCAACCTCCTCGCGGTGAACGCGTCGATTGAAGCGGCCCGGGCCGGCGACTATGGAAGAGGTTTTGCGGTCGTGGCCCAGGAAATCAAGTCCCTTGCCGATCAATCCAACGATGCGACCGAGGAAATTCGAAGGATTCTTGCGCAAGTCTCGGAGGCGATCAGGGCAGTCGTGACGGCAACCGACCGGGGGCGGGGCGCCGTTGACACCGGCGTGGCCCAATCCGGCCATGTCGGCGAGTCCATTGAAACCCTTGCTCACAGTGTCAATGAGTCTGCGCAAGCCGCAAGCGTAATCGATGCCACCGGTGAACAGCAGGTGCAGGGTCTTGACCAGTTGGCCGAAGCCATGGCCCAGATCGACCAGGCGATGCGGGAGGGCCGGGATGCTTCCGGCAAGCTTGAACTTTCGGTCGACCAATTGACCGACCTGGCCCAAAAGCTGAGACAATTGGTCGCCCATTACCGTATGTAGCAGTGGTTCGAATCGAACCGGGAAAGGAGAAATGAATGAACGTGAAAATCCTATCGGCGGCGATGACCGCGTTTGCCATGATATTGAGTATCGGTTCCTCCGGCCGGGCCGAGATCGTCGTGGGCGGAATCTCGAACCGCACTGCCGCGACATCCGACGCGAGCATTCCCCACATGGACGGCGTTCTCGAGGCGTGGGGGTGGATCAACGCAAACGGAGGCATCGACGGAGAGAAGGTGAAGGTAATCGAGCGGGAATGCGGGTACAATGTTCCAAAGACACTGACGGCGTTCAAACGTTTGGTTGCCGAGAACAAAGTGCCGCTCATTCACGGATTCGGCACGCCGGACAGCCTGGCGGTCATTCCATTCTCCACGCGGAGCGAAGTGATCTATATGCCGGTGTCCTACGCCACGCAGATGACCGACGCCAAGAGAGCGCCATACTTCTTCATGACCAACGCCGAATACGGCACCGGGGCCAGAAGCGCGGTTCAATTCGTCAAGAAAAACGGCGGGAATCTCGCTTTGTTTTACAACGCGGACGGCTTTGGTCAAGACCCCATTCCGGCCGTGAAGGACGAGGCAAGGAAACAGGGGGTGCAAATCGTCGAGGATGTGCACATTGGGTACATGCCCGCCGACGCAACCAAGGAAGTGGAGGAAGCGAAGAAAGCGGGTGCCAAATTCATCTGGATGGGCAACACGGACTCGTGCATGGCGGTTGTCGCAAAGGCTCTCGCAAAGCAAAAAGCCGACATCAAGATCATAGGCAATGTGAACGCAGGCAACGAGGCGTTCATCAAAGCGGCGGGAAAAGCGGCGGAAGGCCACTATGCCATATACTGCTCGGCTCCGTACGGGAGCATCGAGACCCCTGCAATGAAGGCCGTCATGGCTGCGGAAAGCCTGGAAAAAAGGAACTCCAACTTCATCAGAGGCTGGGCCCAGGCAATGCTTGCCGCGGAGGCCATGCGGCGGTGCAAGGCCGCGGGTCGGCCCCTTACCGGTCCCAATCTCAAGTGGGCGTTTGAGACCATGAAGGACTATTCGCCCGACGGTCTGGTTCCGCCGGTGACCTTTACGCCGGACGACCACCGGCCCAATATGAGCGCACCGGTCTTCCAGGTGCAAGACGGCAAATGGGTCAAAGTCTGGGACAACACGTTGCCCCGTTAGGAAAGGTGACGACAGCCGCTTCTTCTTTCATAATGAATCAGGTGCGGCGCGTTTTGGTTCGAATCATGACAGGCCTCGCCGTCTGAACCGGCAAGCAATCAGGATTCTTGTGACGAAGCGGCAGGACCCTCCGGGCGGAGTTTACCCCGCGCCAGGGATGCAAAGATCCCCGCGACGCATAAGCTGCCGAAGATCAGGAAGGCCGTGTCCACGCTCTTCACCAAAGCGGGATACTGCACCGGCGTTATTTCCACCCGTCCCACGTACCAGGACAAAACCACCGTTGCAATCCCCATGCTGAACATCTGCCCCACGATCCGCATTGACGCCACCGCGCCCGCGGCAATCCCGTAGAATCTCTTCTCCACCGAACTCATGATCGCGTTCATATTCGGCGAAGAGAAAACCGCGAATCCGAAGCCCACAAGGAGGAGATTCGCCACGACAAATGTCAAGCTTGTCCCGGATTCCAGAAAGGTCATTCCGAACAGGCCGAGAGCCGTGACCGCCATACCGACCGAAGCCACCTTCTGCGGCTCGATCCGATCCGACAATCTGCCGGCAAACGGGGAAACCGCGGCCATCACGAGTGGTTGCACCACAAGCACCAGTCCCGCGGATTGGGCGTCGAGACCTTTGATGTACTGGAGATACAGACTCATTATCAAGGTTACCGCCCACGTGGCGCTGTAGTTCACCAGAGCGGCCAGACTGGAGAATGCGAACGCGCGGTTCGTCGTGAACAACTCGAGGTTGAATACCGGCCATTTGACCCTGAATTCCCAGAGTGCAAAGATCATGAACAGCCCGAAGCCGATGACGATCTCCCAAATGCTCAAGGTCGACGGCAGGCCGGACACTCCGAGTATGATAAGCGTAATTCCCGCGCCGTAGGTCGCCGAGCCGACCACATCGAGTTTTTCGCCTCGGGCATCCGCCCATTCCGTTTTGAAGTACCGTACCGCCAAATATCCTGAGAGGATGCCGAGCGGCACGACTGCTGCAAAAACGCTTCGCCAGGTGAAATGGTGCGTGAGGATTCCTCCCAGGAACGGCCCGGCGGACAAGCCTATGTAGACCATGGCCGTGGTGATGCCGATGGCCCGGCCCCGCTCGGCCGGAGGAAACACTGAAGTTAGGATGGCCATGCTTGTGGAGAAGATCATGGCGCCCCCCAGACCTTGAACGATGCGGGCAAGAATGAGATGATACGATGAGCCCGCCATTGCCGCAAGTAGAGACGACACGGTGAAAATGGACATCCCCCACACGTACATTTTCTTGCGGCCGTATATGTCCGCCAGCTTGCCGAACGGGAGAATGAATACCGCGGTGGACAAGAGATAGGAAGTTGCCACCCAGGCCAACAGCACTGCATCCATGCGGAACTGCGTTTGAATCCCCGGAAGCGCCACATTGACCGCGGAGGCCAGGAACGGGGTCACAAAGGAACTCACCGACGCGACAATGATTACCGCGCGTTTACGTGTTTCATCAGCCAAAGAAGACTTCTCCAATCCGGTCATGCGCGTGCCGGGACCGGCTCGTTGTCCTCTCTGAAGATGGAACATCCGAGCGATTTATGCAAGGGTGGGATGGGGGTAAGCGTGACGGACCTGAAAAAGCTCTTGACCAGAGGAGCCAAACGAGGGATGTCCCCATGGGGGCACTCATGGGGGCGGTGCCGGTCACAGCACTCTCGGGCAAGCGAGGCCGCGGCTGTTGAAGCACGATTGACTTGACCCGGAGGGTCGGTCTTCTCTATAATGATGATGCGGAGTTACGGACTTACCGAATCCGGCCGAAGGAATAACACTCGTTCGACGTTTTGGGCCGAAAACGGCCAAACCTGGTGTGATCTCAGCATGATAGCTACAGCGGCATGGGACGGGAGTGTGTACTGAGTCCCGGTACATCTCTGGTTTCCCGGAGGCATGCACTCTCCGGCGGAAGTATGGTGACATATTGACGGAAACGTCCCTTTTGCTTGACGGCAACGGCCTCCATGCCGGTGTCTTCTGCTCGAGTGCCCGGTAGACATGGTTGAAGCGGGCTTTATTCTAAAGCAAATTATTAGTGTGGTTTGCTATCCGCTTGGATTATCGCTCTTAATCATATGTGTGGGAATCGTGCTTTGGCGGAAGAGGCCCGCTATTCGCTACGGCTTTGCTCTTACCGTTATCGGCCTCCTCTTTCTTCTGGTCATGTCGTTTCCGATCACCGGCTACCTCCTCATGAGACCATTGGAAGCACAAGCCAGCCCTTTTGCCGATGCGGAAGATCTCAAGCGCCGGGGAGTAAGGTACATCGTAGTTCTCAGTTCCAGCATCCCTACGCCGGACGCGCCCCCGGCCGAACGGTACGGCTCGGGGCTCCCGCGAGTCATGGAGGGGATACGTCTCTGGAAGGGAGTGCCGGGAAGCCTGTTAGTACTTTCCGGAGGGAGTGTTCCCGGACGGCACAGCGACAAGGAGGCCATGGCCGAATTGCCGGCGCAATTGGGGGTCCCTAAGGAAGCGCCCTGCAGATGACTCGCATTGTTACCTTCCAATATACCCTTCGGCCGACTCGCGTTCAATATATGCCACAGAACTCGCCCGGCTAGAGCATGGAAGCCACGTGAAATCCCAGAGTCGACTTCCATGTCCTAGTGTAATCGGCTTTCAGATGCCGCTGATTTCTTTAAGCGCATCAATTACTCTAGACTGATCCTCAGTGGTCAGCGAGACAGAACACGGCAGACTCAGTGCTTTGGCGTAGATCTGCTCCGCCACGGGGAAATGGGACCGAGGCGCCTCATATGGTTTGTTCAGGTGAATCGGCCGAAACACCGGCCTCGTCTCGATTCCTCGGCTCGCCAGTTCGTCAAGCAGATCGCGGGATTTAAGCGGGTAATGCTCTTCCACTGCCACCGTGTACAGCCAAAATGTGCTTAGTGCCCAATCCGCCTCCCTGATCGAGCGTAAGCCGGGTATACTCTTGAGGGCTTCTCGATAAGACTGAGCGATACCCCTCTTCCGGCAGACATGGTCTCCCAGCCTCTCCATCTGGGCTACTCCGATAGCGGCCTGCACATTGGTCAATCGATAGTTGAAGCCGATCTCATTGTGCACGTATTCCACAGCATCGTCTCTCGCCTGATTGGTCAGGTACCTGGCCATTTGAGCCCATTTGGCATCGTTCGTTACAATCATACCGCCGCCACCGGAAGTAATGATCTTGTTGCCGTTGAAGCTGAAGCAGGCCATGTGGCCCAAACTTCCCACGGGCTTGCCTTTGTACTTGGCACCAAGGCTCTCGGACGCGTCCTCGATAACCACGAGCTCGTACATGCGGGCCAGTTCCAGCAGGGGATCCACATCGACGGGGTGCCCCAAGAGGTGAACCGGCACAACGGCTCTCACTCTTCGACCTGATTTCTTGTTTTGGAGGCCATCGCGTTTCCACGAGCATTCTTTACTCAAGAAATCGCTAACACGGTTGACATCCATTTGCCAAAACTCGGGCTCAGCATCTATGAATACCGGGTATGCCCCCACGTACCTTATCGCGTTGACAGGCGCTATGAAGGTTAGATCGGAAACCAAAACCTCTTCATCCGGCTCAATTCCGGCGACTTTGAGAGCGACATGGAGGGCCGCCGTACCATTAACAGTTGCTATCGAGTAGCCTGTTCCGACGTACGCCGAGACCATATCCTCGAATCGATCGACAAAAGAGCCGGCGGAAGACACCCAATTGGTATCAAGGCATTCCTTGACATATGCCCACTCGTTACCTTTCATTTCCGGAGCCGACAACGGTATCACTTCTGTAACATGTTTGCTTGTCATTCTATTTGGCATAAGTTTCAGGCCGAAAGAGTTCAATGTTGCTTTCAATCCACCGGACGGTCATTTCGAGTCCGTGTTCCAGTGTTGTCTTAGGTTCCCACCCGAGCAGATCACGAGCCTTCGAATTGTCCGAACACAGACGAAAGACTTCGCCAGCTTCGGGGCGCTTTCTCTCATCCCGGCAGACGATTCGAAGGTCCTTATTCATGACTGAGAGGATCTTTTCTACCAGATTTCCAATGGAGATCTCCGCGCCGGTGCCGAGATTGATCACCTCTCCGATAGCCTCCTCGCATTCCGCCGCTAAGACGAATCCTTCGGCTGTGTCCGTCACATATGTCAGGTCCCTAGTGGGACTGAGGTTGCCAAGCTCCAAAGAAGTCTTAGCCAGCGCCTGGGACACAATGGTAGGAATGACTGCCCGGCTCGACTGTCGCGGCCCAAAGGTGTTGAACGGACGTACTGTCACAACGGGAAGCCCGAATGAGCGGTGAAATGCCTCTGCAAGCTTGTCCGAGGCTATCTTAGCTGCCGCGTAGGGAGATTGCGCTTGCAGCGGGTGATTTTCATCCATCGGCACATATTGCGCTGTTCCGTATACTTCACTTGTGGACGTATGAATCACCAGATCGACTTCCTCTTCCCTGGCTGCCTGAAGAACATTCAGTGTTCCGGTTATGTTGGTGTCGACATAGGATCTGGGCGCAGCATATGAGTACGGAATGGAGATTAGAGACGCTAAGTGCATGACGACCTCAACCCCTTTGACAGCTTCCCTGACGGTGTCGAGGTCGCGTACATCGCCGTGGATAACCTCCATGTCATGCTTACGGTCTGAAACATCGAGCCATCCCCACAAGCCTCGAGAATTGTAACGAACCATAGCGCGCACCAGCGCACCTTTGTCGACAAGACTCTCGGCCAAGTGGCTTCCGATGAACCCGCCCGCGCCGGTGACGAGAACCCTGAAATGTGACCAATCCATACGAGGTCCCACAGGTAGTAAGGTAAAGTTAAGCAACCAGTGCCGGTTTTAGTCGCTTTCAGTGCCGGCAAGATTGTCCTCCAGGCATCTCTCTTCGTCATCGATCTGGGCCTGACGGTAGTTGTCCATGTGCCCAATGTCCATCCAATACTCGCGTATGGGGAAGGAGACGACCTTGTAGCCTCTTAAAAGGATCGATTCGATAAGGTCCGTCATGTCATATTGCTTACCCCGTGGAACGAATTCGCAGACCGTAGGCTCCACAATGTAGATTCCCGCGTTGATGAAGTGCCGGATGACGGGTTTTTCAGATAGTCCCTTAATGAGGACTCCCTCGGTCTCAACAACTCCATACGGCACTTCTATCTCATAGTCCTTTACCGCAACAGTTAAGTCGGCTCCGTATTCTCGATGAAAGTCCAGCATGGCTCGGAAATCCACTGAGGTCAAAATGTCCCCGTTTATGAGCAGAACCGGCTTATTCCCGTGATCAATCATACAGAGAGCACCGGCCGTACCCAAAGGTTCGTCTTCGGGAACGTAGCTGATCTTAAGCCCAAATCTACTCCCATCGCCGAAGTGTCCTTCAATCACGTCTTTCTTGTAATGGGTCGAGAGATTGACCTGGCGTATTCCGCTCTGCATCAATCGTCGCACTGTCCGTTCAAGTATCGGTCGGTCTCCTACCGGAAGCATGGGTTTAGGGACATCAATGGTCAGAGGCCGGAGACGCTCCCCAAAACCGCCTGCCATAATCATGACGGTAATCTCAGCCTCTTGCTCCACCGCGAGATCGTTCCACACGGATAGACCCAAGACATGGTTTTCCTTATCCACAATGGGAATTTGGCGGATCGATTTCTCCCTCATTATTCTCAATAATTCCGACTCCGAGGTGTCGACGGATGCCGTCGTGGGTTCATCCACCATCTGTATGCCCGGCGTTTTGAGGAGTCCGCTCACGCCACCGTTAAGGTTGAACCCCTTCAAAACGGCGCGGCGTAGATCTCCATCGGTCACCGTTCCAAGTAGATGTTGGTCTTCGTCAACAACCAGTGCAATCCCCCGTCCATTGCGGTCTACGCAGGCCATTACGTCGACAACGCTCATCGTCGGTGTCACGATAAAGAGTTCAATATCGTGGATCATTTTGGCTCTCTTCACGAGAAGGGCTCGGCAGATCCTGCTCTTAAGATCCTTCTCGCAGATCTTTCACATTCAAAATAGCATCTTAATCCGAATCTGTAAATCTGCCCCCCGAGGTTCTTTCATTCATGCCGGATTATCACTCTTCCCCCACTGTACGTCGTGGAATTTTTTTACCAAGAGATCGCTGCCCAGTCTCACCGTCTTCAGTCGTTCTACGATTCTCTCTGATGCCCGGCCATCGCCGAAAGGATTGACGAGGTCGCTCAATTGTGTCCTGAATTCGGATGATAAAGCGAGATGCACCCCGCACACGATATCCTCACGTGAGTATCCCACATCGATGACGTTTTTCGGACGTAGACGTCCTCGTTGCCGAGCCCCTATGTTCACAACCGGCAATTTGAACGACGCCGCTTCGAAGATCCCGGAGGACGAGTTTCCTACCATGGCCGCCACGTGCCTCATGAGATTGAGATATCCCTTTGTGCCAAGGTTGACAGCTACCTGCCAAGCGGCGCAACGGGACCTGAAAGCGTTGATCATCCGTATGACTTTCCGCCCGCCTGTGTCCGCATTGGGATATGTGAAGATCACAGGGCGGCCGATCTCCTCCAGCGCATGGAGGAGCGACATAACGTAGGATTCGGTGTGTTCATATTCCAGAGTAACGGGATGGAACGTGACAAGGAGGGTACTCTCGTCGATATGAAATCCATACTCTCTTGCAAACTCATCTCGTGTAAGTAAGTCAAGCGAAAGGAGGTTGTCTAGTCCAGGGGCACCCGAAACCAAAACCCTCCAAGGCTCTTCACCCATCTGTACTATGCGCAGCGCGTAGAGTTCCGTGCTAGCGAAATGCAGATGGCTCATTTTTGTTATGGAGTGCCTCATCAGATCGTCTATCGCTGATTCGGTCGACTCTCCTCCGTGTATGTGGGCTAGGGGAATCCTGAATGGGAGCGCAGCCATAGCCCCCGCGTGCATCTCGAAACGGTCTCCGAGGACCACCAACAAATCGGGTTGAAAACGACTGAACGACTCAGCAAAACCGATCGTGCCCAAACCCATTGACTTGGCAATTCCTGCCGGCGTGTCGGACGACAGGAGCATTTCTACTCGCTCGTGAATCTGAAAACCTTCCTTCAGGATTGCTTCGAAGGTGTTGCCGAATTCCGGTGACAGGTGCATGCCAGTTACATAGAGACGCAGATCAAGATCAGGATCCTGCTGAATGAGTCTCAGCAATGGGACGTAGAGACCGTAGTCTGATCTGGCCGTGGTCACAATCCCTATGGTTCTCATAACGAAGAGTCCTTGTCTTTCTCAAGTTCTGTCCAACCATACTTGAGACCTTTGAAAGACTTGAGCATTTACAATGACTGGCATGCACCGAAAAGCCGGAGACTCGTCTTTTCTTGTTGCGCCCTGTGGTGGTAGTCTGTGAAGAAGAGATAAAACCATGTTATCGGGTCTCCACATCGAGACCGACAGTTGCTTCCACGCAACTGATTCCACTGACGAAGTAGCGGCAACAGTAATACGAGAATCGCATCTTCAGCCATTTCGCCATGTATCAACCTCGTGTGGCAAAGCTTCCGAATCCTAAATACACCGCTAGGACCAGTCACTTTCTTTCTGAGCCTACCCGAGACGGTATAGGAGAAAATAAGCCGGGCGACTATCGACGGCGCTGCGTCTCATCCAGAGGGCGCACAGGTGATCATAAACCGGTCTGTTGTGAATGCGTCGCGCCGTACAGAACCCCAAACGGCCGTGACCGATCCCTGCCTTGAATCTGAACAGACCATCCTCTGCGTCAGGTGTACGGCCACCTCCGAGATGCAACTGGTGATAACCATTGTGCAAGCCCCACAAAGCAACTTCATGAAACAGAAGATTGTTGGGCCTCAATTCAAGATGGTCGACATCACTTCCGCCCAAGTGATAATGAAGGACGGGACGATGAAGAAGGAAAATGCCTGCAGCTACTATCCGATTGGCCAATTTGACGACAAAGACTCTACTCCTGTCACTCATCAACGTAACCAGTGAGTCGAAGTACGCACCTGAGAAGTTGTAATACTGGGGTGCTCCAAGTCTGGCCATTGTTTGAAGGTAGAGTCCTCTGAACTGATCGATACCTTGAGAAAGGTTCATTTGACCGCAGGTTAACTTGGATCTCATTGCCTTTCTAACGTTTCTCTTATGCACTGATGAATAATTGGCCCATAATTCGTCTTCAGTGACGTTCAACTTTAATACAACGGTTTGCCGATCCATTACAACTTCATAGGCGGGACCCAAATATGCTGCATTGTTGAGCAGTGGGTTGCACCTGACGAATTCTGCGATGATTCGATTTTGCCTACACCAGTTCCCAAAAGTATCCCACGCTCGTAGGAGGAAGCCCACATCTCCAGTGTTAGTCAACGGACCGGTATATCCATAAACCGACTCGATGTCATACCAATTCTCTGTGACCGGTTCACCGGCAATGCTCCCTATTGGACTGACCATGAAAGGATGAAAGAGTACATGTGTCCCCTCTTCAGCCAGAAAAACCTTAGCCGACCCATCTCCGTTGCGTTCATGGACCACATGGTATGTAGGCAAGAAGTAGACATCGTGTCGAGGGAGCCGACCGACTTCCTCGTGCCATGTCGCGCATTCGCTCGTCTCCAAGATTCTCCATCGCATGTCTATTTGGTGGCCTCCGCCAGCCAGAACTTGTAGGCGGCCGTCCGATTCCGGAGGCTTCTCTCCGTGTATTCGATGTTCAGGTCGGAAAACGATCGAAAAAGAAGTTCAATTTCCTTAAGGGTGAAGAAATGGTTTAATCCCGTTCCCGCAAAGGGGCCTTCAGTAATATTGTCGAAGGTTCCTTCTTCAATCCGGACGCCGGTACCGCATCCCACAGAACCATGGGCGATCATCATTGCAAAGAATTTTCCGGACGGTTTCAGCAGATCTAAGGCCTGCTCGACGATCCTTTGTACGTCGCAAAGTCTGTTACACTGCAAGCATACTACATCGATGATCGCACTAAATTGCAGGCCGGTATACAAATCGCCGAGCTCGACGATGTCGCCCACTCTCAAGTCTGCCGTCAGACTTTCCTGTCTGAGTCGTTCACCTGCCAAAGCCACAGCAGTGGGGGAACCGTCTACGCCATACACACTGAATCCCTCTCGTGCCATGTACCACATGTTGGCACCAGGCCCACACCCCAATTCCAGGATTCTTACTGCCGCCCGGTCGGGCACGCCGTAGAAGACTCGAGCTACAAACCGAATAAGCTCTTCCGGGGGGTACTGACCCCACGGACGCGACCTGAAGATTTCTTCCCACACAGGGTGCCAGCTCACCGCTTCCTCTCCACTCTTCAAAACGCCTGATGAAAACCGCTTTCTCGACTACCATATCAGTGATCTATTGTCAAGCCGTGCATCCAGCCACAATAGACGTCAAACTTCACCGAGAATTCGGGACTTGCATAATATTTACAATCCTACAATCGCATTTTGTATTGTCTGGTCTCCTGTTCATTTGTCGTGCAGGGAAACGCTTGCCACGTTTCGTACCGGACGATATCGTCCATGGTCATTCCCATCAGACCAGGAAATCATCCCAGGTCAACGGAGCGTCTTTCTTAATGGAACGGACAGGTGCCTTGCCAAGCAACAGGTCAAGATGCGTCGGTTCAATACCACTGCCGGGCCGCCTGATACCGATCATTGACCGGGTTATGGGCGTGCCCGCCGCTATTTTCTGCAAGGCGCTCAGGCTGCGGCGAGCTATTGCACGCATGGGAATTTCCGACTCTGCCGGAGCTTTTATGCCGTCCCCCAGGGCGACACTGATCTTGCGAATTCCCGTTACGAGCGCGGCCAATTCCGCCGGATCGAGGGACATGGAATGATCCGGTCCGGGAAGCGTCTTGTCCAACGTGAAGTGCTTCTCTACGATGCATGCACCCAGCGCGACCGCCGCGATAGCTATCTCTATACCGAGAGAGTGGTCGGAGTATCCGACCGGCATCTTAAATGCCCTTCTCAGGGTAGCCATTGCGTTCAAATTTATATCCGAAGGGTGTGCAGGATAATTGGAGACGCAGTGGAGTAAGGCCATCTGAGGATTTCCCTCCTCGCAAATCGATCTTACCGCCCGATCCACCTCAGACAAATAGGACATCCCCGTGGACAGCAGCATTGGTCTCCCTTTCTTGGCAACATACCTCAAGAGTGGAAGGTTGGTGATTTCACCCGACGCTATCTTGAACAACGGCACATCCAATTCTTCCAAGAAATCCGAGCTCTCCTCATCGAAGGGAGTGGAGATGAAAATAATGTCTTTCCGTCTGCAGTAGGACGAGATCTCTCGATGGGCTTTTCGGTCCAATTCCAGCCGCTTGACCATGTCGAACTGTGATTCACCTGGGTCGTCAAGCCGGATCTGATAGTCAGCTTTTGGCGCAACAGGACTGATCACCGATTCCGTCTTGAACGATTGGAACTTGACCGCATCAGCTCCTGCTTCCACCGCGACATCAATGAGCCTCTTGGCAAAACCGAGGTCTCCGTTGTGATTGACCCCTGCTTCTGCAATAACAAAAACCTGTTCTTCATCACCGATTCTTCGATTGTCGATGTGTATTGAGGACTCATTCATACTTTGATCCTCTGCGCGGGCACGGGAAAGATGATAGTCATCCAGTCCGCAACATGAGTAGGGAGCGTCACCCAGCCAGTTCACCCTGCCCTTTCATGCTCATAAGACATTCTGCGATTTGCAGATCAAAAACGGTGTCGATGTCCACGGCTTCCCGGACCCCTACTATCAGCGGCTTGAAATTGTCGTAGTTGATCACCTCACCGGAACATCCAAGAAGGTATGAAGTCTTGGACAGGAATATGGTGCCGCTGATGCTGAACAAGGTTGGCAGATCTTGACGGCGTTCGGGCTTGTTGCCGATCTTGAGAAACTCCTTCATTCTACCTTCGGGCCCCATTTCGAACATGTAGTACGGATGTTGTCTTACCGGCACCAGTGAGAGGACGGAGTCCGTCTCATCGTCGAGGAGATCAATCGCTTTGTCGATGAGGTCGGTTGTTCGAAGAGGCGACGTTGGTTGGAGGTAGCACACGGCCTCCGGAAGCCGGCCTTTCTCACGTTTCAGCCATTCGAGGCAGTGTTGGACCACGCTCATTGCGGTGGCCGAGTTGCTCGCATACTTGCCGGGCCGAAGAAACGGAACTTCCGCCCCGGCTGCGCGGGCTATTTCCGCGATCTCCTCCGAATCCGTCGAGACGATCACCCGGTCAATCTTGCTTGCCAAAGCAGCTTCGATGGTGTACTCGATCAGTGGTCGACCATTCACAGGACGGATATTCTTCAATTTGAGTTCAGAGGAGCCTGCCCGTGCCGGAATCAACCCGAGAACCATCATACCTTTCACCTTACCTAGTCAGGGTAGCCGTAATCCACACATTTTCCGTGTAGGCGGTCACACGAAAAGCTCATCATGTAATGTGACTCTTTACATTAAGGTCGGGAAACGCTTCCCTCTCCCAGGATCTTCGACCCCACCACAAGTCACACCAGAAGTATATCACAAGGACTGGAAACCGCAATACGTCGCGTCACCGCATGCAGGTTTTTAAATCACGTTCTGCAGGCACCGACTCCAAGATATTGATGGAAAATTCATAGCGCAGGCTATCCGGCGGGCGTCAACCAGTTCCGACACACACTCAAACAGGGGGCCCCAGTTTCAGACCCTTGTTCCGGAACAAGATTAGGCAAAGTTCGCCGGTGGCATTGTGAGACCCAGAGCCCGCGCTCAAAGACTTCCAAGCTCCTTGACTCATTCGCTAATACAGAAACGGTAGTGAAAAGAAACGCCCCACGACTTAAAGAATCTTGCGTGCGGATGGCGGAACTATTTCAAACGCAGGAAACACGTCAAACTCTAGAAACGGCGCCCTTTTGCCAATCTGCTCAACGAAAAACCTCCCCCAGCGAGGGCTGATCCGTCCGCAACGTCCTGAAAGCTTCGTATACACATCTTGTCCTGTATTTCCTGACAACTATAAACCTGCCCACCCTCGCCGGAAGAAAGACTTCGGCGTAAATGAGTGCCGAAATCGACTATTACCGTCGGTCTTTGTCCTTGAGCACGTAAACCCATCCGTATGTAGAGCTTGGATTCTCCTCACGGAATCGCGTGAACCACTCGTACGATTCCCGGTAACCCAGGTTGAAAGCAAGCTCGAAACGATCCCGGAGGGGATGCCGTTCCCACAGGATCCGGTCTTCGGGGTATTTTCCAATGAGCACGTAGTCGGGAACCGGTTGATCATCCTCCCACCGGTTAAGGTTCAAGACGGTCATGTGGATGAAGGGAAACGGCGGCGAGTATACCGGGCTTAATCGAGCCAGAACTCCAACGGTGGCTCGCCTTCCGGTGGGTATCGAACGCACCCATTCCTTTGTGGGAGCGTACCAGGCTTGGTTGTCGATGATGTCGCTCGAGAGCAGTCCGGTGAAACAAGCACCCGGAAGGAAGATGGCGATCAGGAACACGCTTCCGAGAAGGGCATAGCGCTTTCGGAGGCGGTCGTAGATCAAAGAGATTCCGTAACCGGCGAGTAGGCAGATCAGAGTCCCCACAAAGAGAGTATATCGAGGGAAAGCCAAGGTGGCGGATATAATGCAAGATGAGCCGATCATGAGGACGAGCGTTACCACCGCTACGCGGCGCAGAGGCCTCTTGGCGGTTACCAATGCCGCGGCAAGGCCGAACAATGCAAAAAGGGCTGCGGGAAAACAGTACGACTTCTGAAATAGAGTCGCCAGGTACCGGATTACTTCCATCGGAGAAAACGTTTCCAACACTTTCCCGCCCTTGGTGGCGAAGCCTCCCATTTGCCCGCTGAATGCCTGAAAATCGATGATCGTGTATGGATTAACCAAAAGAAATACGGCCAAGACACCCGCGCACGCCTGGAAGACTCCGGCCAACGATCTTTTCACACTTCTCCTGTCGAAGAGTGCAACCGGAAAAAGCAAAACTGCTGCAGCGGCGGGGAGTACCGACGCGGCAGCCCAACCTGCGGTCAGAACGGCAAGGACGATGGTCTTCCTAGAACCCGTCTCCATAAAACGGAACCCGAAATAGAATGTAAGCAACACCCAAAACGCCGCGTACAGGTGGGGTTTGCTGATGAGACTATGACCGAACGGCAATGTGGAGAAGGCAAACGTCAGCATGGCCGCCGGCCCACATACGGCACCGCCGATTCGCTTCCCCATCATGTTCAAGAGAAACAGGATCGCGAGAAACGAGATTATGCCGATGGATCTGCCCGCCATGTACATGGCTTCAATGCTTCCGGGGTGTTCGAGGTACTGGGTAACATCTCTCGTGACCTGCACGATGCCCAACGATTTCATTATGAAAAGCAGGGCTCCCAACGGAAAGACATATGCGTTTCCATAAGCAAATTGACCACGGGGATTGAAATCCAGCCGGGCGGGCTTCATATCCGCGAGTATGCTGTACGAAAGGAATTCGTCCATCGCGCTGCTGGAAACGATGAACCGCCGCAAGTCGAAGATCAGACACTCTTGTGCGAAGTACGTTGGGCCGCGGAGTGCTTCCGGTAAACCTTTGGCGGGTTTCGGTAGTTCGAGTTTGTTGCCGCCGCACAACTCATCGAGGGTTCGACCATCTTGTGACGCATCTCGAAACTGCCTTAGCATGAGAGACTGTTCGGCCGTCAACGGCCGTCCCCACGTGAGTAGTTCCGACCGTTTGGCATTCGGAAGGCCGCCTCCAATGCCCAATACCAAGACCGTAGCCGCACTCAAGAGAATGAGCCACGTAGCCACTTTCAAAGGAAGGTTCGATCTCATTTCCGACGTTTCCCCACTGCGCATTTCTCATTCTCCTGAACCGTCGCAACGAGAGAGGATCAGTGGAGATTGAGAATCATGCCGTCCAGAAGAACTCTTCTTTTTCTTGATCGTAACATGACGGACTCCCCCCGGTCGAGCACAATCCGTCCCGTCTTCTGTCATCAACGGATTGCTTGACCAAATGGCCAGTTATCCCTATAATTATTTTCGGAAGACGTAATGGTACAAAGTTCTATCTGGAAAAGCCGATAGTGGATTTCGTTGGCGGAAGTCAGGTAAGATGTGGAAACTCAACTATTTACATGACGTCCGACGAAACGGAGTTATGTACGAGTGCCGTTTCGTCAATTCTTGTCTCAAAGTGTAACGGAACACGTTCCGGTCTGGCAGTCCTTAAAAACCGAACATCTGCCCTTTAACCGTGATTGATTTCTTCGGCCCGTAGATATGGATACATTAGGCTTTGTTATCAAAAAAGTTGTTAGTGCGTTTTGTTATCCATTGGGTATTTCATTAGTAATCATATCCCTGGGAATAGTGCTTTGGCGGAGGAAGACGACCGCCCGTTACGGATGTGCTCTCACCGTGGCGGGATTGATTGTTCTCGTCGTCATGTCGTTTCCGATCACCGCCTACCTCCTCATGAGACCATTGGAACTACAAGCCGGCCCTTTTGCCGATGCGGGAGATCTCAAACGCCGCGGAGTGAAATACATCGTGGTTCTCAGTTCGAGCATCCCTACTCCGGACGCGCCACCGGCCGAACGGTTCGGCTCAGGACTCCCGCGAGTCATGGAGGGGATACGTCTCTGGAAGGGAGTGCCGGGAAGCCTGTTAGTACTTTCCGGAGGGAGTGTTCCGGGACGGCACAGCGACAAGGAGGCCATGGCCGAATTGCCGGTGCAATTGGGTGTCCCTAAGGAAGCGCTTGTTATCGAGACCGGGGCCCTGGATACGGAGGATGAGGCCAAGCGTTTCACAAGACTCGTGGGGAAGCATCCGTTCGCCCTGGTCACGTCGGCGCGGCATGTCCCACGGGCGGTCCAACATTTCAAAGCACGTGGTCTCTTACCGATACCGTGTCCCTGTGATTTTGACACAAGATTACCGCCGCCTCTCTACAGTTGGTTCCTGCCGGATGCGGAAGCCCTGTCCTTGTCCCAAAAGGCGATCCACAATTATGTGGGAAGTCTTTGGCTGCGACTCAAACGGACTGTTGGCCTGGAGGTGTCGCCATCGGGGCTCTCGGATATCGTCCCGGACCGCTGGGAAACCGGCTGCATCGGTTTGCCCTCCGTGCGGGTCAACAATCTTTCGCTCAACTCTACCGGTCCATCGTCTCGGAAGTGTTACCACTGGACGGCTATGTGCCGCGTGCCCGGGAGATTGAGACGATCTTTTCAGAGTGCGTGGACTCGGATGGAACAATGGGTCCCTTACCGTCAATGTGCCTGGTCGACCTTTTGTCCCACCTGCCCGACGATATTCTGGCAAGAGTTGACCGAGCCAGCATGGCTGTCGGCCTGGAAGCACGGGTTCCCCTCCTTGATCACTGGATTGTGGAATTCTCGGCACGGATTCCCCCACGTTTGAAGATGGAGGGAGGAATCGGAAAAAGGGTACTGCGGAAAGTGCTGCACCGCTATGTCCCGGAGCGACTCACCGACAGGCCCAAGACGGGGTTCAGCCCTGCCATAGGTCGATGGTTGAGCGGAGGGTTGAGAGATTGGGCAGAAGATTTCTTATCCGTGAAGCGACTCAAACACCAGGACCATCTGGCAACAGCACCCGTCAGAAGAATCTGGTACGAGCATCTAAGCGGTAAACTAGGTAGAGCTCGCCTGGTTTGGGCAATCCTGATGTTTCAGGCCTGGATGCAGGAGGTCGCAACCACTGACGTAATCTGCCAAGCACGTAGTCTGTCGCCAATTCCTTTCCTTGAGATTTTGCCATTCGTTAGAGTCACCGAGCTACAGTCGGTTCCTCCCCAGCCAGAGCGTCTTGTTCCTATGCCGACAACCCGTCCGCAATTATGTCGTACGCATTGCCCCTTTGCCGAATCGTCTTTACCCAAGACACGGGAACTGGTGGAGCCAGTGCTCGTGCTTCCCGCGGATTGCGCTATTCCCCCGGAAAACGTGCATACGATCTGTGAAATTATCAAGGCAAGTTTGAAAACGGATGTCAGACCTTAAGACTAAGACCATATCGGCTCTTATTTGGAGTTCCACAGATAAGGCAGGCGTGTATTTGCTTCAATTCGTCATGGGAATAGTACTTGCACGACTGTTGGAACCGGCCGACTTCGGTCTTGTCGGGATGCTCACGATTTTTCTGGTTCTGATACAGATCTTCACAGACGGTGGTTTGAGTGCAGCGCTTATACAAAAAAAGGAACCAACGAACGAAGAATTCTCGACCATATTCTATTTCAATGTACTCTCCGCTGCTCTCGGAGCCGGTATCCTCTTCTTGTGCGCACCACTCGTTGCGGGATTCTACAATGAGCCGCTTCTCGATCCTTTGACAAAGGTCCTGTCTCTGAACCTAGTGTTCGGGTCCTTCGGTCTTGTTCAATCAACCCGAATGACCAAGCGCCTCGATTTTCGAACCCAGACCAAGATCACTCTCATTGCAACAGCCTCGTCCGGTTTTTTCGCAATAATGGCAGCTCTGCACGGCTTCGGGGTCTGGAGCCTGGTAATTCGTGAGCTAAGCGGCAACGTCGTCCGTACGACTCTATTTTGGATGTCGAGTGACTGGAGGCCGTCACCGGCCTTTTCTATCCGAAGGCTCCGTGAGATGCTTGGCTTTGGTTCCCGACTTCTGGCGTCCAGTCTCCTTTTCAGACTCGTTGACCAAGCCGATCTCGTCGTCATTGGCAAGGCATTTTCTGCTCAGGACCTCGGATTCTACACGAGGGCAGGATCACTGGCAAGGGTCGCGCCGTCAGGATTCTCCGTTGTCGTGAATCGGGTCACCTTTCCCGTGTTTTCGACAATCCAGGATGAGCCGCGCAGGCTCAAGAACGGATTGAAGAAGATTTTGAGGGTTTTGGCGTTGATAAATTTACCGGCGATGACAGGACTCTTTGTAGTAGCCCTTCCCACCGTTGAACTTTTGCTGACACCGAAATGGACACCGTGTGTGCCATACGTACGGCTCCTCTGTCTCGTAGGACTGTTACATCCTTTGCACGTTATTAATCTCCCCGTGCTGCTCGCAATGGGCCGCTCTGATCTCTACCTGAGACTGGCAATCATCAAGGCCGTCCTTACGCTGTCCAACGCTGCCGTTGCATGGCGATTCGGGATCGAAGCGTTGATTTGGGGCCAGGTAGCCTTGTCTATTGTGTGTTACTACGTCAACAGTTACTACACCGGGATTCTGATCGGATATTCATTCTTGGAACAGGTGCGGGACTTGTTCCCATACCTGCTCGGAGCAGTGGCCATGGCAGTGGTAATTTACCCGGTAAAGTGGCTGGTTCCGAACAACAATTTGGCTTTATTGGCATGTCAAACCGTATTCGGTGGCCTCATCTACATAGGAATCTGTAGAGTATTCAAGCTTGCGGGATACATGGAAGTGCGGGGTATGTTGCGCAGCCGGATGTCCGCAGTCACCATGGCCAGGATTTCCTGACCATCCATTTCATAGCAAGCAGTCTCGCGTCCATTTTCACCTGAGATACCAGTGACCACGGATTGTTCGATGCAACGGTGTCAACAGAACGATTACTCGTTTACCGTTCTTACCTCTGCTTACAATGCTGCCGGTACAATGCACAGGCCGTACGAAAGCCTGCTGGAGCAGACATTCGGAGACTTCGAATGGATTATTGTGGATATGGGATCAGACGAAACCAACCTGCTGGTAAGCGAATGGCTGAACCGCGAATCTCCCTTTCCCATACGCTATTTCCGCATGCCGAACAGCGGCAAGCATGGTGCGATTAACTTCGGCGTGGAGAAGGCGTGCGGCAAACTGTTCGTTGTGCTCGACGCCGATGACGAATGTGTACCTGAAGCGCTGGAAAGGATGAATTATCACTGGGATTCCATTCCCGAAGAATACAAGGAACACTTTGCAGGCGTCGGTGTCTTGTGCCGGAATCAAAACGGCAGCCTGGTGGGGTCGAGGTTCCCTTCAGACGTTACGGACGCGGATTTCTTGGGCCTCTGGCATAGGTTCAAGGTTAGAGGCGAAAAATGGTTGGCGATCCGGACGGAAGTCATGAGGGAGTTCCCCTTTCCAGAAATACCTGAATTCCGCAGTATCCCGGAGAGTACCATCCTGTTCAGGATGGCACGGAAGTATCAGATCAGATGGATAAATGAGATTTTGAGAGTATACTGGGTCCACCCACAGTCTATATCGAGGAGGCTTGATCCCTCAGTAATAGCCGGGCCTGTGAGCTTGCTCCACTCAGTTCGTCTGAATGAGCAGTTGGACTGGTTTTTCTGCTCTCCCATCTTCTATTCCAAGTCTGCGATCCACTATAGCCGCTTCTGTTTCCATAGAGGACTCGGCTTGCTTGCTCAAGTGAAAGATCTCAAGAACATTTGGGCGAGACTTCTTTGGGGTATCTTGCTGCCGGTGGGGTATTTGGCCTATCTAAAGGACAAACACACGCTCAACGCATGACCCATACTTACCGAGGGCTGCCGGAACGTCAATAAGGCTTCTTTAAAGAAGATGATCCCTTTCTTGGTCGCTACAGCTTTCGCGAACAAGGAATTACGTGCCGAAAAGATGAAGACAGGTGGAAGTGTAGGGTGACTCAAATTCGCTTTATGAAAAGGTTCGTTCGAAGTCTGGTCAACCGGTTTGGTTTCGATATAACGAGAACGGTCAAAGCAGAAGCTGACGCCCATGTCTATGATGGATTCCCTGAGGAAAGTCTGCTGAAAAAGAGATTCTACAACATAGGAGCCGGTTCGTTTAACCATACCTATTGGACGAACCTTGATTACTCAAGTAAGCACTACGCTTCCGTTCAGAATACCCCTTTCCTTCAGTACGATTTGATGGCCCTGGAGCCTCTACCTATTGGAAACGAAATAGCCGAGTTGATTTATTCATCCCACACAATAGAACACGTAAGCGACGAGGCCGTCATCAATATGCTCCGAGAGTCATATCGCGTGCTGAGACCTGGGGGTGGCATTAGAATAACAACCCCAGACGCATGGTTGGAGTTTCAAGCTTATGGGAGAAAGGACATCAAGTTTTGGTATTGGGTAGATTGGCACGCAAAACCAGGGACGTGGGAGAAGCTATACAAGATTCCATTGACCAAGGCATCGATACATCAGCTATTCTTGCATCATTTCGCTTCCCAAGTATCTGAAATAGACATTGATGACAGTCCGCTGAGAAAATACTCTGATTCTGAAATAAGTGAGTATTTTTCAGCTAATCCTTATGTTGAAGCACTGGACTACTTTACGAAGCAGTGCAAGTTCAATCCCGATCATCCTGGAAATCATATCAACTGGTGGACACGCGAAAAACTGATTTCGATCATGAAGGAGGCAGGGTTCTCATTGGCCTATGTCTCCGGTTGGGGGCAAAGTCTCTTTCCACCGTTTCGAGATACAAGATTGTTTGATACCACACACCCGAAGATTTCATTGTTTGTTGAAGCCTTAAAGTAGGCAACGGAGTCCTCTTTGTTCATTCTCTGCGTCCAAAACCGGCGCCGCGGTTGGTATTGGACTATTGCTCTTTTGTGATGGTCAGACGTCAAGAGGTGAGTAGGAAGAGAAAGACGATCTAAACAGCCATGATTAGATGCACTCGAAAGGGACTTCTGAAATGTGACGCGGCAATGTCGGCTCCTATCGCCCTATTCTTGCCATCACTAGAAACAGGCGGAGCTGAGAGGGCTATGGTGTTGCTCGCCAACCACTTCTCCGCACAGGGGTACCCCGTCGACATGTTGTTGGTTAAGAAAGAGGGTGTCTTCCTGAAGGATGTCTCTCCCAGTGTGAACATTGTTGACTTTCGGTCCGGAAGAACCTTGACCGCGTTGATTCCCTTAGTTGCCTATCTACGCAAGAGGCGCCCTGTCGGTCTTATCGCATCAATGGAGCATTGTAACATCGTAGCTCTCATCGCAAGATCCATAGCAGTTGTACAAACTCGGGTTCTCATCACACAACAGAACACCATGAGCCGGACAGCTCGGAACGCTCCCACTCAGAGAGGCCGCTGGATCCCTCGGATTGCCAAGATGATGTACCCGAAGGCTGATGCCATCATAGCTGTCTCGCATGGTGTCGCGGACGATCTGGCAGAATCCTTGGACATACAGCGGGAAAAGATCGAAACCGTCCATAATCCGTGTGCTATTGAAAAGGTGATACAAGCGGGCGCCGAACCTGTAGATCACACATGGTTTACCCCTGGCGGTCCTCCTGTCATTGTCTCCATGGGAAGGTTACATCCACAGAAGGACTACGGCACCCTCCTGAAAGCGTTCAGAATTGTAAGATCAGATCGTGAAGCCAAGCTCCTTATTATGGGGGAAGGCAGTGAACGTGACAAGTTGACTGCGCTGGCAAGTGAACTCGGTATTTCCGACTCGGTGAGCCTTCCAGGCTCACTCGCCAATCCCTTCCCATATCTCACGAGAGCCCGCGCATTTGTACTCTCATCCAGGTGGGAAGGCCACCCACTTGTCTTGGCAGAGGCCCTGGCCTGTGGAGTCACCGTCGTGTCAACCGACTGCCCGCACGGTCCCCGGGAAGTCCTCGAAGGAGGACGCTATGGCTTTCTGACTCCTGTCGCAGATGCCGAAGCCCTGGCACGGGCGATCCATACAGCTCTTGAGAATCCGATACCAAAGCAGCTTCTGAAACAACGGGCAGAAGAGTATTCAGTCCAGTCCATTGCTCAGCATTACCTCAACTTACTGGCACGAAAGATTTGATCTCAGTACCGACTCCTTATCTTCAGCAAATGCCCAGCATTGATTGGCAGAACCGTCGCTATTTCTTGGATCTGATCCGCCGAACCGGCACCTCAGTTTGACACTCTTTCCTGTGCATGGGGAGATAGAATGACACGAACGCTGTGTGGGATTTGGAGATTATCGTCTCTGTTAGTCTTTGAGAAATCAGGATTATGACGAATAGAAACCTTTCAGCTCCCATTGTAATTGGGACTATGGGCCCATTTCAGCTACTCTGCGCAGCTGCTTTGCTTCATCAATTGGGATGGAGCGACCGCTCGATTGAAGTCGTCCACTACTCTCCCTATGGTGGAAGCCACGTAATCAAATGCGAGCAGTGGATGTGTCGCGTACTGGGCATGAGTTTCCTCTGCAACTTGAATGACTTAGAAAAGACCGCCGCGGCTTTGGGAGGGTTTTCATTTTCGGCTAGGCTTCGGAGAAGGACACCATTGTTCCGGAGCCTTTGGCATCGCTGGGGCAGCCATAACCTGAAGCCAGTCAATCCATTTACGGTAGAGCATGTCCTACTACCGTTTCACGCAACTTTCAATGACACGCTATTTCTAAGTCTGTTTCCAAAGGCTGATGCTCGCATGATCGTGGATGGTGCGGGATCGCTCGTTACGGAAATACCACATGTTCCAATGAAGTGGAGGTTTTCAGGTCTTCGAAATCCTTTCGCTTCATTGGTGAAACCGGAACTTTGGGGCCCCCCATTTCTGGCGAAGTCGTCGGGAAATGTCCGCGAACTTGCCGAAGAACATTGGAAAGGCTTGATGGAACGCCTTTCCGGTCATCCGGATCTCCAGCTTTGGCTTCAGAAAAGGTTTCCGCAACACGCCCGGAAGGAATACAGCCTTCTTCTTCCGCAGATACTCTATATGTGGGACAGCGTTGATCCATTTGAAGAAATCTCCTTGTATGCCAAGATCATCCAACGTGAATTAGTTGTTTCCTCGGCTACGCTCATTGTCAAGCCTCATCCTCGCGACAGTTTGGCGAGACTGGCGCTGTTGAAGACGCTTGTTCCCGAGACGAATTCAGAACGCATCATATTTCTCGAACCGGATATGTTTAGTGCACTTCCTGCCGAACTTCTCCTCAATTACCTCCCAATCCGATCCGTGGTGGGCTTCTTCTCTACCTCCATGCTGGCCGTCTGTTCTGCATCAAACCTGAGCGTCCGAGCCTATACCAGCCCCGCTTTTTCAATTAGATTACGAAAGAAAATCGAGAGACTTGCCTACATCGGAGACTATGACGTCATTGAACTCTGAGCCGTATTGGCGCGATTGTCCGTACTTTCTTAACCGCAACTTATCTTCAGATCATTGTTGACATGAACCGACTCCATCGCATGCGTCTGGCGGAACTCGAAGCAGTCTCCGATATCATTGAGTCTGCTAAAGAGAATGCATCTGTGCCTGTCAGTGTGATAGAGATTGGCGGTGGAAACGGATTCTTGGCTAAGGAAATGTCGGTCAAGGGACTGTCGGTCAGGTCCTTTGATCCGAATCCGAGACATCCGTTGCACTTCCTGGTTCAGGAATCGTTCGGTCACGATCTGCCCATAGATGACGGGACTGCGGACGTGGTCCTTGCCGCGCATGTCATGGAACACATTCCTGAGCAGTTCCTGGGCCCCACCTTTCACGAGATCCGTAGAGTCCTCAAACCGTCGGGACAGGTCATAGTATTTCTGCCGACCAGTGCAGCCATGTTTTTCACCATTCTGTTTCAACCGGTGGGGAACTTCAGGAGATTGTTGATTCACCTAAAACGACTGGCAGGGTTCGGCGGCTCCCTGAAGAAGTACCCATGCAACAATCCGCTTCGGACGCAAGAAGAATCCGTCGGGGTCAAGTTGGTCAAGGGACTGACTTTACGGTGGTTGGTGCCTGCACCCCATGGTGTCGGAAAGTCTGCATTGCACGAACTTTGGAACTGGCGTCGCTCGAACTGGATCGCCACGTTTAATCGGTCGGGTTTCAGAGTCCTTGATGTTCGTTCAGGCGGTTTGGCTTTCTCTCTTCACCAGCTAGGGGGCGAACGCTTGTGGTCATTGCGCAGGATCCTCGGTCAACTGGGCATGAGCGGATCCATCGTATTTTTGCTCGGACCGGAGCCGAAAAGAACCGAAGGGAAGGATATCGTGGCAACAGATGAAGAAAGAAGCGACAACGCATTTCCATGATGGAACTTTGCCCGGATCGAACTCCGGATGCAAGAAGCGTCTCAGCGCGATTTTTCA
>JAZDHD010000225.1:0-6894 GCA_043806215.1 Pseudomonadota bacterium | reverse complement strand
TGAATACCACCTCGTCTCTCACAGCACGCTTGGTGCGCATCTCATTCGCTATGTCGTCTTTGCGCTGCTTATGCTCGAACTTGAGCACGGGAATCCCGTTGTGGTCCGCAAACTGCTTCACTGCTGCAACGAAGCCCTGGGTTATCTTCCCCAAGAGTGCAGGCGAGGGAATCGGTCGCCCCAGACGCTCGATCATGAACGTCACCAACTGGCCGCCGATCTGGAGCTTGGGAACATAGCCGTTGAGGTAGATCCGGTCCATACACTCCACCTCAAGCGTCACATGGTCACGTAGGAGATCGTTTATGTTTGTCATAATGGGGCCAGGATACCTTCAACCCGGCTTTAACTCAATACCCCGGCCGGTCGATGGCTCGTCGGTTTGAGGCCGAAGGCTTCGCTGGGAAACTGAACCTAGGATCTTCTATAAAAGTTTGAATTGCGTATGGTGTTTCCAGAATTCCGATGAGAAAACGCTGGGCGGACTGCTCGGAGGGAAAAGCTGGGTGCTAAGAGAACCAATTGATCCGAATTGTTGCAAGCGGTGTCTCACCGGCGCAGTATGGTAATCGGCGCCAGGGTTCCGATTCCCGGTGCCCCAATGAACGAACCCCGCGGCATTCACCTCGCTGAGAATATGATGAATACCGATGGTGAATGCTCGGAATCACATCGAGAATCACGGAACGATCAGGGAGTCTTGCCGATGAGCAAGGAAATACTGAGAGAAATAATCGAGAAAGTCGATCAAATGATCAAACTTTGCTCTCGAAGAGACGCGGGGTGAGGGCAAATGGACGTCGTAAGCAACGATACGCGCATGTTCACCAGTGTCTCGTCAGGAAAAAGGAGGCACATCCATGACCGCACTGCTTGAGAGGGCCCTTGCTGAGGTAGAGAAACTCCCTCCGGAAGCCCAAGATACTATTGCTGCGCTCATATTGGAGGAACTGGAAGATGAGCAGCGATGGGACGCGACCTTCGCTGCCACTCAACCGCAACTTGCCAAGCTCGCAAAGAAAGTCCGCGAGGACATCCGTGCGGGCCGCGTGAGCAAAATGGGGCACGATGCGCCGTGAACTCGGGTAGATCTGGGGACACCATCCTTAATCCAAGGATTCCGGCGGTGCCGCGTCCAGCCGCTATGCAGACCTTGACCTGCTCACCGTTATCTCCGTCTCACCTATATCGAACTTCATCATGTCAATGGCCTTGATCAGATCGTCGTCGCTGATGGTCATGCAAAGACTCTGTAGGGATTTCTTCTTGTCCCCGTGTCCCAAGACGGCGTCGGCAATGTGCGGATAGACCCTGCTACGCACGGCATTTGTGAACCAACAGTGCCGGAGGTCGTGGACGGTTGGTTTGGGATCGAAGCCCACGGCTTCCGCCGCCGTTCGCCGGCATCGTGTCAGGGAGTCCTCGTGAGGGATGCCGCCCTCGGGGTTGAGGACGACCCGGAAGGTCCCCAGGACGCAGCACACTGCCCGCTGAGCGGTCCGCGAAGTAATGGTGAAAGATAGCCGGAAACGAGCCGTATGGGGCTCTCATAGGGTTGACGCCGTGGAAGGCGTGGCGATATTATGATTGTAACCACCAAGGAGGTCCCTATCATGGAACCTGCAACTGAACATGAACATAAAGTCTGGACAGAAGCCGAGTTGATGTCTCTCCCCGACATACCGGGAAAGTATGAAATCATTGAAGGAGAGCTTGTCGTGACGCCTGGCGCAACTTTCAAACATGAAGTTATTGGGAGTCGTTTGATTATCAGACTCGGGCAATTCGTTGAAGATCATGATCTCGGTTATGTTGGAGGCTCAAGTCTCAGTTGTTGGATGAAGAGCGGCAATCTCAGGTCTCCCGATGTCTCTTTCGTGTCTCGGACACGCTTTGATGAACTGGAGCAAGATGTCGACGGCTTTCTGAAGGGAGCCCCTGATTTGGCTGTAGAGGTTCTTTCTCCGTCAAACACGATCCCCGCAATGAAGAAGAAGGCCCTCGAGTACTTCGAGAGCGGCTGTAAACTCGTATGGCTCATTGCTCCCGATACTCGAAGCGTGACGATCCTGCGGCCCGATGGTTCCGAGACAACAGTTACCGAGATCCTCACCGGGGAGGATGTTGTCCCAGGATTCGAGATCGCTGTGAGTGAACTATTTCGAGTCCTGAGATAATCCTCGTACCACGTCCCGCATACGATTTTCCGAGGAGATCTGGGGACACCATCCTTAATCCAAGGATTCCGGCGGTGCCGCGTCCAGCCGCTATGCAGACCTTGACCTGCTCACCCGTATCTCCGTCTCGCCTCTATAGAACTTCATCGTGTCAGCAGAAGGGTCTTGAGAATGAATATGCGTTTCCCGCGACGCTCCTTGTACGACCGCAAACGTGACAACGTAGTCCGGAAAAATTCCGCAAGTATTATTCTCTTGCCCGGCGTGAACGGATTGAATATGCTAATTCTAGGATAAAACGGATCAATCACGTCTGCTATCCGATACCGAGCAACGTCTATCAGGGACAGAATTATGACCTTTACCATCGAACACGAGCAAGAGAATGACGGACGTTGGCTGGCCGAGGTGCTGGAGCTTCCGGGCGTCCTTGCCTACGGTGACACGGCCCAGCAGGCTATCAGTCGTGTCCAGGCATTGGCGCTGCACGTCTTGGCCGACAAAATCGAGCACACAGCGCAGTCGCTGAAGAGCGTCTTGCCGAATATCGTCGATATCCAACCCGAGCACGACCGGCCTGTGATGTCCTGGATCGGATTGCGAAAAGGCTCTGTATGAACTCGCACAGGTGATGGTCAAGATACACCGTGCCAAAGACGAAGAAGCAAACCGCCAATCGACTGGTTCCCGGCGAGTCGGGTCAATGTCAACTCTCAATGGCCCAGCCCAAAATTACGCGCATTCGACAGGTGTGTCATCTGACAGGATTAAGAATGCCATCAGGCAAGCCGGCTTGTCCTTGGGCGCTTGCGTTAAAGCTGATACCCTTCCACTCTTGTAGCCATGCGTGAGGCTGAAACCACGGAGGAAGACTCCGAACAGGGGTATGATCTGGAATGAACAAAGAGATAACCGTCGAGAATCTTGCTGAGTTACTGGAACGATGCCTTTTGGACATTATACACGGATCCCCTACCGCCTTTGTGGAAATGCGGAGCCTGGAAGGAAGGGCTCTTGCCATAAATCCGGACAAGAAAATTACCGTGATGGGCGTCTCCCAAGGAGCCCTGAAGGGCATGACGGAGCGTCCTGCCGATTAGCGATCAGCCGCCAAGGTTTTGTTGTCTTGTCGCTCTCACCTCTTAGCCTTGACCGCCGCCAGAAGACTCTCGTCCGAAATCGTGAGATAGAGCGCCTGCAAAGGCCTTTTCTTGTTTCATGACCGAGAATCCCATCGGCTATGTATCCGGGAACTCCGCTCCGCACGGCATTCGCGAACCGGCAGTGCCGAAGGTCGTAGACGGTGGGTTTCGGATTCGAACCGTGATCCGTGCAGTGAACAGCGGCAGGTCAGAAGCATTCGGTGTCCTGCGCCAACTGTGCTAAAATGGGGTCCGACCGCAGAATATCCTTTTGAGAAGTCCTGGAGTACCATAAGAGGCCGATATGAGAAGACAACTTACTGCCATAATAGAACGGGAAGACGACTGGTATGTGGCCCTCTGTCCGGAGTTGGACATTGCCAGCCAAGGAAATTCGGTGGAACAAGCCCGGGAAAACCTTCGCGAAGCTCTCGAGCTGTTCTTCGAGACCGCTTCCGACGAAGAAGTAAAGGAGCGTCTGCGCGAAGAAGTGTACGTTACGCAGGTGGAGGTAGCCGTTGGCTAAGGCACCGGTTATTTCGGGTCGCGACGTGTGCGCAATCCTTGTTAAGCACGGCTTCGTTGAAGTGCGGCGTCGAGGGAGTCACGTGGTCATGCAGAAAAGGGAATCGGACACGACTGTCACGATCCCCGTGCCTGACCACCACGAACTGAGCATCGGTACGCTCCAGTCCATAATCCGACAGTCGGGACTTCCACGCAGCGAGTTCTGGTCCTCGTAAACGTTGACGACCGGCGAGAATCGAGGTCGCGGGACTTCCGGGTACACCATACCTAATTCTCCACCGACCTAAACCCGAATCCGGGACCACCCCCATCCCCCCTCCCCCGCCTTGATTCCCGTCTCTCCCCTGTCGAATCTCATCTTGTCTATCGGAGCCTGAAGATCCCCAGTCCGAAATCGTGAGATAGATTGCCTGCAAGGACTTCTTCTTGTTTCATGACCGAGAATCGCATCGGCTGAATGGGGACGAGCCGGAGAGCCATGAAAACGGCCTTGTGAAAAAACGTATTGTGTTCGCGGAAGTCCAGGTCATTCAATAGCCCCAATAAACTGATCCATCGTAAGGTTGGCTGCACGAACCAAGCTGCGAAGCGTGCCCGGAGCCACTTCTTTGTGATCCGGAACTGATAGCGTGGCGATTTCCCCTTCCTTCACCATGATTACGTGGCTCCCCCTTTGTCGAGCGACTGACCAGCCCAATGACTGGAATGCGCCTCCGCTGACTGCTTCCGAGGTCACATTTCTTAGGCTGGTTCGCGATTATTACGATAACTTCTTTTTCATTCAGAACATATGGAACGAGAGTGATCGAGAGATCGCCGATGCCACGAAGTTCATTCGAGACACACTACTGCAGATCGACCGAGAGGGTTCGGAGGGCGTGGACCGGCCTGCCGTAAAGCCCCGCAAGGTCTATCGCATAGACATACACGGCGCAATGGAAGCAAAGTCCAATCAGATGTCCGCGGAGTTACAGGCCAGTGGTCTGGTACTTTCTTACGCCGTACGGCTGGAAGGTTGCTCGACTCTTCTCCCGACTCGAAGCGAGGGTTTTCCGTCCCGCAGTCACCGCGTTCACTCAATCCCCAGCGGCACTACCGCCCGGTCTTCTCGCTGCTTTACAGCGAGTCGACGAACAGCTCGACAATCTTATTAGCCAGGCAGTACACCGCAAAATGGCTGCCTAAAAAAAATTTGACTCATTCGTTCAGAAGTTGACCATGTCAGACGGCTAGTCACGCTTGAATTCCTTCTCCAGATCTTCCGGTGTTTCTTGGAATGGCGACACCTTGAAACGAGACAAGGAGGAGATGAATTCCGTTCTGCTCAACCCGGCCAGCTCAGCCGCTTTGGATTGAGAAATCAGTCCAAGCTCATACCACTTGACGGCCGCAGCCAGTCGCATCTCCTTAACGAATTCTTCCGGAGTCCTTCTGAGGGCTGAGAATGCCCCTTCGGGAAGCTCTATGGTAACCTGTGTAGGCATCGCGGACCTCACGTCAATCAGCATCGATCTGATTCCACCATAACTCTTTCCCGGAATAGTGACAACCAGGATTCCGGACGTTCATAAGACCCGGCCGGACTGCAGACTCAGCAATCAACAATAGTTTCCCCCGAACATCGCCAAATGTGGGACGCCCTCAAAAAACTGAGAAACTGGGAATTCGGGGGACACAATCCTGATTTCGTTGACAAGGGGGCCGCTCTCTCATGGCATGACTCTATGGCCGTCTGTGAGGCATGGTGATCCCCCGCTATCCGCTATCCGCATCATGTCATGAAGCGTGGGGTTCACTCGATGGAACTTCTGTAACAACCGTTGAGAGGTTGACCGGCCGGCATCTGAGCAAGGGAGAACCCGGGCGGCGCCGAAAGCGCCCTCTGTGAAACACAATGGTGTGTCCACCGAATTCCGCTAGGCAAGGCCCGCACCACCCGCACTCCGGACCCTGCCGACTTGCGCAACTGTCTGCTAAGGATTAGGCGAAGCCTCTTCCGAGCCGCTCGGCAAGTCGCCTTCCACCCGGCCCTTGCGGACGCGGCCGGATCGCTCGGTCAGGTGCTGCGTGGAGCGTGTGAAGTCAAGAAGTGACCGCAGGGCTTCATTCACTGAGGCAGAGTCTCGGAAAACCGCGGCAATGTCCGGATCAAGAACCACGACGTTGGCCCCTTCCTCCATCAGGCGCTTGTAATACTTCCCCCGTACGGATTCCGAGTAGTCGAACCTATACTCGGGCCGCAATTCATCAGCGGATCCTGGGGATCTGTCCTTCATGTCGTTTCCTCTCGTGCGGGGTCGCCGGTCGCGCACTGATGACCCGCAGGACTTCGCCTCTATCGGAATGTGAAACAACCAGCAAGCGATCGCCTGCAGAGTGACCTATGGTGACGCAGCGCTGCTCGCCCACCGAATGATCCGGGTCGTCAAAGGATGCCGACAGTGGATCGTAGAACACGGTAACCGCTTCCTCAAAAGACACCCCATGCTTCTTGTTGTTCCGGTTGGCTTTCTGCGGGTCCCACTCGAATTGCATCCAACTACCGGCCTCCCTCCTGGTACAAGCCGATTGGACCAGGAGAACCATCTCCCACGACGATTGAATGTAGACCGCTCAGTGCGTCTTGTCAACTTCCGATCTTCGGGCTCGGAAAGACCTTCAGTGAAATCCGGAAGCATCCCGGTCCGTGGAAGGAAATGGAAGCGCTAAATACTCTCCAGTTTCTCAAGAAAACCTTGTCGGCTTGCGAAGAATTTGAGACATAATAGTGCAGGAGAGAAATCATGGAGAATGCAACATCCTTTGGAGATGTCTTGGAAGCGGTGGGTAAGCTGTCCCCGGACGAACAGGAAGCCTTGCTCGATATCGTCGGACACCGCCTGGCAGAACAGGGCCGAAAGCGTTTGGCTCAGGATATTCAAGAGGCTCGAGCCGAATTCGCGCACGGTCAATGTGCTCCCACCACGGTCGAGGATCTCATGAAAGAGATACTGTCGTGAGACGCATACTAATCCGCTCCAGCGCCTTTGTTCGCGCCGCAAAGCGCC
>JAZDHD010000224.1:0-9425 GCA_043806215.1 Pseudomonadota bacterium | reverse complement strand
TATATGAAAAAGATCTTGATTTTCCTCGTTATCGTGACCGCATTCTTCGCCGGCGAGATCGGCCTTTACTCCCGGGAAGCCAAGATACCGTGCTGCCGTCCTTCCTGCACCTGCAATCCGAAGGTCGTCAAGTGCGACTTGAAGACTCCGGAAGAATGTCACGAACTGGGCGGCTGGGAAGTGATGGACTGCCGCGACTGTAAGGGCCGTGAGGAACGGGACTAAGGAGAAATGCCGTCGGTCGGGGTATGCCGGGGAGGGTGAAGAAGCTCCGGATCGTTATGGAAGCTCTGCAATGAGTCACGCGCGTTGCCTGCAATAAAATGCAATAAAATCAGAACCGAAAGGAGTAAGACTCGCATGTCCGAAACGGAAGCTCTCATGAAAAGGCTCTCATTTCTCGACCGTTACCTGACGTTGTGGATTTTCCTCGCCATGGCGGCGGGGGTCGGAGCAGGATACTTTATACCTGGTGTGGAATCCGCTATTGGCTACTTCCAGGTTGGTACAACCAATGTGCCCATCGCCATCGGCTTAATTCTGATGATGTATCCGCCGCTTGCCAAAGTAAAGTACGAGGAATTGGGCGATGTATTTCGCGATTGGAAGGTGTTGGGCCTGTCTCTGGTTCAGAACTGGATTGTCGGTCCCATTCTGATGTTTTTCCTGGCGATCGCGTTTCTTTCTAATCATCCGGAGTACATGGTCGGATTGATCATGATCGGGTTGGCTCGGTGCATAGCCATGGTGATCGTCTGGAACGAGTTGGCAAAGGGCGACACAGAGTATTGCGCGGGTTTGGTTGCCTTCAACAGCATTTTTCAGGTTCTTTTTTTCAGCGTGTATGCGTGGTTCTTCATTACGGTACTTCCGCCGTTCTTCGGCCTCAGTGGAAGCATTGTCAAGGTCACCATCGGCCAGATCGCGGAAAGCGTATTCATTTACCTGGGCATTCCTTTCATCGCCGGGATTATTACCCGATTCTCGTTGATCAAGCGGATGGGGAAATCTTGGTACGAAAACAAGTTCATTCCCAAGATCAGTCCTATCACGCTCATTGCACTGCTGTTCACTATTGTGGTCATGTTCAGCTTGAAGGGCAAACTGATAGTGCAGATTCCTCTGGATGTCCTCCGCATAGCCGTTCCCCTGCTCATATACTTTGTTGTAATGTTCTTCGTGAGCTTCTGGATGTCGGCCAAGGTCAGTGGTGATTACTCCAAATCTGCGACTCTGTCCTTCACGGCGGCAAGCAATAATTTTGAGCTGGCCATTGCCGTCGCGGTGGCGGTTTTCGGCATAAACTCCGGTGCCGCCTTTGCTGCCGTCATAGGCCCTCTGGTAGAAGTGCCGGTGCTGATCCTCTTGGTGAATGTCGCATTATACTTCCAAAGACGCTTCTTTAAGTTTCCTTCAAAGACACGACCCGGTATCCGACGTCCTATACCCGATAGTCGCATTGGCCCCGCATGAACCCCTTGGGCACACAGGGGTTTCTGCACAATAATCTACGGCCCTTTATTCAAGAATATGAACCGTATCACCGTGTCCAAGCTCGGCGATCATACGCTTCGGAGGGAGATCAAGCGGCTGTTCGATGTGGGAACCAACGTAGTGCCGGGAGCAGTTGCGGTGAGGGCCGCCCAGAGCTTTTCGCTGGACTGCTCGCATGCTCATCACGATACGACGAGTCATTCGTTCTACGGTGACTACCTCCTGTATGAGCAAGAGGATCGCGGACAGCCTTTCGTGATTACCGAAGGATACAGGAGACTCAAGAACATTATAAGATACAACGCGACAATGCTGTTGTCGAATGTGAGCCCGGCCTTGGTGGGCGGGCCTCTTGCGCGTCATTGACAGGCGAGACGCCTGTCCCACTGGGGGATTTTCATGCTCAGTCGTGATCGCCCGATCATGGGGCATAGTGAAACACGGCACTGAGTGCTCCGCGGCGCAAATACGGTCACGGATTTATCGAGCTGAGATAGCTTTCCCGCGTTCTGCGCGGGACTGCGCTCCTCGCAATGACATCTCGTGGTTGCACGCGATTTCGGTCACGGCACCACGCTGAACCATGTCATTGCGAGCCCGAGGCTTTGGGAGGGCACGGCAATCTCAAGAGGTTGAGAATGTGCGACCGTATTTACGCCACAGGGCACCAAGCGTGCAGATCGCCGACTTCCCTATCCGCGGACAAAGAAACGAATCCTCAAACTCCTGAGCACCATCACCCCCAAATATACCGTCCCTGCGACCAGAATCGTCACCGCACCGGCCGGATAGTCGTGCTTGTAGCTCAGTACGAGACCGGAAACGGTGAAGAATATGCACAGCAGTGCCGAGACGATCATCATGGACCGCATGCTCCTGCAGTACGCGCCGGAAATGGCCGCGGGAAGTGTCAACAGCGCGATGACCAACACGATGCCGACGGCAGTGGTGAGTGCGACCACCGTGAGAGCCGTGAGACACAGCAGCAGAATGTAGAACACCTGAACCCTCAGCCCGCGCAGTTGAGCGAATTCACTATCGAAGCACACGGCAACAAACTGGTTGTAGAAAAGAACCGTGAAACAGAGGACGAGAACGTCGAGCGACAGAATAACCCATAGATCCTGCCGAGAAACCATCAGAATATTACCGAAGAGATAGCTCATCAAGTCCGTGTTATACCCGGGAGTCCGGGAAATGAAGAGAATGCCGACCGCCATCCCCACGGCCCATAATGCCCCGATAACGGTATCCTCCCTCTCCTTCGCGTGGATGCTCACCATGCCGATAACCACGGCGGCGATAAGAGCGGCAACCACGGCACCGTACAGCGGGTCCAAGCCGGGCCAGTACCCGGCCTTTCCGAGGTAAAGCGCTGCGCCCAATCCCGCCAGTACCGTGTGGGCTATCCCCCCGGCGACATAGCTGATCCTTCTCACCACCACGAATGTCCCCACGACCCCTGCCGAGAAGCTTGCGAGGACTCCCGCCGCGAGCGCATATTGCAGGAACCCGTGGCTCTGAAGATCGATTATGAATTCATGCAACTCTTAATCCCTCCCGAACCGACGAGGTCATGTCTGACCATCTTCACCGAACCTCCATAGAGCTCATTGACGACGGTTCCCGTGACTTCCGAAGTGGGATGCATGAGGACTTTGCGGTTGACGCAGACCACTGCGTCGACGTATTTCGACACGAAACCCAGATCGTGCGACACCAGGACCACGGTCAGGCGGTCGCTCAACCCCACGAGAATCCCGGAAAGCTCCGACTCGAAGACAAAATCAAGGCCTGCCGTCGGTTCGTCGAGCAACAACAACTCCGGTTCGGCTGCCAAGGCCCGTGCAATGAGCACTCTCTGCCGTTGCCCGCCGGATAGTTCCGAAAAATGAGTCTTCCGGTACTCCCACATGTGCAGGTCGCGGAGCAACCTCTCGGCCACGGCCTTGTCCGTCTTCGAGTAAGACCAGAACGGGAGCGAGTGACCTATGCGTCCCATCAGTACGACATCCATCACGCAAATGGGGAACTTGGGATCCAGGTGCGCATGTTGGGGCATGTATCCCACCAAGGGTCCGGCCTCCTTGGCCGGCTTCCCCAAGACGCGGACCGATCCGCTCGACGGGGTGAGGAGCCCCAGAACAAGTTTCAGCAAAGTGGTCTTTCCACCGCCGTTGGGCCCCACGATGGCTGCCAATTGATGCTCATGCAGGGCCAAGCTTGCGTTTTCAATTACCGGGTGTCTGTTGTAGGAGAACGACACATTCTCCAGGACAATTGCCGGATGTCTCTCCATGGTTGATTCCTCAATGTTCGTCGTAGTTCTTTCGTAACGGTTCCGCCAAATGGGCCGGGGAAGGCTCGGGCACGGCCTATTACGGGCTCGTCTCAATTCATGAGTGCAGATCGCTCTCGGGGCCGCATTTGCAGACCAGATGGACTGCTTTGCACTCACCGCACTCCTCCACGGCGTGATCCCTCGTGAACTGGGCCCAGTGTTTCTGCTGATTGGGAAGCAGGATCCCGCTTCCCTTGCACAGAGGGCACAGATGATCGAGCGCGGATAGTATTGCATTCCGGATGAATTCGGATCGATTGGGGATTCCCTTCATCGCCTCTTCAAGTGCCTCGGGTACTTTGAACGTGATGACCTTTTGTCTCTCGTCGGACATGATCAGGACCTCGGTCGTTGCCGGCAATTGGCCGCAACTGAAAGGATTTGTCGATATCCTTTGATAATACTTCGTATTACTATCTTGTCAAGGCCTCCTTTACGTGTCAGAGTATCCGTGAATACGAAGCCGAGGAGACGAGAATGCCCCATGGTCACCAACTACTCAATGAAGCTTCCGAAATGGTGGCACTGTCTACCCTGGGTAACACAAGAAACCTGGTAGTCACCGGGGCCGAGGTGAGCGGTCCGTTGGATGTGGACGCATTGAGGCGTGCGGTCGCCGCCGCGGTCAATGACTTTCCCCAGTTAGGGTGCTGCCTCCGGGAAACCAGGCTGAGAGGAAGATACTACCTGGCCTGGCATCCAAGACCGGATCTGCAATTCCCGGTCAAGATCCGGAAGGTATCGGGCAAAGACCCTTCGACACCGGTCATCGATGAATTCCTCCGGACCATAGAGACGGATTTGGAACGTGATTGGGATCTTTTTGAAGAGTTGCCGGGAGAATTTCACGTCGTGAGTTTCTCGGACGTTCATCACGTGCTGGCTCCGGTCATTCATCACGTCGCGGCCGATGCGGCGGTGGCGTCGGAGTTCGGAAAACACGTCGCCCTGAAGTATCTTGAGATCATGACCGGCGTCAAACCGGATTCAACCCCGCCGACACTTTCCTTGTCCACCTCCCGGAAAAGCAAAGCACACCCTGGGACCAGGAACTGGTCGGACTCCGTCAAAAGCTCGGCGGCCGCGGTCCGCGCCTTGACGGCAAAGCCGACATTACCCGTAGGCCACGGCAAAAAGGGCGACCCGGGTCAGTACCATGTGAAAAGAACGCTCTCGTCCCACGATACGGAACAGATCAACCTGTCGTGCACAAGGGCTGAAATCCGCCCGGTGGATCTTCTGGTGGTCGCGGCAAACCTGGCCTTGGACAAATGGAATCTCGACCGGAACACGGCGCGGGGACTTATCACCACGGCCATGACGGTGAACATGCAGGGGAAGTATGAGGGATTGCAGGCTCCGAATACGACGAGCGTTCTGTTTTTCCGGTCTGAACCTGATGAAAGGCTGGACGTGCGGGAGTTTGCACGCAGCGTATCGGCTGCGAGAACGAGAAAGCTCCGCAAACACGGGGACCTGGAGGTCAGGGGGAACATATCGACAATGACCGACATCCTGCGGTTCTTGCCGTACGCGGCGCGGAGGCGACTCGTTCACCATGTGATTCAAAAGCATCAATTCTCCATCTCAGTGACCATGCTGGGCGTTGTCTGGCCGATCCTTGTGGACGGCAAGTCAACCGACAATTCCTACCTCCTCCGCGTCAATGAAACGGAAGTGACCGAGATTCACGGTGTGGGCTACAAACTGCTCTCCAGTACGCCGCTGACGCTCATCGTATACGTCTATCTCAACAGACTGAATCTGGTGATGGCGACCGCGGCGAGCTTGTTCACCCGGGACGAAGCAGAGGCCTTCATGGACAAGATTCTGGAAACGATTTCCGAACTCACGCGTAAATTGTCATGAAGGGGCACCGCCCAAAAGGGGTAAAGGTCCACCGCGAAGAAGAATGAATGAGCCACCAAGCCGGCAAGAAAGAGAAGAAGCTATCCACAGATTTTGCCGATTCACACAGATTCAAAGGCGAAGAGAAGAAAGACCAACCACCAAGACTCCAAGGCACCAAGAAATCCAAGAATGCAAATTCCTTGTAGGGGCACGGCGTGCCGTGCCCTTGTGGATCCTGGACCCCGGCCTTCGCCGGGGAGACGCCCGGCAGGGACGCCGGGACGCTACTGAAGCCGCGACGACGGCAATCGGGGACATGATCCGATTTTGCGAGTGGAGCCATGCGACCTCGCAAAACTCGGAATCGTGTCCCCGGATTGCTAAGGGAGCCACCCTCTTCAGTAGGACCGGCATCCTGCCGGTCGTCTTCCGGAAAGGGAAAACCAACCACCAAGTCACCAACGAAGAGAAGAGGTTTATCCACAGATTACACCGATTCACACAGATTCAAAGATCCAAGAGAAGAGATTTTCACCACCAAGACTCCAAGACTCCAAGAAGACAACGAATGCAAGAACTGTCGAAGGCCGGGTGTTGGGATCTGCCTTTCCGTGGCCCGGGAGAAAGCCCAAGGCGCGTGTCCGTGAATTCTGCCTTCCGTCATCTTGGTTCTGTCCCCTTGGTGCCTTTGTGCCTTGGTGGTCGATTTCTCTTCCTGATTCTTCCCACCCCCTCCCGTTCCGCCGGCTCAGAAAAGTACCTCCGCGTTCTTCGATGGGTCTTTGGCGGCACGGCTTTATAAAGCGGGAGTTCCGGGTACACCAGGGAGTTCCGGGTACACCATACCTAATTGCCCTTGCTCTTGTGCTTGTTCTTTGGTCCCGGTTTCTCTCTTCTGAGCATCCGGCCGGTCATCTTCTCCACGTTGACCAAGTCATCGTTGATGCTGCGATGTGAGCTGAGGCAGTGCTCCGAGGGTATCGCGCAGGATCTGGTACCATGCGAGCCCGAACCGGGTTCATTTCTATGTACCTCGCCGCCGCAAGAAGATGCGTATTTGCCGGCACATAGAATGCGAACCGACCCTGCCCGAGCCGGCCACGCCACCCTTCTCGGTACTTGATCCGACGGGTGTACCTTCGATGAGCTTCACCAATCCCGAGTGCCAATGCTTGCGAAGAAGCCGGCACTGCGATCAGGTGCACGTGATTAGTCATCAGAAAGTACGCCCGGATGTCCACTCCATGCTTTTTGTGCACCACTCGGACATCAGGTCGATATACGCACGGTAGTCCTCCCGGCAGAAGAAGGTCGGCCGGCTGCGGTTCCCTCTTTGCGTGACATGATGCGGACAGCCCGGAATAACCACTCGTGCAATCTGTGCCATATCCCACTCTATACTCCGCCTGCCCCTTCACATCAATAATTAAGCGTCGTGTACTAGGAATTTCCGGAATTTGCCAAAACAGAAATGCCACAAAACCAGACTTGACCCCTATGTCGTGCCATGCGAGCCCGAACCGGGTCCATTTCTATGTACCTCGCCGCCGCAAGAAGATGCGTCTCTGCCGGCACATAGGATGCGAACCGACCCTGCCGGAGCCGGCCACGCCGCCCTTCTCGGTACTTGATCCGAGGGGTGTGCCTTCGATGAGCTTCACCAATCCCGAGTGCCAATGATTGGGAAGAAGCCGGCACAGCGATCAGGTGCACGTGATTAGTCGTCAGACAGTACGCCCGGATGTCCACTCCATGCTTTGTGCACCACTCGGACATCAGGTCGATACACGCACGGTAGTCCTCCCGGCAGAAGAAGGTCGGCCGGCTGCGGTTCCCTCTTTGCGTGACAGGATGCGGATAGCCCGGAATAACCACTCGTGCAATCTGTGCCATATCCCACTCTATACTCCGCCTGCCCCTTCAATCAACAATTAAGTATGGTGTACCGGGAAGTCCCTACTTGTTTAGCCTGTCTACGACAACAGATTGACTATGACTAATCCTATCAATACCGTACCGGCCCCTACTATCACAAAGCTCACCGAATTAGCCGCAAGAGCCATGGCGAAGGTGCCTAATGCAGTGACTGCTTCTTTGATTACGCTTCTACGATGCAAACGCCCCACTACCCATCTGAAGAAAGCGAACTCTACGATTACCGCCATCATCTCGATGGTGCCGATCATTGCCCAGGACAGTGTGTTCGACCCAAGCAGCGCAGGATCTGCGAGGAACACCATGCCTAGCTGAGCGGCCGGGTTAGTTATGAAATTTGCCAACAGGACCCAAACAAAGATTTTTCCCCTGGCCTTAACTGGCCGGCCGAGGAAGCAATAGACAACAACGTATTCAACCAGCACTGTGACAAGGAAGTTCGCAATCGTCAAGTAAACCAAAGTGCCAACGGCGGGGGCCGCGAGAAACTCGCGATAGAATGGTACCGGTGGTCCCCCATCTGCAAGAGACGGGGGCACGCTGGAAATCAGGGCGAGGAAGGTTACGACCATCGTTTGCATGCATTGTGTGTATCTCTTCATCAGGCGTCCTCCTGAGTGAAAAACGTAGTCTCAGACACAACTTTCTCCCGGTTCATTCATCACGATTTCCGACTATGCAGTCGGCTGCGGTACGGAGATACCCTTTGCGGTATCAAGTATCTTGCGGTTTGGTGATTGGGGGCAGTCACATGTAAGTTTTCCCATTTCTTTTCTTCTCCTTTCAACCGAGTTTGGTGCGATCCGGTGGAGCTAGGCGGGTGGTGAGAGCCAGAACAATTTGGCGATCCATCCAAAGCTGAAACTCAACACGTTTGCTGTGACCACCATAGAGATCGTCCGTTTGACGGTAACTGGTTCACTCATGATTCCACCATAGTACAGCCGACGCAATGCCCACAGCATCAAGACGCACTCTACCGCTATTGCCACAAGTTCCACGACACATAACATTCCCCACGCGATCGTCTCCGAACCGGTATTCAATGCGTGTAACGTTAAGGTCAAGGCTGCGAGCTGGGAAGCTGGGTTAGTGAGCACGTTGATAGAGAAGACCCAGAAGAGGATCTCCAGTCTGGCCTTGTTTTCGTGTCGGAGAAAGCACACGATCACAAAGTATTCGACTATTACCGTGGTAAGAAAACTGCTAAGAAATAGCACGACCACGATATCGAAATTGTCAGTCCAAGCAATCATGATGGCCTTGTAGATTGGGACGGCCGCTAACGGCGATGGTACGTCGTTGGCAAAGGAGCAGCTAATCGAAAAGATAACCGTCACGGCAACACCAACAATCATTTCAAGCACACGAACGAATCGTAGCATGATCTGTCTCCCTTAGCAGAGATGAGATGATCAGTTGAGAGTGGGGCCATGTCTATCACGGGGGAAGAGATGACATTCCTCACTGTTATCGGGATCTCAACTCTGCATTCATTTGGCAACGCGGCCTTAATTGCTTCCCACGGGAGGTGGCTACAGTCTATTTCCCGGACTCCATCGTTATCCGTGTCCGCTTTGCCAGTACCGCCATTTTCCCACTCATACTCAGGGAAACCGTATATCGAGGGATGTGGGTTACCAAAGAGTTCCTTAGCCTTCTTCAATATGTCCGGATTCGATTCCTCTGGACACCTACATGTCATTATCTTCCACATTTTGGACCTTTCCTCTATTGGGTACCCGTGTAGCAGCGTTCACAGCGCGAGGGTCCCAAGTGTTGATATGACTGTATCAATCCGACA
>JAZDHD010000223.1:0-46094 GCA_043806215.1 Pseudomonadota bacterium | reverse complement strand
GTTTGTCTGGAAATCCCCCCTAACCCCCCTTTTTCTGAGGGGGGAACTTGGACACGGAACACCGGGGGATTTTCATGCTCAGTTGTGACCGACAGTCATGGATGTTTGTCTGAAAATACCCCTCCCCTCGTTCCCAGGCTCCTGCCTGGGAATGACTATCCGTCGGGCTCTGCCCGGTCTTCGGCCCGGAACACCGGGGGATTTTCATGCTCAGTTGTGACCGACAGTCATGGATGTTTACCTGAAAGTCCTCTTCCTTCTCGTTCTCGTAGGGGTAGGCCCCCGTGCCTACCCGGGCGGCCACAGGCGGCCACAGGCGGCCACAGGCGGCCGCCGGCAATCGGGGACATGATCCGATTTTGCGAACGGCGCCATGCGACCTCGCAAAACTCGGAATCGTGTCCCCGGATTGCACCGGCGTTTCCTTCTCGTTCCCAGGCTCCTGCCTGGGAATGACTATCCGCCGGGCTCTGCCCGGTCTTCGGCTCTGAGTCCCGGGGGCTTTCATGGTCAGTTGTGATCCCCGAATCATGGGGGTTTGGTGGACGATATCGAACGGATGGTTCTTCAGTCAGGTCCGGGGGGCCGTTTGAATCTTGCCGTGCAGGGCGGAAGGTTATCGGGCCGAACCGGACCGACAAAGCATAAGAGAGGACGCCATGGCATTCCAGGCATCATGGTATCAGGGCAAATTCAGGATGAGGCTCGTGATGATTTCGGCTTTGGCTCTCGCGCTGTGCCTTCCGGCATCATCTTCCGGCGTGACCAAATCTCTTGAGCGCCGCGGACAGGTCCAGGAAACGGATGCTACGGATGTTGGCGCCGGAGACCTCTACGCGGTTGTGGTAGGCGTAGCGAAATACTCGAATCCGAAAATCCCCAGGTTGACGGTTTCAGACAAGGACGCCCGAGATTTTGCGGAGTTCTTGAAGACTCAGAAGGACGTGTTCAAAGATACTCACGTCAAAGTGATGCTGAACGAGGAAGCGACTAAAACCGAGGTTACTAAGCAGCTTTACTACGAGTTGCGCAAGGCGGGTAAGGACGACACGGTTATCCTTTTCTTCAGCGGACACGGCGCGGACGATCCGAGGAAGCCGGGAGATTTCTTCTTTCTGACTCACGAAGCGGATCCCGAGAATCTTGAAGGCACCGCGGTGAAAATGAACGGTCTGGACTTTCTGCAGAAGTTGGACGCGAATCGGGTGGTATTGATAGCGGACTCGTGTCATGCAGGCGGTTTTTCGCGGAATACCACGAAGGCCCTTGAGCCCTCCATACAAGCGTTTATGCGGGAATTCGGCCGCTCTTCGGGACGAGCCATCCTTTCTTCGAGTAAACCGGATGAATACTCCGTGGAGAAACCGGGCTTCGAGAACAGCGTTTTCACTCATTTTCTCATCAAAGGTCTCAAGGGAGAAGCCGACGGCAACCGGGACGGAGTGGTGACGCTGAGGGAAGCGTATGATTATGTATACGATTCCACGAAAGATGAGACAAACGGGGTGCAGCATCCGCAGTTCGAGGGAAAGGTCGTGGGCTCGTTCCCGGTGTCGGTGCTTGGTAAGCTGGATAATCCCATTGAGCTTGAGGTCTGGTTCACGGCTCAGGATCCCAGGTGCACCGATCCGAACTGCACCGATCCCGCACCCGGCGCCCCGCAATGCTCCAATCCCCTGTGCGGAGATGTTACCATCGAGAACGGCTCCACTATGTATACCGGTCAGAACTATCAGATAGGTTTTCGGCCATCCCAGCGAGCTTACGTTTATGTATTTCAGCAGGCGGCGAGCGGCGAAATCTACAGACTTTTTCCCGGCAAGGACTTCGTTGCCCCCGATAACAAGATCGAGAATCCTTTGCAGCCCGGGAAGATCCACTGGATTCCCGCCGGGGATCTCTGGCTGCGACATGACGACCACCTCGGAAAAGAGAAGATCTACGTGGTGGCGAGTCGAAGTAAGAACGCGAAGTTGGAAAATCTTTACGTGGCGCTGGAAGAATCCAGGAAAAGTGGTAACGGCGCGGGTACAAAGGAATCGGGCGCAGGACTGAAGAAGAACCTGGAAAGACTCATGATGCCGACCAAGTCTCTTGTCCGCAAGGTGGAAACAAGAGCTAAATCCGAACCCGTTCCGGCTTCCAAAGAGGAATCGTTCGAATCATTCGCCCAGACCATCAGCTCGGAATCTCTGGATGCCGTGAAGTCGGTCTGGTTCCGGCATGAATCGAGGTAGGCCGACTCCCCGCTCTGCCGGCAACGGGATCTCGCTGCCCAAGTCCGATGGAAGAAGCTGCCAAGTGTTCTATGGCACAAATACGGTCGCACAAGCTGAACCGTCTTCCCGGCGTAGGCCGGGAACCAGTCTCTTCTTCCTGGACCCCGGCCTGCGCCGAGGAGACGGCGGGCAGGGACCCATCCCGCGTCCCGCGGGATAGGGGCGCACCTGCGTGTGCGCCCAAATGCGGGCGGACACATAGGTCCGCCCCTACCGTAGCCCGGGCCTCCGTGCCCGGATCTTGTTCTTGTTCTTGCCGGCACCCGAGCCGGCAACGAGACGAAAATGTGCGATCGTAATTCGGAAACGAAGCACTAAGGCGTCCTGAACCGTACGAATCAATCCGGCTTTCCGTTCTGCTGCGGCCGGCATTACCCGGGAGTGAATACACGTGACGATAAGAAGTCTCTATGTCGTGCCGGCCGCACTGTTGCTCCTATTCGCAACCCATGCCGCAAGGGCCGGTACAAAGGAAAGGGTGAACGCATTCTATGGGGAAGCGGTGGGAATTCTCCAGAAACGAGATGCCCCCGCCTCTGCGTTGGGAGACCTTGTCGGCAGGAATTCCGCAACCGCCAAGGATTGTGTGGCGGCGATAGAGGAGAAGCTCAAGTCCAAGGGAGAAAAGCGGGAGTTCTTGGAGTATCTCCGGGAGAAGCTGCAAGAAAGCCTGTTGCTCGCAACCTCCGCTCCAGGCTGCTCCGGCGACCTGAGAGACCGGTTGGAAAGGCTTGCCGACAAGAAGCTGGAAGGGCTCAAAACGCGTGACGAAGAGCTGCAGGATGTAATATTCGCTTTGGAGGGCGTTATTCGTCTGTGTCCGGATCACCGCAAGAAGTACCATTTCCGCCTTGCCGACCTGTATCTCAAGGAAAGACAGTTCGGTATGGCCGTGAATGCCTACCGGGAAGGCCTCAAGCTGAAAGAGGACGAGGATGCCCGCAAGCTCCTCGATGTGGCAATCAGGCTCATGGAGGCCTACAAACTCGGAAAATCCGTCACCGGAGATGAGGTACGCAAGCTCTTCAGAGAGCCTTTGATGTCGCCCGTTCCCGGGAGCTTCGGTCGGAAAGTCGAGATGAAGAACACCATCCAATTGAACAACATCCTCTTCGACGAATGGTCCTTTGCCGTTAAGCCCGAGTCGCTGGAGCAACTGAAGACAATGGGGCCGGCACTCAAGGACGCCTTTTCCTCCGGTGCAGGAGTCGGACTCATGATAGAGGGGCACACGGACAGAAGGGGTGATCCGGAAAGAAACAACAGACTGTCGGAACAGAGGGCCGAAGCCGTAAAAGATTACCTTGTGGAGAACTTCGGACTGGACGGCTCAAGGGTGTTCACGAGAGGATACGGACCCGGCAAACCGTTTTCGCCGGAGGAGAGTGAAGAGGGATGGGCACTCAATAGGCGGGTGGAGTTTTCGCGATTGGAGAAGGCTGAAGGCGAGGAATAGGACGCGGCACGTCGGAGCGATACAAACCGGAAGAAGCGCCATATGGATACCATGGAATTCCTAAGGACAATGATTACCTCGGTTGGACGAGGGCTTCTCAAAACCTGCCGGCAAGGCAACCTTGAAAGAGTGGGACGGAAAGGCCGTGCCAAGACCGTTCATGCCGATCCGTGGACAATGGTTGTATTGCTTGCCGCGGCTCACCTCTCATCGACCTTGCCGGCGGGGGCGGCCGGTCCGGACTCACCGGAGGCGCTCTGGAAGACCGGACAGAAACAGATCGAGAAGGGCCTTATTCCCGATGCCGCACGAACCTTTCAGCGAATGGAAGGGACCTGCGGAAACAGCGATGTGTGTAGAGCCACGGCGTTGTTCTATCTGGGACGATGCCGGTTGGAGCAATCTGAATTTGCCGCTGCAAGAAGTCTCCTCGAACGGGCGGAACGCATTTACGCAAAGCTGAATAAGCAGGAGGAGATTGCCACAATTCACTATACCAAAGCAAGAATAGCCGCGGCCCAAGGGAATTGCAGGGAAGCGTTGGCCGACTACCGCCGGTCGGAATCATGTTTCACGAGGCATTCGCGGAAGACGGAGTTATTCAACGTCCTGTGCAACACGGCATTGGTTCAGGCCGAAGTGGGTGATTATAATGAGGCTTTCGATGCGCTGCGTCGGGCCGAACAATGCATCTCACCCGGTGGAGAGCCGGGTCTGAGGGGCGACTTGGCAAATGTCGCCGGTATTGTTCACTACCAACGCCAGGAATACCAAAAGGCCGAGCAGAGCTATGACGATGCATTGAGAAGCTTCGGCCACAGTGGAAACGAGAGCAAGTCCGGACAAGTTCTGAACAGCCTTGGAAAGCTTTTCGAGGCAACATCTGAATATGAAAAGGCTTCTTCGTGCTACGGAAAGGCTCTGGGATTGGGAATGCGCATTCCCAATCCCAGACTTGAAGCCTATGCCCTGAACAACCTGGGGGAGCTTCAGTATAAGCTGGGCGACTATTCCAAGGCCGCGGATTACCTGGCAAAGGCCGACCGCATTGCAAAGCGTATCGGTCTCAAATCATTCGAGGCGAGGGTTACCGGCAATATTGGAGCCGTGTACCTGGGCAGGGCCGAGTACGTGCAGGCAGAGGAGCATTTCCGCCAATCGCTCCAACTCGCGACTGAAACAGGGTCCGCGGAGGCCATGGGATTGGCCTTCCACAACATAGCGAATCTGGCCAAGTTCAGGGGGGCGTTCAACGAGTCGCTTAGTTACTCGGGCCAGGCTATCGACACGGCCCGAAAGATAGGCAACAGAAGGCTTGAGAGCACGGCTCTTGTGCGTCTTGGAAATCTTTACGAATACTTCGGTATTTTTGATAAGGCTTTAGGGGAATATGACAAAGCGGTTACTATTCAAAAAGAAATCGGAGACCGCTTCTTCACGGGCATAACTCTTGCCGACATCGCAGGGATTCTCGTCCGGCGCGGTGAGATTCCCGAATCCCGGTCCCATCTCCTCCGGGCGGTGGATATAAGGAAGGAGATAGGGGCTCCCACCACGGAGCTTCTCTGCAAACTGGCCCTCACCTTCATGGAGGCTCAAGCCTATGCCGATCAGAAGGACTCGTCACAACAGATGAGCAGGCTTTCTCAAGAGCCTTTGATGAAGCCCATTCCCCGAAACTTCGCTCGGAAGGCCGAGGTCAAGAACCCCATTCAGACGGAGAGAGTCCTCTTCAGTGAGCAATCCCCGAAGGCTCGACGGAAAAAGGACCTGGAGGAGGCAAAGAAATACATTGATGAGGCGGAAAGGGAACTCGGCGCAGAAGCATTCGCTGACAGGTTGCTCCTCGAGTACGTGAAGGGGAGATGGCTTTCATATCAGCGTCCCGACCTGGCGGTTGCCCACTTCTCACGACTCAGGTCCCAGTCGCGGGAAAGAGGAAACCGTCGATTCGCTTTCTTGGCGAATGTGGGACTCGGACTCAGTTTCGAGGCCCTCAACAAAGTGGACGATGCCGCGCTGTCTTTTCAGGAAGCTATCGACTTTGCCGAAGAGATTCGAAAGACACTGGATCCGCGCATGCAGCGGTCGTTTCTCCACGGTGAGGAAATCCTCGGCATCAAGCACATACTTCCCTACGAAGGTCTGGCCAGAGTTTTACTGAAAAGGGGGGACAGGACGAAATCATTGGAAATATCGGAGCTCGCTAAGGCGCGGGCCTTCGCAGACCACCTCAGATTCCGTGTCGGCAAGACACACTTCGGGATTTCCCGTGAGTTGGTCAAGGGGCTGGAAAGCATTGAGACCAGGATGGCCGCAAACGAAAAGGCCATCTTTGCCTGCCGTGAAAAGGGGACTGCCATGTGCGGCATCTCCGAACTTGAAAGCGAAAAGAACCTCTTGAACCGGGATTTCGCGAAGGCTAAGGGAAATCTTGCGGAGCGAAGCCCGCTCTTCCATGAGATGCGTTTCCCGAGGCCCCTTGTGTTGAACAAGTCCGCGGTGAGTGATAAGGAATTGATTATAGAGTACCTGGTTACGGACTCGGGTGTGTTGATCTATGCCGTAAAGGGTAAGGAGTTGAAGGCCGTCACGTTTAGGGAAGTTCCGAGGCATGAATTGAGGAGCACGATACGGCGTTTCCTGGAGCCCCTTCGGAACTGGGAGGGGCTGGATGCTTCCGAGTCGCGAAACACTCATGACATACGGACTGCACGCCGGCTTTTCGATCTCCTCCTGGCGGATGTCTTGCCGGAAGACCAGATCGGATACCCCGTCATCATCATACCCGACGATTGTCTGGGTTCTCTCCCGTTCGAAATGCTCGCGGTCCGTGTTCCGGGCGATGGGAGGGGCCGGGAGGAGGGAAACAACCCACGGGACAAGAACCCCGTGTATTTTGGCGACTTGTACCCGATCAGCTACTACCATTCCGTGACCGCCCTCACCCTCGCCCGAAACCTCTCCAAGAGCAGACAAGCCGGCGGTCGAATCCTTGTCGTTGCCGATCCGGTTTTCGACGCGAGCGACGAGCGCGTGAGCAGCGCCGCAGGGCGCAAGAGAAAGCGCATATTGGAAGAAGCCACGCCCACACTCATGACGGTCCAACGAGAATCAGGCCTGAAATGGCCCAGACTGCCGTTTACCGGCCGACTGGCAGATACCGCCAGATCGCTTTACGGTAAACGTGCGGAGGTTTACGAGGGCTTTCGCGCCCGCAAGGACATGATCTTTCATGATTCTCTCGAGGACTACGCCGCCGTCGTTATGGCGACACACGGCTACTACGGAACCGACATCCCGGGCATCCAGGAGCCGACGTTGGCACTTACCATGGTGGATCTGCCGCAAGGAGAGGACGGCTATCTGCGAATGGCCGAGGTGATGGACCTCCGTTTGAACGCGGACATTGTGGCTCTCACGGCCTGTCAAACCGGTGTGGGAGAACAGTTGGCCGGCGAAGGCGTAGTGAACCTGGGGAGAGCATTTCAGTATGCAGGAGCCAAGGCCGTGCTCATGAGCGTATGGTCTGTGGCGGAGGAAGCGTCCGTGAAACTTGTCGAGAGCTTCCTCCGGCATTTGAAGGCGGGAAAGCAAAAAGCGGAAGCGTTGCGACTGGCCCGCAGGGATGTCCGAGCAGACGGCTACGAGCATCCGTTCTACTGGGCAGCCTTTATTTTGGCCGGCGAGGTCGAGTGACGATTCACATGCCGGGGCCACCGGAAAACCAACCGCCGTTTCGCCGCAACGGTTATTCGCGGACGGACCTTTAGGGTCTGTTACAAAATAGGCCTATCATCCCTCGGGCCTCTCGGTTTAGTGGTGTGGCAGCGGGGGCCGCCGGCAATCGGGGGACATGATCCGATTTTGCGAACGGCGCCATGCGACGTCGCAAAACTCGGAATCGAGTCCCCCGATTGCTACTTGCAAGGGTTGTCTTGGGACAGACACTTAGTCCTCGTTGGCGTAAATACGGTCACACATTTTCGTCTCGCAGCCGGCTCGGGTGCCGGCAAGAACAATATCCGGGCACGGAGGCCCGGGCTGCGAAGGACTGTCATGAAGCCTTAGACCTGTTTCGTGGGGTCCCGCGGAACGCGGGATGCCCGCGTCATCTTCAAGGGCGGGCGTCGCTGCCCGCCGTCTCCCCGGCGCAGGCCGGGGTCCAGGAAGAAGAGACTGGTTCCCGGCCTACGCCGGGATGACGGTTCAGCTTGTGCGACCGTATTTACGCCGTAGGGCACTTAGGATCACAGCGAATTTCAATGCGCGTCGTTATGATAAAGCAGCTGCGCCGGGTTTCGGACAAAAAAAAGCCCCCGATTCTAGGAGGCCCGATAAGAGGATAGGCTTGTGCGCCTTTCCGTATGTAGGGGGCGCCCCGCTAATCACCGGTGCGCCCCAAACCCAGTCTTGAGAAGCCTTGGCGGCGGGCGCACACAGGCGCGCCGCCCGTGGTTGTTGTCTCCGGCTGAGACTAAAAGCTTATGCTTGCCCGTAACAACGGATACTTGACGTGATAATCGGCTCTGTCGGTTCTCAGCAGATCACCGGGGAACACTACAGGTTCAATGCTCTCGTTGGTCTCGGTGATCTTTATGTAAATATACCCGGCCTGAAGCAGTATGCCCGGCAACGGCAGCGAGGAGATCCCCATCTGTCCCGGACGGACAAGGATTTCAGCGACGGCCTCCCATGAGTCATAGCGCATGCCGCTGCCCTTACCCATCGTGGCAGCCAGATTGAGCCGAGGACTGAAGCCGAGTGAAGCTCCGGGCGCCATGCTTCCGAGATCCAAGGACGCGAAAACGCCGATACCCGGCATGCCGTAGTGTCGGGTTTCCTCGCTCACACCCTCCCTTGGGGGCGTTAAATTTTGAATCCGGAACAAATCGCTGTAGATAAAGTACTGCAACCGAGGGCCCACCCGGAGTGCACCAAGCGTCGCCATCGACATATCGGCGTTTAATCTCCAATAATGGGCATCGAGAGTGGTCTCAATGTGATCGTCGTGCCAGAGGCTGAACCCCGATACCAAGGAATAACCCTGACCATCGTATGTATCGGGTCCTTTGAATTTGAACCAGAGCAACTCTCCCGAGAGGCGGATATCCTTCGCACCGTCGAAGGAAAACCAGGGAGTATAAATCTTCGTATACCAGGCGAACTGTCTCTCGCCGGTATATGCCAAGTTCAGTTGCGGCGAGGTTCCGATCCCTCCTGCAACACTTGCGAAGCCGACTCCACCCGATATTCCGTATCCTTGTGATCCTTGCCCATCCGTTCCGCCTGTGGCCGGCGGCGCGCTCTGCGGCGTCTGCGTGCCGGGATCCTGCGTACGGGCGAGATCCGCAGACGGCGGTCCCCCGGCAAGGACCGTAAGCGGCGCTATGGCGAGCGCCACCACGAAAACGTATAACCATACCCTCCCACATCTCAGGGTCATCACACCCTCCTCATTAAAGAGAATCCAAAATCAACAAAATGAAAAAGTTTTAACGGGTCTCACTCTACCGCAATACCGGGGGACCTGTCAATAAGAAAACGCCGCGATGAAAGAATTGAACGCCGGTTACTTATGCCGGATCTCCCGGTCTCGGTGACATTCTGTCGGAACCCGGCGCGATCTCGGCCTTTAAACCCGGCAAATGAGGTTGATTGGTTGCGGCCATTGCCTCCGCTATGCCGAATGGTTATACTCACTCGGTTAGAGTGCCCCCGCAAGAATAGGGAGATGTGTCGCCATGGAAACTCTGGGTATGTGTTTGGGAGCGTCCACGCTAAGCATGGTACGTTTGCGGAAAGAGGGGGAAAACCTCGAGACAATTAGTACCTCGACGATAACCCATGAGGGTAACCCCAGAAAAGCAATGCTCGATGCGCTGGAACAAATCCCGGACGCTCGTGGAATCCCCATCGCCGTAACCGGACGCAAATTTCGGAATTTCGTCAGCTTAACCACCATATCCGAACCCGAGGCCGTGGAAACCGCCGTTGCCCGAGTCCTGAAGGGCCGGGATGCCTACCGGGTGGTGGTCAGTGCGGGAGGAGAGACCTTTCTTGTCTATCACCTCGATGAAGACGGGAAGATTCAAGGCATACAGACAGGAAACAAGTGCGCTTCCGGCACCGGAGAGTTCTTTCTCCAGCAGATCGGACGGATGAACATCACTCTCGACGACGTGGCCGGGCTGGGAGTCTCCGAACATCCCCACAAGGTCTCGGGACGGTGTTCCGTGTTCTGCAAGAGCGACTGCACCCATGCACTCAACAAGGGCATACCCAAGGATCAGGTGGTCTCGGGACTCGCGAAGATGATGGCGGGAAAAATCGTGGAACTGTTGAAAAAACTCCCCAAGAAATCCGTCATGCTGGTCGGCGGATCATCCCGCAATCAAACCATGGTGCATTATCTCGGCCGAGAAATCGAGGATCTGTACATACCGGACGAAGCACCCTATTTCGAGGCACTGGGGGCGGCAATCTGGGCATTCGAGAATGAGACGGAACCCTACCGCGGCCCCGAGCACGTGTTCCAGAGAAAGGGTTCCGCATTCGGTCACCTCAAGCCCTTGTCCGATTTCCGCCACATGGTGCGGTTCGAGGAACGGCCGAGAGGCAAAGCGCAGCCCGGCGACCGGACCATCCTCGGCCTGGACGTGGGATCGACCACCACCAAGGGAGTTATCCTGCGTTGCGGCGACAAGGCAATCCTCGCTGCGGATTATCTCAGAACCGACGGCGACCCGGTGGGAGCATCCAGGAACGTGTACCGGAGTCTGGCCGATCAAATCGACGTGCCCATCGACATCGTGGGGCTCGGCGTCACCGGTTCGGGCCGTCAAATCGCGGGACTCCATGCACTGACGGACGGAGTAATCAATGAGATCATTGCTCACGCGGCCGCGGCCGTCCATTTCGATCCCGAAGTGGATACCATTTTCGAGATCGGAGGCCAGGATGCCAAGTACACGTACATTACCAACGGGGTCCCCAGCGACTATGCCATGAATGAAGCATGCAGCGCAGGGACCGGCTCCTTCCTGGAAGAATCGGCCAAGGAAAGCCTCGGGTTGGCGGTGACGGACATTGGAAGAGTCGCATATACGGGAACCGCTCCGCCCAACTTCAACGACCAGTGCGCAGCATTCATCGGCTCGGACATCAAGAATGCGGCTCAGGAGGGCATACCGGTCAACGATATCGTGGCCGGACTGGTCTACTCGATTTGCATGAACTACTCCAACCGGGTAAAGGGAAACCGGCCGGTGGGCAAGAAAGTATTCATGCAGGGCGGCGTCTGCTACAACGAGGCAATCCCGGCGGCCATGGCGGCTCTCACGGGGAAGGAGATCGTCGTGCCTCCGGAACCGGGTCTTATGGGAGCTTTCGGAGTAGCGCTGGAAGTGGAACGCCGCATCGAGATCGGACTCATGGAAGAGGTTTCCTTCGATCTGGAGCGGCTGGCAAACCGTGAAGCCATCCATAAGAATTCCTTCACGTGCGGCGGCGGTAAAGAGAAATGCGACCTCCGGTGCGAAATCGCGAGAATCGAGATCGAGGGCAAGACCTATCCTTTCGGTGGAGCATGCAACCGGTACGTGAATTTGATCCGAAAGGTCAGCTATGACAAGGCGGCTCTGGATATGGTCACATTCCGGCAGAGACAGGTTTTCAAGGATCTCGCGGCTGATGACCCGGCCGACCGCCGGCCGACCATCGGAATGAATAGGTCGTTTCTCGTCAATACGTATTTTCCGTTCTTCAACGCGTTTTTCAAAGAACTCGGCTATCGCGTGGTATTGCCCGGTCACGTCGATCCAACAGGGGTGGATCAGCAACAGGCGGCATTCTGTTTCCCCGTGGAGATCGCTCACGGGTTCATCTCGGACTTGCTTCGAAAAGACCCCGACATTCTCTTTCTACCCCATATCAGAGGCATCCCCACCGACGAAGAGAACCGCAACACCTGCACGTGCGTCTTTGTCCAGGGTGAGGCTTACTATCTCGCCGGCACGTTTGAGGGAACCAGGGCCAAGAGGACGATGACTCCCTTCTTGGATCTCAGTCGAGGACTTGACTCCAAAAAGGGGGAATTCATCGGTATCGCTCGTGATCTTGGGGCTTCCCGGACCGCCGGAGAGAAGGCGTTTCATGCGGCCAAGAGTGCTCAGAACGAGTTCAAGCAAACGATCCGTTCCAAGGGCTCGGAAATGCTCCGCGATCTGGAAGAGGACCCGGACGCCGCGGGGGTGGTTCTCTTCGGCCGTCCGTACAATGCGTTTGCCGGCGAAGCGAACAAGGGTATTCCCGCAAAATTCGCCACTCGGGGATACCGGATACTGCCCTTTGACATGCTGCCCTATGAGGACCAAACCATGGATGATGAGGACACCATGTACTGGTCCATGGGGCGGATGATACTCAAGGCGTCGCGGTTCGTGAAGAAGCATCCGCAGCTCTTCGGGACCTTCATCAGCAACTTCTCGTGTGGTCCCGACTCATTCGTAGTAGGGTATTTTCGGGATGAGATGGGCAGAAAACCGTCACTGACCCTGGAATTGGACAGCCACACCGCCGATGCCGGCCTGGAGACCCGCATCGAGGCTTTTCTCGACATCGTCCGGTACTATCGGGAACTTGAGAGCCGGAAGCAAATTCAGACCGCAAAGAAGGAGTTTCGTGCCGCAGTTGCCACGGTGGCTGACGGGAAGCCGGTCATCGCAACGGCCGATGGGAGAAGGCTCCCCCTCACCCATCCAAGTGTCCGCATCATACTGCCTGCAATGGGCCGGTTCGCTCACGAGGGTCTCGTGGAGACCTTCAAGAAGGTTGGGATCAGAGCATACGGACTTCCGCCGGCCGACGAAGAGGTGCTCAAGATCGGCCGGGGCAACTCCACGTGCAAGGAATGCCTCCCGCTCCAAACCACCGTGGGTTCCATGCTGAACTACCTCTGGAACCATCGGCCAGACGGCGAAGTGACCGCGTATTTTATGCCGGGAGCCGGTGGCCCGTGCAGATTCGGTCAATACAACGTGTTCTCGAGGCGTCTCATCGAGCGTCATCAAATTCCCGATGTGGCCGTGCTCACGCTGAACGCCTCGAACGGATACATGGGGTTGGGCGACCGGTTCACGCTTCCTGCATGGCGTGCCATCATCATCGGGGATGTCATGTACGAGATCTGGTCCACGCTCATGGCCGCGGCCCGGGACAGGGAATCCGCCCTGGAGGTATTCTTCCGGCAGTGGCAATCACTTGTGGGCGTCATCCCCCAACCTTGGAGACTCATCAAGAAACAGATCAACGCAGTGGTGCGGGAATTGTCCCGCATACCGCTCAAGATGCCCTACGAGGAGATCCCCAAGATCTCTCTTATCGGTGAGATCTACGTCCGCAACGATCCCATTTCGCTCCAGCACCTTGTGGAGAAGATGGCCGACCGGGGCTTCATAGTCCGGACCTCGCAGACCAGCGAGTGGATCAAATACGTGGACTGGCTGATTAAGCATCGAATCGAAGGCGACAAGCCCGACATACCGTTCTGGATCCGCTACCACGTGAAACGCCATTTTGACAGGAAAATCAGGAACCTCTTCGCTCCGTCGGGGTTGTTCTTCCATGAGGTGCTCCAGGTGGAAGATCTCATCCAAGCAGGGGAGAAGTTCATCTCACCCATGCTAACCGGGGAAGCAATCCTCACGGTTGGTGCGGCACTTCACGAAATCCTGCATCCTTCGTGCGGCGTCATCTCCATAGGCCCGTTCGGATGCATGCCTTCAAGGGTGGCGGAATCAATTCTCAGCGAGTCGTTCACGGCAGGCGAAAAGCTCGAACTACTCCTGAAGAGCAACGGAGACGGGCCGGTCGGGCCCGCGGCACTTCTCGACAAGAAGGACCGGAAGCTTCCGTTCCTTGCCATAGAGACCGACGGCAATGCGTTTCCCCAAATAATCGAGGCGCGGCTGGAAGCCTTTTCGTTGCAGGCAAGGCGGCTTCACGAGAAGATGTTGATTCATAGGCACTAGAGTTTGAGCCTGGGAACGAGAAGAAAGAAGAATCAACCACCAAGACACTGACATTCATGTCCATGAAGGCACAACGAACTATGAAAGTCCTTGCCTGTCGTGAGATACTCCGGGGCTTCGCCTCGGAGATGGGGTACGAAGAGCGCCCCATGCGCCACAATTGGGGGGGGAGACCATCTCCCCCCCACCCCCCCTCATCGTGTACCCGAAGGGGGTTGCTTGTCGGAGGACTTTCATAGCAAGGACGTCATACCGGCGCAGGCCGGGAACCAGACTGGACCGCGGCCTTCGCCTGGGAGACGGGCACTATCTATGGATGACACAGCTTGCTCAGTGTTCTATGGCGTAAATACGGTCACGGATTCCGTAAACGCGCGGTAGCGTCCCGGCGTCCCTGCCGGGCGAGAGATAGTACGTTGTTTCTACTAAAGAATACCGGCACGGAGGCTGGCGCTACCAAAGCAGGGATAATTGCCACAAATGTGACACCGTACTTTTGCCGCGGGGCACTTAGTGCGGCGTTGCATACGTACGGTCGCACATCTTCCTCTGGCCGGCATCTCGGGTGCAGGCAAGGACAAGATCCGGGCACGGAGGCCCGGGCTGTGAAGGACTGTCATGAAGCCTTAGACCTGTTTCGTGGGACGGGCCTCCGTGCCCATAGGCGTTAACTTGAGCCTGTTGGTCGGCTTGGACTTGGGTTCATTCATAACGTCCCGAAGGGACCCGAGATGTTAGCCGGGCCTTTCAAAGCCCGGAAATCGGCGAACCGAATATTGACAACGCGTCCTGAAGGGACACCGGAATGCTCTCCATTGTGAATGCGTCCACGTGCGCCGTCCCTTCGCGACGGAAATCCTGTTCGCTCTGTCCCGTTCCTCCGGGGGATGAATCCCCCGGCTAAATTCCTAAGTGCCTTCGGCACATTAAGATCGCTGCATCTCAACACCGAAAACGGTGTACATGCCTCGATTCGTTTGCCGGTTGAAGTACGGGTTGGCAGCCGGAATCCCTAAAGTTAACGCTTATGGGCCTACGCCGGGAAGACGGTTCAGCTTGTGCGACCGTATTTGCGCCACCGAGTACTTGGTGCTTCATGGCCGGTTTCACGTATGTGAGCCCATATCATTGATCCTGAATTTCCCTGAGCGCCTTCTCTTTACGATTCTTGATTTCTTCGACGGCCTCGGCCCGTTCCAACAGGAGACGAGCCTGTTTGTATATGGGTGTGTCCACCATTCTCCCGTCAAGGCTCACTGCCGCCTTTCCTTGCTCGACCCCGGCCTCGAACGCCTTCACGGCCCTCCTGGCCCAGTCCAGCTTCTCCGGCACCGGGGAGAACACGCGATTGAGAATGTGCACCTGTTTGGGATGAATACACAGCGCGCCGGTACACCCGATTTCGCGACCGCGTTGCGCGGCTTGCTCAAACCCCACCGTATCATTGAAGTTGGCTACGCTCCCGACAATACCCATGGGGTTCAGTCCTTCCGCCTTGCATATTATTGCCATCATGGAGAGGGGGAAGTAGAGTTCCGATCCCTCTTCGGACGGTTCAATGCCCAGACTGAGACAGTAGTCGTCCACCCCGAGGCTCATGGACTCGGCACGCGGGCTCGCAACGGCTATTTCCTGAAGTCTCAGCAAACCGCGGGGGCTTTCGACATGAAGCGAGAGCTTCACCTGCCCCGACTCGATACGCCGGTCGTTTTCCAACTTGGAGATCCGTTCCGCTACTGACGACACCTGGTTCCCGGTCTCCACCTTGGGCAGGAATATCCCGTGAAGCCCCGGCTGCACGGCCGCCTCCAAGTCCGGATCGAGCATACCCGGATCGTTGTTTATCCGTACGAATACGTCGGCACCGCCCCGGCCCGCCGCCACTATCGCGTCTTTCAGCAACCTTCGGGCCGGATCCTTTTCCTTGGGAGGCAGTGCGTCTTCAAGGTCCAAAACGATCGCGTCGGCTCCCCTGAGATATGCTTTCTCCACAAAATGCCTGTTATTGACCGGCAGCATCAGCATCGACCTTTGGACTCGTGCACTCATAACCTTGCCTCCCAATGACAATATGAAGCGTAGCGAATATCACTTATACCAGTTTGAGTGGAGAATCTTAACATGATTCGTCCGTTCCGGGTTGACGCGCAACTCCTCAAGAAGATACTCTCCCCGCCGGAGGCATTATGAGATTCATCCATACCGCAGACTGGCATCTCGGCCGTTTGATGCACGGCGTCCACCTCACCGACGATCAAGCACATGTCCTCGACCAGCTCGTGGACCTGATCGACGAGACCAAACCCGATGCACTTCTGATCTCCGGAGACATCTACGACCGCGCTGTGCCGCCGCCCGAAGCCGTGGCCTTGTTGGACGATTTCCTCTCCCGGGTGGTGCGGGGCCTCGGAAGGCCCGTTCTGCTCATTGCGGGAAATCACGACAGTGCGCGCAGGCTGGAGTTCGGATCCAAAATGCTCGCGGAACAGGGCCTCCACGTATTCGGATCCGTCACCCGGGACATCTCGCCGGTGCTGCTGTCCGACCATGCGGGCCCGGTTCGTTTCTACGCTGTGCCGTTTGCCGAACCGGCCCTTGTTCGAGCCGAATTCTCCTGCGAATCCGTGCACGATCACGACTCAGCCTGGCGTGCCGTCAGGGAAGCAATGCTCGCGGGCCAAACTTCGGGATCGCGGGCCGTCATTGTGGCCCACGCGTTCGTTACCGGAGCAGTGGAAAGTGAATCCGAACGTCCGCTTTCGGTAGGCGGAGCCGACATGGTCGATTCATCGTGCTTCGCCGACTTCGACTATGCCGCTCTGGGACACCTCCACAGGCCGCAGTCGGTTGGCGTGGACCATGTGCGGTACGCGGGTTCGTTGCTGAAATACTCATTCTCCGAAGTCGACCACCACAAATCGGTCACGTTGGTCGAGATGGATGCACGGGGGAAGTGCAGGACCGAAGGCGTGAGCCTAACCCCGCGCAGGGACGTGCGGTGCGTCTCGGGACACTTGAGAGAACTCCTCGAAGGTCCGAAATCCGGGGAAAGCCGTCATGATTACCTGAGCGTAACCTTGCTCGACACGGGGCCCATTCTCGACGCAATGGGCCGGCTCCGGGAGGTTTACCCCAACGCGCTCCATGTCGAACGCATCGGTTTCGGCCCGGGGACTCATCACGCACATGAGGCGATGGATCACCGAACCCTCGATGATGCCGATCTGTTTGCCGCATTCTTCTCTCAGGTGACGGGTGATGAATTAACCGACGCGGAAGCGCAGGTCTATGCCGAGGTGGCGGATGACATGCGACGCCGGGAAAGGGAGGCCGTGCAATCATGAAACCGCTGAGACTTGTCGCCACCGCACTGGGACCTTACCCGGGGGAACAGGTTCTTGACTTCCGTGAACTGGGGGACCGGACTCTTTTCCTCATCCATGGACCAACCGGCTCCGGTAAGACAACCATATTGGACGCGATCTCCTTTGCGCTCTACGGCGAATGTTCCGGAGGCGAACGAGAGATCAAGCGCATGAGAAGCGACTACGCGGATCCGGCAACGGCTACTGAAGTGACCTTGGACTTTCGATTGGGAAACGATACCTACCGGGTCTACAGGCGTCCCGAGCAACAGAGGCCGAGGAAGAGAGGGGAAGGCATGGCCGTAAGCCGGGCATTGGCCTCCCTCCACAAGAGGACGGGCATTGAAGATGATTCGGTTGAGGGCGATGTCGTTGCCTCGCAATGGAACAAGGTGACCGATGCCGTGGAACGGCTCCTGGGATTCCGCAGCGATCAGTTCCGCCAGGTGGTCATGCTCCCGCAGGGTCAGTTCCGAAGACTCCTCATGGCCGACTCCAAGGAGCGTCAGGCAATCCTCGAGGTGCTCTTCCAGACCGAACTCTACCGGAGAATCGAAGAGGCATTGAAGCGTGCATCCAAGGATTTGGAGACTCAAGTCAAGAGCAAGCGCCAACACTTGCAGTTCCTCTTGGATCAGGCCGAATCGGAAAGTGTGGACCAGCTGGTCGATCGGCACGGGGAGATGGCCGCGGGACTCGTGGAGATTGAGAAGAATCTTGAAGATCTCAAATCCCGGGAAAAGCAGGCCCAGGAAGAATTAGGCGAAGGCCGCCGCACCGCGGAAAAGTTCGAGGAGTTGAGCCGGGCCCAAAAGAGCCTCCATGTCCTGGACAGACGGATGGAAGTCATCTCCAAGAAGAGGGGCGTCTTGGACAAAGCCCGGAGGGCTCTTCCCATACTGACGGAAGAAAAGGCGCTGCAAAGGAGATCCGAAGAGTCGGTCGAAGCCGGCGGGAAACTCCAGGCGGCCAGGGGAGCCCTGAAGTCGGCCCGTGACGCCAAGGAAACCGCCGAGCAGGCTATGGATCGGGAGAACGCGCAACAGGAAGCCCGTGAGGGGGCCCGCCGCAGGCTGGACCATCTGAAGGATCTTACGGAGAAGGTCGGGGAACTCGATGAAGCAGGGAAAAGGCTCGCCGAAGCTCAGGCCCGGTCGACCGAAAGAGCGGACGAGTTCCGGGAGACCGTAAAACGCCTGGAAGGATGCAACACACGAATCGACAAGAATCGTGCGGAACGTGAACAGATCAAGGACGCCGCAGCTCAAACGGGTGTGCTGCGACTCCGGTCTCAAAAGGCCGAAGAGAATACGGGCCTCCACGAACGTTTGCTGAAATTGGGCGACGAGGAAGCGGCAATTGCGCAACAACTCCGGGGCGCACAGGAAAGACTCGAGCGAACCCTTCAGACGTGGGAAAGGGAATCGGCTCATCTGGCCTCTCTCGAGAAGGCATGGATCGAGGGGCAGGCCGCGATTCTCGCGCAGCAGCTGAACCCCGGGGACCCATGTCCCGTGTGCGGCTCGCGGGAACACCCCCTTCCTGCGCACAGCGATGCTCCACTGACCGATGAACGGAAGGTGACCGCCAGGCGGAAGAAGCTGGAAGAAATCCGGAAGGCCCTGGACGATATACGGCAAGAAAAGGCCGATTTGGACAAGCAGATCTCGAAGGTGCAGGCTGAAGCGACGATGCTCCGTGAAAGCCTGGGCGACCTGGCGGACAAGGATCGTGTCTACATGGAGGCCGAAAGGAACCGGATTCGAAAGGAACTTACGGCGGCCGAGCGGGCCGGGAAGAAGATCGAGACCCTGACCAAAGAGCAGGAAAAGCTCCGGCATGCCCTGGTCGAGGCACAAACGAACCGGGACGGGGCCGAGGCGGCCAGGGCGGAGGCCCTCGCGGAACTCAAGAGTGCTGAAGCCGAGCTGAGGACTCGCAAGGAGGGTATTCCGGAGGAGTTCATCAACCTGGAAACGCTGAGGCATGCACAACGGAAGGCGCAATCCAAGCTCGTGAAATTGGAGGAGGCTTTTGAAAAGGCTCGCAAACAGCTCGCCCGTGCCGGGGAAAGACTGGCCTCTTGCGAGGCCGCGGCCGCGGCGGCTGAAGACGCCGCGGTTCAAGCGGGCCAAAGAGTTCTCATCCAACGTCAGGAATTTGATCAGAGTCTTCGTGAAGCGGGATTCGTGGACCGGGAAGACTACGCGTCCTCCAAGAGGACCTCTGCCGAGATTGCGGGAATGCAAAAGGAGATCGATGACTTTGATCACGCGCTCACATCTGCCCGGGACCGGGTTGCCCGGGCAAAGGAAACTACCGACGGACTTGCCGCGCCGGACCTGAATGCGCTCGAAGCACTAGCGCAGCGCATCAAGAATGATCTGGAGAAGGCTTTACGGGAAGAGGCCGCACTTACTGCACGGATCAAACGGACAGCGGGGCTTCTCGAAGAGTACGCCGGGTCTTCATCCGATCTGGAAGCTCTGGAAGACCAATACGGCGTGTGCGGGCGGATAGCGGAGGTCGCCAATGGGGGCAACCCTCAGGGCATTACCTTCCAGCGGTTCGTGTTGGCCGCATTGCTCGACGATGTCTTGCTTGCCGCATCCAGGCGGCTTCAGATCATGAGCAACCGGCGATACGCCCTGCAACGAAGCGCGGAACGATCCGACCGGAGGACCACCGGGGGGCTGGATCTAGAGGTGAGCGACTCGTACACGGGAACCACACGCCCCGTTTCAACCCTCTCGGGCGGGGAGAGTTTCCTCGCTTCGCTATCACTGGCTCTGGGACTGTCCGATGTGGTTCAAGCATATGCAGGGGGAATTCATCTGGATACGATCTTCGTTGACGAGGGATTCGGCAGCCTCGATCCGGAAGCGCTCGATCTCGCGTTCAGAGCACTCGCGGATCTCCAACGTGCAGGCCGCCTCGTGGGAATAATCTCACATGTGCCGGACCTGAGAGAACGAATCGACACCCGCCTGGAAGTCACGGCAAATCGATCCGGCAGCAAAGCACGATTTGTCGTATAAATGACGGGGCGATTCTTGCTTTTCCGCACGCGGTTTATGCTCATCGCGTGCTACACTGAATTGGGTTTCGACCAGGAGCCGAAGACATGACTCGAGAAGAAGCGGTTAATCGCATCGTCGCCCACCGAGACGAATTACGTGCCCGAGGCATCAAGTCGTTGGCCCTTTTCGGGTCCGTGGCTCGAGGTGAAGCCGGCCATTCAAGCGATGTGGATGTGATGATTGAGCTGAACCGTCCAATCGGTCTCTTTGGCCTTAGCGACCTGAAGTATACGATTCAACTGATCCTCGGGGTGGACAAAGTGGATCTCATAACCCGTGAGGGAATACATCCGGCCCTGAAAGACATTATTCTCCGAGAAGCCATAGATGTCATCTAGACGATGGAAGTTCTTTGTAGAGGATATATACTCAAGGCCAGCGAGCAAGTCCGGTCTTATCGGTCAGGCGCAAGATAACCACGGCCTTCCGCTCTCCCTTGGGAACCACCGCCTCGTTGACCGTGAAAAGGGCCTTCCCGTCAACGTAGTCGCGGATCGTGCTGCTCCGGTTGGAGACTTTCGCTCCGGGGCAACTCTGCATGCAGACGATGCAGCCGCATTTCCAAACGGGAATAAGTGACTTGTGGCCGCCAAAACGCAAGTCGATCCTCTTGCCGGTGGGGTTGTGCAGCAACGCGGAGAGGGGCATCGGTTCCTTCAATCCTTGCCACCACACCAACGCGGCCACGGGGTCTCCTTCCACCCGCCTGTCGGGTGCACTGCTCTGCGGGTTGTTTCTCTCGTCCCAAACCTCCTGAGTAAGGTCGTCCCCAGGCTTGGCTCCGAGGGAAATCAACGCGTCGTAGACAGCGGTGTCGCTTGAATAGGTGCTCAGGAGAGCCTCATGGCTCTTTCGGCCCCCGCTCCAGGTAACGGCGTGATGACCGGGCAGTTGCTTCAACCACCCGGGGCCGAAGGCCTTTGGTTGAAGGGTCGCCAGGAGGCGGCTTTCGCCTGCCTGCCGATCGACAATCATCGGGGTCTTTCCGGAAAGCCCGTGCATAGAGTCCGAGGCAAAGGAAACGGCCGCTTGAGCGGCCAACAGCATCACTGCAATTGGTGAAAGACGCATACTCTTTCCCTGTTCCCGGGGCATTGTTCTCTGCAATGGAGGACATTCATCCAGATCAAGCTCTGCTAAGAGTAAGGTTCAAACCTTCTGCTGTCATAATGAAAAGTAATGAACTCGCCTTCCTTGGCAAATACGCCAAGTATAATGTCTAAGGGCTCTCTGAAATATGTACTGCCGGCCGTGTCATCTCGGTCAAATAGGGGTTCCTTCATGACTTCAATCACTATGGCAGGTTGGTTCTTTCCGGGCAGCTTCTTGTTCTTCATATTCTCCTTCCATTTGACTATCTGCCCAACTTTGAATCCGTGTGCGCTGCTAAACGATGCAAATGCTGACTCGAGCTTCCTCAAATAGGTCTCGTCATAGAGATCTTCTTTTTCGTCTTCCTCCTCTGAAAAGAGCCGCGTAAGATCGGCTCCGGTTCTTTCCAGCAGGGAGATTGCCTGTTTGAGTTCCTCTTCCGTGGGTTTGTCGGCCATAGTCTTACCCCTGTTACCCTTGGGAGGGCCATTCATTTTGGTACGGTCCCACTGATCGTTAACCTTTTTCTCCTTCAGAAGGCTGCCCGCTTCTTCATCACGGGTGGACGCCAAGGGAGTCCACTCTCTTTCACTTCCAAGTTTCTATCCAGAACGTCTGCACGTCGTTCCGATTCAATTTGCAGAACACCGGGTAAATCGATATTAGAATACCCCGTGATGTTGATGCTTGGCGTAAGCAAACGATTCGGCATCAATGTTGACGGCCCCCGAACCACCGTCTTCCGGAAACGAGTTCTTTCTAAGTGCCTGCGAGCCAGATTTTTCAATTTCTCCAGATAATCTTCTTTGATATTCCCGAGGCTTTCCCAGAGTCGCAATTTCGCATCAGGAGTCAACCGCCTAAACTTCCTGGAAGTATAGAATGAATTGGCGTCCGGAATGTATGAAGAGGGTAAATCCTTGGGATCTACTGAATAGACGCTTTCATACTCGCCGTTTTCATCCATGTCGATCAGGTATAAGAATCCGTCGCGAGGTCTCGTAATAATGTCCCTCAGGCTAATTACACCCGATATGTAGCGCTTAATCGTGACCTTATCCGCTCGCGCCATCACCCACCTATTGTATGCGTCATCGACATCACGCCAACAGTACAGGTAAAAGTACCCATCCGGACTTGTGAAAAGAGATATAAACGGCCCTTCGAAATAGACCAGATCGGCAACAAAATCATGCTCGAGTCTCTCATCCAATTTCAGCATCTTAACGTTTTCCATCTCAAACACACCCTCTCTGCAGGTCATGCACGATGGAGAATTTGGGTTCCAGTGCGACTTCCGCGAATTCATGCAAATCAAAATGTCCGTCTGAATCGGGATTCGACATCACTCCGTCACATTCGGCCAAAAGACCTCTCGCTATATGCGTTCCCACTGATTTGTACGCATTGGACATTTGCTGTCGGAGTTCTGCAAAGTACTCTATGGCATTGTCCAATGTATCGAAGAAAGACAGAGCATACCCTGAGCAAATTTCATTGAGATCATTCTTGAATTGCCCGGAGTGGATACGCTTAGGCTTAATGACCAGCGGCGGCAAGAAGTTGTTGTTCTCTCCCGTGTCTTTGACGAATCGAAAAGAATCACGCTCTTCCTGTTCGTAGTTGTCCGGCGGACACTCAATCCCCAGATTGCGAATACACGCCTGATACTTGAAGCACATCGCCACTCTCTTGACTGACCGGCCCTCCTTTGCTTCGAGAGACCTGTCGACTGAATCAAGTCTACACCTCTAAGCATATGCTGCTTATACACTGCACAGTAGGCTCTATAGCGTGATATGTCAAGATTATCCCCGGACGAATTGAAGGTTGCACTCCTTCTTTTCGCCGTCGTTTGCTGTCGGAAAGTCACCGGAATGGTTCACCGACCTTCCACGCATCGGCGCGGTATCCCCCGCGAGGAGGACCGGAGGGAGAGAGGAACGTTCCCTCCGGACTTCTTACCGTCACTGTGTGAATCTTTGGGACTACCAAGGAGATTCCCCACTGCGGGTCAGTCCCCCGAGCAACCCAAGGGAATTAAACATCGACCGCACACGGTGCACGAGGCAGGACCTTAGAAATAGAGGCTGAGCCGGTTCAGTTGTGTGAAGACTCTCCGAGTGACGAGAGTCCACAGGTTGGATGTGCCGGTATGGATTTTTCCGATGCCTTTCATTCCTACTCTCAGGGACGAAGGTGCGTCGCGAAACTCGGCCCGGACGTCGTACACGTTGCCGAGCCGCGGCTGAACCTCGGCCCGCGGAGCGATTTCATATACCTTCAGCTTGTGCGCCGTCCTCGGGCCGGCGTTCAGATAGACGTCGACTCGTTGCCCTTTCTTGACTCTCATGATGCCTTCATCGGGAACGTAGACCGTCGCGGCGAGAAGCTGCGGCTCGGCGATCTCGCAAAACGGTTCGCCCGCGTCCAGTTTCTTTCCGGACAAAGTGTCCACGTCGGTGGTCACAATGACTCCGTCAACGGGAGACGTGATCTCCAGGAACCGTGCCTGCCATTTGAGATACTCCAATTCCCCGGCAATATTCTTCCTTTTAAGGTCCAGTAGTCGGCTCTTCACCAGCTTCGATGGATCGTCGACCGCCAGGCTGCTCAGGAGGGCCATGTCCTGGGTCAAAATCTCGTACTGCCTCTGTTGGCTCCTTATCTTGTAGTCAAGATCCGTGGCGTCCAGTGTGGCAAGAGTCTCTCCCTTCCGGACCTTGGAACCCTGCCGGACAAGGACCTTGTCGATCAAACCGCCTATCTTGCAGAAGGCATAGTGCTTTTCCCGTGAAATGATGACTGCTTCGCCTCCGACAATGTAACTGAAGGGGATAAGAAACAGGAACACGACCATGAGGAGCACGGATGCAGGAAATATCAGGATTCGTCCCAGGGGGAGTTTTCTTCTCCCGGATCGTCCGTCGGAACCGGGCAGAACGCGTCGGGCAACTTTTGGTTCGCTGTCGATAAGCCGTCGGCCGGCCAAGGCCGCGGCAAATACGGGCGCAATCTTCATGGCTGCCGCCATGGAGGTCTTTTCGGGACCGTTGGGGCCGAAGTACTCCATGAGCAGATGTCCGACCGCACTCTTGTTGTAGACGAGCGGAATACAACACAAGTAGTCGCATTCCGACGCGTTCATATAGGATTCCAGCCGAGGTTTCACTTCATTGGACCACGACTCATCCGATGGCGACTCGGCGGCGTCCTTGTGAAGGATAAGAGGTCTGATCAATCCTCGGAGCGAGGGTCCTATGGCCGCAATAAGACTCTGAAGTTCGGATTTCTTGTCCAGGACGGTCTGATGAGTGGCGGCCGTAAGATCCGAGTCTCCGCCCGAGTGTGTTATGAGGAAGCACCTGTCGTACCCGACCAGGGTACGCAAATCGTTGGTCAGGAGAAAATGGATCTCATCGAGCGACTCCGCCGCAACCGCCCGCGCGGCGAATTCGATGGTGAGCGCGGCGATCCTTTCCGTCGAGGATCTCTCCAGCACGGCACGCTCGTTCCGATCTCTATTCGGAGCTATGTGATCCATTGTAACGGTCCCGTTCGATGCTCGAGGACAAACCGAGATGTGATTCCTCTGATCTCATGTTGGTTTTACTTGGTGTCTTTGTGGCTTGGTGGTTAATTCTCTCTTCCTGTCAGTGAACGCCTGCGCTAGAAAATCGATTCCCTGTTGAACGTCCGCGCCATGCCGTCGATTACCATGGCCGCGATGCTCTTGGGAGGCGAAGCCGCCACCAGCCTGCCGGTCATCCCGAGCGGTATCCTCAAACCGTCATTGGGAAAACCGATCGAGCAATCGTATTGGGCCTCGAGCGGAACGTCCTTTTGGTGACGGTCTTTGACCTCTGTTGCCAGTTCCCCTCCGACGCGGCTCGAAAACGGCGATTCGCTCAAATCACGCTCTGAGAAAGGCTTCAATTCGAGGATTTTCTTCTCCAATTCAAGCCCCCCGTCGATCGGAAACCAGACCCGGACCGTTCTCCCGGGTTTGACCTTCTCCAGGTCGTCTTCAGGTATCAGGGCGTGAACGCGGCAGTCCGTCACGGATTCCAAGCGACCCACAACGGCACCTTCTCCCGGTTGATATCCGGGCTTCATTCTCGTATCCAACCACGTGACCGTTCCGGAGAAAGGTGCCCGGCATCCATTCCCGGCCAAGTCAAGATCACGCTTGATGTCATCGATCTCATCGTGTGCCTGGAGCAGTTCGATCTCCTTGCTTGGCGCCTCCGCCCTAGTCCGTTCGTCCAAGAGGATGAGATCCAACTCTTTCCTCAGGATGTCCCGATCCGTCTCCCTCTTGGCCAGTCTAAGCTCGAGAAGCGATGTGTCCAGTCTAAATAGGACCGCGCCTCCCGTAACCGCCGAGCCTTCCCGGACATGGACCTCCTTAACCCATGTGTGAAGAGGAACCGTGAGCTTCTGTTTCCTGTCGGCATCCAGATAACAGGGGTACACCGAATGGCGGGGAATGGGGACGAGCAACAAGCCCAGCCCTATGGCCAGCAAACCGCAGAACAGCAAGCCCGGTACCGGTCTCGGCCGGATTGCCGTACGGTGTCTCCAAAGGCTTGCCGTTCCGCGCAAGACCGGACGTGCGACAAATAATCCGAACGCGAGGACGGCAAGAATCAGGCCGATGGTCTTATCGAAACGATAGTACACGCCGGCCGTGATGCCCAGGTAAAGAACAATCCGGTATACGAACGATGCGATGCCGTATGCGGTGAAGGCAACGTTCTCTCCGGGTTTGTCGGCAATCCTCGAATAGGTTGCTATCCCGAGAATCCTGTTCATAAAGACATGCCTGATGTGGGCAAACGACTTCTGGTACAGGTTCGGCATTCTCAGGTAATCGGAGAATATGAAATAGCCGTCAAACTTCAAGAGCGGATTGCCGTTGAACAAGAGCGTCGACACGAGCGCAACGCCCATCAGGTAGAATGCCGTGGAGTTAATGATTCCCGGCTTCGAGAAGTACCAGACATAGGCGGCGAAGACGGCCAATACTGCTTCCGCAATAACTCCGGCACCGCTGATGGCCATGCGTTGCCTGCGGTCGGCAAGTTGCCACGCGTCGGTGGTGTCACAATAGAGGCAGGGGAAGAAGATGAGAAATGCAATACCCATTTGAGGCACGTGAAGGCCGAATCTCTTCGCAGTGTAGGCATGGGCGAATTCATGAGCCAGTTTTGTCAATGCAATGGTTACCCACAGATACGGCAGATTCGTGAGATTGAAGAAGAAAAGGAGTTCCCTTTCGATCTTGGGTATACCCGAAACAACCAGATAAACTGCTCCGGGAACCGTAAGAGCCCAGAGCACGGCTGTCCAACGATTGCAGAGCAGTTTGAAGAGCCACAGGGTCTTTTCCAGAAAACGGTCGGGATTAAGCACCGGAATGAACAGAAAATATATGCTCGACAAACGCCGATCCCGTCGCGCCCGGAGTATCCTTTCCTTCAGATTGAGTTGAAATGCCGCGGTACCGAAACCGGTTCCCAACAAGAGGCCTGCCCCGGCAGCCTTGCCGACAATGGCCTTCACATCATCCTCGGAGTACGAATACCCTACGGCCTCGAGACGCCCGACGGCCTTATCGATCGGTAATGTGCCGTCCAGGCTGGACAGGAGACGATATTCATAGTCGGTGAGCCGAAAGAACTGTTGAGAGACGGGATCCTTCAACACGACGAACTTGCGGCCGTCACCGTCTCGCTGATCGAACGCGTGCAGGTCGGATCGGAATTTCTGAAAGGCGTTCACCTGAAAACCCTCTTCCTTCTCGTTCCCAGGCTCCTGCCTGGGAATGCCTATCCGCCGGGCTCTGCCCGGTCTTCCGCTCGGAGTCCCGGGGGCTTTCATGGTCAGTTGTGATCTCCGAATCATGGGGGTTTACCCGAACGTCCTCCGACATGCGACACCGATCTTCACAAACAACAAGAAGAGTCAAATGAGTAAGAACCCCATCACTCCAGACCTTCGAACAGTTCACCTACCGGGAGTGAAAATCCCGGTACGACATCCTCGCCGTCGAGGCTATCCGTGACGGTTAAGACCTTTTCCGATCCATCAGCCCGCAAGACCACTACGGCCTCATCATAGGGATTGACGATCCAGACAAGCCTACTGCCGCTCGTGAAATACTCGGCTGCCTTATCCTTCATCTCTTTGACCGTATTCGAGGGTGAGAGAATCTCCACGGCAAGGTCCGGCGCGCCCTTTAGAAAGCCGTCTGCGTCCTGTTCGAGTTCATTGAAGCGGTCCATGGAGACGAAGGAGACATCAGGACACCTGAGATTTCCATTCCTCATCCAGCAGCCCAGACTGGAACCTGCAACATAGCCGGGTCTCCCTCGTTTTGCGGCGCGCCTAAGCTCCTCGATAAGAACACCACCGATGACCTCATGCTGCAATCCGGCAGCAGGCGTCACAATAAGTTCTCCTTCAACGAGTTCGTACTTCTTCCCTAAGTCGGGAAGAGACATCAACTCGGCTTCCGTCCAGACTTTCTCCTCGGTCGAGAGTTGCGGTTCCATGGGGACCCTCCTTTTCGGCTTGTCTACAGTCTACCCCGTCTCTCATACGGATTCCAGATCAGCGGTCATCTTCAGCCTACGTGCTCGGTTTCCCAATACGGTGCCGTATCCAAGGCAGCAAGACCGGCTTTGGCAGCGCCGGCCTCCCCGCGTTCCGCGGGGTACTCTTGGTAGCGCCGGCCTACGTGCCGGTACTCTCTAGTGGAAACAACGTACTATCTCTCGCCCGGCAGCGACGCCGGGACGCTACCGCGTGTTTACGGAATGCGCTCTTGGGGGGGGGGACACGAATCCGAGCACTTGGCTCCCCATCTCAGTTGGCGGGGTGCGGCTCTCCGTAATTGGTTCCCATTTCGGCCCCGAGCTCTGCGAGGTTTGCATTGGCTTCACCGAGGGCCCTGATCCGGTCGATTTCCTCCATCAGCGAGCTTGCCTCGGCTTGGAGCAACGCGAGTTTCGAGATATCATCCTTCCCTGCTCTCAGCTTGGCCGTTTCCAAGACCTTAACGGATATCTTCGCAGAAGCCTCCGCGTTTGCAAGCTCCCCCACGGATCGATAGTATCGCAGCGCGGCTTCCCTCACCTGAGAGGTCAGTCCCAATGCAACGGCACTCACTTCACGTTCCGCTTTTGCCGAATTGGCCTTGGCCGCTTTGGATTCGTCCAGGTTTGTGAGCCAATCGGTGAGGTCGAATGTTGCACGCACGCCGACTTCCTTCCAGTCTTTGTTGTAGAGAAACTTGTCCTTGTCGCGGGTGTATCTCCAGTAGCCTGAAAACTTCGGGAAGTACTTGATGATTGTCCTGTGCACATCGTTTATGGAGTTGAGATGGTTCAGGCCTGCCTCGTACGATTCGGGCCTGTTCCTGACCGCGGTCATCTCCAGCTGGGGTGCGCCGGCGTTGAACTTTGGGGCCGGCAGATCACCGGTCACGTGGAAGCCGCTCTTTGCATGGTAATCAGGGGACAGTTGCATGGCTGTGGCAAGAATGTTCCGCTGCCTTTCAAAACCGTCTTGGACGGCGAGGAGTTTGCCGGCCGATTTCAAGAAGCCTTGATTGGCCATTTGATAATCCTCGACGGATTTCATGTTCTTCTCGTAAAGATGTTCCGTTTCCTTGAGAACCTTGCCCTGTAAGGCCTTGAGCCGTACGGCCATGGGCAACAGCTTCTGGAACGCCAGAAGGCGGAAAAAGGCGGATTCGACCGCGCCGATCAGTTTCTGCGCCACCCGCACCCTTTGATAGTGCGCCCGGTACCCGTCGTTCCCTCCGCTCTTCCAAAGGTAGTATGCCAACGCCGCATCCGTTGGGCTCCATCTGAGTTCCAGGTTGTAGCGCCATGTGCTTCTCTCGTGCCCTACGGAAAAATTGGTGACCCCGGTCGATCCGATCCCCCCCGCCGGCCCCGGCGTGCGTCCCTCCTGCCCGATTACGTCGCTGTATGAAAACCCGAGGTTGTCGCGTTGGCCGAGCTCGCCGGCAAAGACCAGATGGGGAAGCATCTTCTTCCGGTTACCGTCCCGGAGCGCCGCCTTCGTGACTTCTTCCATCCGGGCCAGCTGAAGATCGAGGTTGGTTGCCAATGCAATTCTCCTGCAATCCTCCATGGTCAGGCTTTTCTTGCCCGTAAACGCCGCCGCAGGTGTCGAACGCGACTTCAATGACTCGCTTGCCGCCTTGGCCACCGACAAGTGCACCAAATCAGGGGATCCGGACCGGCCCAAGAGGATTGATCGGCAGGAGCACATGGTAAGCGAAGCCAGGATCAGCACAAGACAAGACAGTATCCTTCTTGGGTACACGGTTGCATAGGTTCGACGGCATATACGCGTAAGCTCTCGTGGGCCCGGTAGCGCCGGCCTCCGTGCCGGTAGTCTCATCCTATCAGGGCCCGGCAGGCTTGGTGGGATAGGCGTCCTCGCCTGTCGACGGGCAAGATGCCCGTCCGGCGGGACATTGCCATGGCTCAGGCCGACCGCGAAGTGTCTCCAAGAACACGCAACCGTACTTGCGCCACAGTGTACAAAGTGGCCGGCCGTACGTCTCACGGATTGCCTCTCTGCCCGGGAAGGAATTCCACGGCGCCCAGCATTCCCATTTCCAGCTTCCCTCGTGCATTGTCGATCAACACTTGAACCTTCTTGGTCCTCGAAGCCGGATCGATGGCCTTGCCGATGCCGGCCACAGTGCCGGGAAAACTCCCTCGCTCCGGCCGCACGAAGACCGCCGGCGACCCTTTTCCCAATTGCGCGGCCTGAGCTTCGGGAACATTGACTACGGCATAGACTTGGGACGTATCGGCGATCAGGAAGAGTTGTTCGAACCGTTGAACCGCTTCATGCGGTTCGCGGTAGAACGCGACTATGTGTCCTTTGAATGGTGCCCTGACCAGGGACTTATCCAGGTCCCGACGGGCGAACTCATAGTCCTTTTGTGCCTCGTTGCTTTGGTGTTCCGTTATCTTGGCCTCGGTACGGGCCTTGAGGACTTCCTGGCGGGTGGCGGCATTGTGAGACAAGAGATACTCTTTAAGCTTCAACTCCTGCTCGGCACGTTCTCGGGCAGCTTCCAGAGCAAGCATTCTCTCACGGGACTTCTCCGCGCCCAGTTTGTAGCGATCCGGCGATATCTCGAAGATGACGATCCCCGCCCCGACTGCGTCGCCTTCTGCAAAACTGCGGGCTTCCACAATTCCCGGAACTTCCGCGGCCACGGTTGCCTGACGGAACGGCCGAATCACCGCAGCTTCCGCCCGGAAGGACTGAGAATTTGCCTGCGCAGGTTGAACCGGCTTAGTTCCCTGCGAGCTACCGCCGGTCTCCTCACCCGCAGCGGAAATCGCCGCGTTGATGTTTCCGGGGGAACCCGGTCCCCACTGAACAAGAAGGCAAACGAACATCACACCGGTAAGAAACGATGCGCTCTTTGAAAGGGCCATGCTCCATCACCTCAAGAGAGCCCTTGCCGAAACCATTACTTTTGTAAAGAGAAGTAACGCTGCTATATTATTAACACATTATTGGTGGGCCTGTCAAGCGGATCAAGGCGCCGATCAGGTGGGGAGAAGACGAAATGCGCCGCTGAATTCATGGAGACAAGCACGCGAGCATGCCTTGTTATTGCGACACGACTGTACTCAGAGTCTCTTCCGGCAGCCTAACGGGTATTATGCTCAGGTTCTTGACGTTGTGTTTCAAAGCTGTCAGCGCACTGGAGTAATCGACTTTTCCCGAGGGGCTCTTGCCGTAAAACGCGGTCAATGCTTTTGAAAGCCCCTGAAAATAGTCCCATGGGAGTGCCTCCCGGTTGCCGTGTTCCATAAGAACCTGTTTGCGCCACTCGGCCCATTGCCAGGCCAGGCGCAGGGTCACCTCCGAGGCCGGGTCGCCGGCCTTCACTTCTTGCCTGTTCAGATAGGCCAGGAAATCCCAAATCATCGCTTCGTACTTCGGCGGCAGTGAGCCGTAACGATAACGTCCTTCACTCACCGTCGCCAAATACCATTGCACCATGGGCGGCAACCACATGTCGGACGAGAGGACGAGAGAAAATCCTTCGGTGGTGATCGAGTAGTCGCCGTTGTTGAGCACGAGCACCTTTATGGCACCCTGCACAAAGTGCGGCTCCGGCACCAGCTGATGGTCGTGACCGGACGCTTCGGTGTAGGGATTGACCCCGCCCTGAAGACCGGTCTCGGTCTTGTGCGAATCAGCCGGCTGCTTGTCCCCGGACGAGCCTTGACCCGCTCCCGCGTCTTGCGAATGGGAACCGTCCGGCGAGGACTGCGGCCCGTATGGACCCAAACCGTTCATCGTAGTGAAGAGCCCGGTGGGCAAAGGACCTACCTGCAGTAATCGGCCGAATTCCCGGTACTGGCCGGCCACGTCCTGAACCCGGTCGGCGCCGGTTTGCTGAGGGGGAATAGGCACAGTCGACGGAGGCGGCGACGGGGCCGTGTCGGTACCCGTTCCCGTCCCGGACGACGGGCTCAGGTCGCTCACTCTCACCGTGCCTTCCGATGTGCCGTCACTCTTCCACAATTCGTAGCCGCTGCCGGCATCCGCCATGAAGTACAACGGGTTTACCCGTGCAAAGTTGATCGGAAAGCTGGAACCGGCAGGATCGATGTCGACCATGAGGGACGTGCCTCCGGCAGTGCCGTCGCTCTGCCACGGTTCATAGCCGTGGACGCCGTCGTCCGCGGCGAAAATAAGCGTTCCGTCGTAGTTATTGAAGAAGACGGGACAACTGCCGTCCGCACCCGGATTGATGTCCATCACCATTACGGTATTTGCGGCCGTGCCGTCGCTCCGCCACAGTTCACGTCCGTTCGTCCCGTCATCCGCTGCAAAATACAGGGTGCCGCCCATGCCGGTAAGTTCGCCCGGATCGCCGGACGCACCGCCCGGATTGATGTCCGCCGCCATGACGGTATTTGCAGCCGCGCCGTCGCTCCGCCATAGTTCACGTCCGTTTGTCCCGTCATCCGCTGCAAAATACAGGGTGCCGCCCACGCCGGTAAGTTCGCCCGGATCGCCGGACGCACCGCCCGGATTGATGTCCGCCACCATGACCGTATTTGCAGCAGCGCCGTCGCTCCGCCATAGTTCACGTCCGTTTGTCCCGTCATCCGCTGCGAAATACAGAGTGCCGCCCACGCCGGTGAGTCCGCCCGGATCACTGTCCGCACCGCCCGGATTGATGTCCGCCACCATGACCGTATTTGCAGCCGCGCCGTCGCTCCGCCACAGTTCACGTCCGTTGGTTCCGTCATCTGCAGAGAAATACAGGGTGCCTCCCAGTTCTGCGAAATCATCCGGATCACTGTCCGCATTGCCCGGATTGATGTCCGTCACCATCGTTGTACCGGCTTCCGTACCGTCGGTTCTCCACAGTTCCCTGCCATGGTCCGCGGCACTGTTGCCGTCACTTGCCGTGAAATAGAGCACTCCGTTTGCTTCGAAGAAATTGCCGGGGTCGCTGTGCTTATTGCCCGGATAGATATCCGCGACCATATACGTGCCGGCCGCGGTTCCGTCGCTTCTCCACAGTTCCACTGCATGATCCGAGGCACTGTTGCCGTCCGTCGCTGCAAAATAGAGAACGCCGTCGAACACGGTGAGTTCCGTCGGGTCGCTTCCGTGGCTTCCCGAATTGATGTCGGCCACCATGTACGTGCCGGCCGCAGTTCCGTTGCTTCTCCACAGCTCGGTGCCGTTTCCGCCGTCATCGTATGCAAAATACAACACCCCCCCCATCGCAACGGCATAGTTGTCTTCATACGAGGGATATGTCTCGGCGAGTTCAACACCGGAATTCGACATGATCTCCGTGTCGACGATTTCCGTCATGACAACGGACGTATCGGAAGCGTACTCCAAAACCCAATCGCCCTGCGCACCGCCGGTTGGATCCGTACTCGCGAAAACATCCGCACCGGTGTACACGGCAATTGTGTTTACCATGGATTGCCCGAAAAAATCCGCAGCGACGGAGCAGCCAAAGAACTGTATCTGCGCGTCTTCGGTAAGAAGCGAAGAGATCTGCGCAAACAAAGGCTCGAAATCGGCAATGGTGAAGAGCGTCAAATCATCGGCGCCGATGGAGAGCGATCCCTGATCACCGTGGGAGAGGACCGCAATCCCCCCGATCTTCCGTTCCGTGGAACTCGTCAAGTCCTCCAGGGCGGCACAGATGGATTCGAGATTGTCATTCTCTTCATCGAACACGATGACCGCGGTCCCGTTGTCTGCGGTATCGGAGATGCCCTGAATTGCGTCCAGCGCGTTGGAAACCAAGATAACGTTTACGTCGTTGTCAAAGATTTGCGCCAGATCGTGGGGGACTTCCGGCGACGCGGCCGCCTGCAATCCATGAGAATCGACGGTGTCCGCACCGTCGCCGTTATCGCCGTTGCATCCGGTATCCCGGCTTGCGTTGTCCTGATCCTGAACTTGAGCCGCCACCGCGGCGTCCAACACGATGCGCTCTTCGAGTCGTTCACAGAGTATCCCGGGATGGCAGGAGAAAATCTTTCGCCTTGGAATAATTCTCATTTCTTCAGCCTGTTTGACGGTACTATTCTTTCGGCCTACCTTTCAGTCTAATCCGGCAACCGAATTCAGTCAACCTCAAACCCACAAATGTCCCGTGACGTCGGCGTACGGAGATGATAAACTTGCCGTGCCGTACGGGGGAACACCCTGCCAAGCTCGCGTGTGCAAGAACAACGTGTTGGGGGCTTCGCCCGTCTCGTGGTTCGACGGTTGCAGCAACGTTCACCGGATAGTAATCTCAAGCGGACATACCCTCGCAAGGGGCGTGCGGTCTTTCCGGCCTGATTGCCTTTAGGCGGCATGGTCCGGATTCCTATCAAGGGGTTACGCCGAAGGTTCCCGGAGCAATGACACGCGTGGAAGAGAAAAGAGATTCGAGCATCAGGACAACGGGAATTTTGCGCTCGGCCTCGGTCCTGGTGGCGATCCTCGTTATCTTCACCCTGGTTTCCGCCTACATGCTTTACCGTCTGTACCTTACATCCTCTCAGTTGGCCGAGTCGAACAGAAAAGCCTTCATCTTTGAGACGAAAAACAAGACCACCATCCTGGAAGGCTATTTCGCAGAGAGGGTCCGTGATCTCATGAGCCTCTCGTCCGATCAGATCTTCCAAATGTATTTCGCGGCAAAAGACCTCACCGTCACAAGCGGCAAAGGGCTTGACGTAATTGCAGGCCAAGTTGAACAAAAACTGTTGGTCACCGGATTGGAAAAGGAAGAGAGAGGAAAACCCGTCTTTTCACGGATGGCCTTCTACGACATCGCCAAGAAAAGGATTGTCGCCCGCACGGACTTCTCTCCTAAAGGACGATGGATCGACAAGGATCTGTTCGAAGAGATGGTCTCCCTGTCAAGGCAGACGGGGAACATCCGCGTGAAATGCGAGTCAAAGTCTTGCAGGATCTTCTTACTCGGACCGGTTTCCTACAAGTCGCATAGGAGCGGCGTGCTATTGATGGAGCTCTCGACAAGGACCATCCAGGACCAGATTCAGCTCCTTACCCTCCAGCGGCCGGATCATTTCAGCGGATTGGCCGGTCCGGAGGGAACGTTGCTGCTCGGGCCGACGGCCTTGATAGGCAAGGATTTCGCCGGCGTCTTCGGAGTCGGCATCGACGCGTTGCGCAAAAATGAACTCCTCACGGTTTCCGGCAACAGCGCCGAGGCTCGGAACATTTCCGTGACGATGGCCGGTTCGAGAATCCGCGGTACGAACCTTTCTCTCGTACAGGTGGCCCCGACGGAGAGATTTGTAGGAAGCAACCTGCCGCTCCTTTGGGGTCTCGTTTTCGTGTCCCTCATGGGAGCTTTGATCCTCGTCCTCTTCCACATTTACGGGAGCTACGCGGAAAGAAGCTTGATGTACGACAAACTGCGGGATGCCCACGACCACTTGGAAATACGCGTTAAGGAGCGGACTGCGGAGCTCGAACAAGTGAACGGGCAACTGCTTCTCGAAATATCGGAACGCCGCCGTGCCGAACAGGCTCTCCTCAAAGCGAGCGGTGAACTGGAGGCGGCAAACCGCGATCTAAAGGACTTCGCCTATGTGGTGTCTCACGACTTGAAGGCGCCGCTGCGGTCGGTCCGTCAGTTGGTGCAATGGCTTCTCCAGGACTATGCCCAGGTACTCGATGAGGCGGGAAAACGATACTCGGAACTGCTCATAGGCAGAGTAGACCTCATGCATAATCTCATCGAGGGCATTCTCAAGTACTCGAGGTTGGGACGCCTCAGAGAAGAAGAGCAGGAAGTCGATCTTAACCGACTCGTCCGGGAGGTAATAACTCTCATTGACCCGCCTGCGTCAATCCACATAATCTTTGAAAATCAACTGCCGACCTTGTCGTGCGAGCCCACGCTGCTCCACGAAGTGTTTCAGAACCTCATAGATAATGCCGTGAAATACATGGACAAACCTGCCGGAGAAGTCCGGCTGAAGTGCGAAAGGGAAGACCATCAGTGGTTGTTCAGTGTCTCGGACAACGGCGGGGGGATCGCCCCCGAGCATTTCGACAAGATATTTGAGATATTCAAGTCTGCTTCCCACTCCAACCGGGTTGACAGTACCGGCATTGGATTGGCACTGGTGAAGAAGATCGTAGAGCAAAAGGGCGGGCGCATTTGGGTCGAGTCGGAAGTCGGCCGGGGCAGCACGTTCCGTTTCACTCTCCCGGATGAGGGCAACGGAAAATGAAGGGTTGCTCCCGTTAACCGCCTCGGCGGCCGGATCAGGAGTGATCAGGGGATTTGTGGTTCGAACTTGAAAAGGACTCGCAGCAGCCAATATAATCTGATGCATGCGACACAGCAGTATTGAGAAACGGGGTTCATGTCATGAACGGCACGGAGATCAAAATCCTTCTCGTCGAAGACGACGAAATAGATCGTCTGGCCTTCGACCGCTTTGTTAAGAACGAACGACTCGAGTACCATCATAGTCATGCGGGTTCAATAGCGGAGGGGAAGGAGCGGCTCAAATCGGAAAGCTTTGACGTGGTCCTGCTCGATTACTCGCTGAAAGACGGCACCGCATTTGACCTTATGAAGGAAGTGCCCGGAGAGGTCCCAACGGTAATCATTACGGGAAGCGGGAATGAAGAATTGGCCGTGCAGGCGATGAAGTTGGGGGCGTCGGACTATTTGATAAAGGATCCCCACAGCAACTGGCTCAAGACGGTTCCGATAACCGTGCGGAACGTGATCAAAGCCAAGGCTGATGAGCGGGCTCTCCAAAAGGCTCATGCAGAACTGGAACGCAGGGTGGAGACGCGTACGGAACAGCTGCTGCAAGCCAATCAAAAACTCAAGAGCCAGATCGAACAGCGGAAACAAGCCGAAAGAGCGCTCAGGGCCAGTGAGGAAAGGTTCCGGGCTCTGACCGAGACCACGAGCGAATGGATCTGGGAGATGGACACCGAGGGTATCATGACCTACGCGAGTCCGAGAGTGACCGATTTGTTGGGGTACCTTCCCAGCGAGATTGTCGGCAAACCGCGTTTCGTCTTGATGCCGCCGCAGGAGGCGGAGCACGTTTCCGCTCGGTTCGGGTCTTTTATCAGGGCTCGAAAACCGTTCAAAAATCTCGAAAGCATCAATATTCACAAGGACGGCACCCTAATCATGCTCTCCTCGAGCGGCGTCCCGTTTCTTGACTCCGACGGAACGGTCCTTGGTTACCGCGGAATCGATCTGGACATCACGGAACGTAAGAAGGCCGAGGAGCTTCTCGTTCAATCCGAACGGCTCAAAGGCATCGCGGAGCTTTCCTCCGGAGTGGCTCACAATTTCAACAATCTGCTTCAGATTGTCATCACGGGCCTCAATTTGGCCGTGATACAGATAGACGCGGACGATCTCGATTCGGCAAAATCCACCATCGGAAAGATTATTGAGAGTTCCCGGTTCGGCGCGGAAACCGTCAGGTGGCTGCAGGAGTTCGCACATTCCCCGAAAGAAGGCCTGACGCAAGGCACCACCGTATTCTGCCTGTCACGGATCGTGGAACGGGCAATTGAAATGAGTAAACCGTGGTGGAAGGCGGGCCCTGAAAAGGACGGGTTGGCGATTTCGCTTGAAACCCACTTGACTCCCGACTGTCTGGTCAACGGTAAGGAGAGCGCAATTTTCGAGGTTGTCGTCAACCTCATTAAGAACGCGTCCGAAGCTTTGCCGGAAGGGGGAAGGATCGAAATAACCACCGCAGCCGCAGGCGGTAAAGCCGTTCTTCGGGTGAAAGATGACGGCGTGGGAATAGCAAAGGAATGCCTCGGGCGGATTTTTGAACCCTTTTTCACCACCAAGGGGTTCAACGGCACGGGGATGGGGCTTGCCAGCACCTATGGCGTCATCAAACGGCATGGCGGGGACATAACCGTGGAAAGTGAGTTGGGCCAAGGAACCGATTTCACCGTTGAACTGCCCTTGGCCGGAGGACCAATAACCGTTCCGGCCGGCGATTCCGACGGTTTTCCATGGCGCTTGAGGATACTCTTGATAGACGACGAGCCTCTCATCGTCAAAGCACTGGAAGCAGGACTCACAAAGTTCCGGCAGAAGGTTTTCATTGCGTTTTCAGGTCAGATGGGCCTTGAGATATTCTATCGTGAGCCGGTGGACCTGGTGATATCCGACTTGGGAATGCCTACGGTGAATGGTTGGTCGGTTGGGAAGACCATCAAGGAGAGTTGCGAGAGAAAGGGCCTGCCGAAACCCCTTTTCATACTTCTCACCGGATGGGGCCAAACTGCCGCACATGATGAGAGAATCTCCGAGTCGGGAGTTGACGCGGTTATCGGGAAACCCATCACGGCCGGGAAACTTCTTAAGACCATTGGAAAGCTCATGCGCGAAAAGGGGAAGAAAACCGGTCAATGAAGCCGGGATCTGCCGCGTTGGCCCATATCCTGCCGGTGTGCGCGTTCAATCCGTTGCGTCAACGCCGTCCGACACGATGGTTATGTAGCTTCCAACAATAACTTGCCCCGGTAGTGCTCCCTTCGGGCGCCCGACATCAGCCGCATCCGCCGCCATGACCTCCACCTTGCCGCCTCCGCGGGCCTTCGAGTGTTCCACGGCCAACCCCGCGGCGTATTCCATGTCCTCCACGGAGGCAGGCTCCTTACTTCTCTCGGGGAGCAGGACATGCGATCCGGGCATTCCCTTCACATGGAACCAAAGATCCCCTTTCCGGGCTTTTCTCCGGAGGAGAAAATCATTACCTTGAGCGCTCTTGCCCACCAGAACCGGACGACCCGACGGGGTCCGGAACTCCCGGTAGAATCTTGACTCCGGTTTCGGTCCGTCGTCCTTCTTGCCCGTGAGGGGACGGACGGCCGACCGGCCGAGGCCGACGGCCCATTGCGCCATGTCCTCCAGTTGATCCGGGTCTTGGGACTCCTCGACGAAGAACAGGATTTCTTCCAGCGCCTTCTTTTCCTGAAGGCTCTCATCGAGCCGCCGTCCCGCAATCTTCTTCCCGCGCTTTCCTTTCGCGGCCTTGCGGAAAATCAACTCCATGTTTGCAATAGGACCGAGAGAGGGGTCCAGTTTGATCATCCGAGGCTCATTGGCGTACCAGTCGTCAACCGTGAGTGACGTCATACCCTTCTTCGCCGACCGTAGGTTTGCCTTGAGCAGTTCTCCGTCCTGCATGCGGCTTTCGAACCTCTCGAGCCGCTCCACGTCGGCGCGAACCTTTGCTGTCCGTCGGACCAGCCCGGCGATTCGCGCTTTCAGCGGTGCAGCGGCCTGCCTCCTAAGGGCTTCCAGTATCTCCGACCGGAGCCGGGCACCGTAGTAGGCGTCTGCGGCTTCGTTCACCGAGGGAAAGGTCTCGTCGCCGGGTTTGACCGCATCGAGCACCAGGCGCCTCTTACCCCCCGGATCGACTCGGATTCCGGGACTCGCATTTCCGTCCGGTTCTTCGTACGGGGTTGCTCTTGCACGGGCACCGCTCTTCGGAGGCGGTTCGTAAATCCGGCCGGGAATCACGGTCCGGGTCCCCGTTTCTCTTTCCGGAAGTCTGTGAAGACACTCCATGATTTGATTCGAAGAACGATCGACAAGGATAATGTTCGAGTCTCTTCCGAGAAGTTCCAGGATAAGATCCATTTCCCGTCTGTCGGATCCGGCGCCGCGCGCTGCATGGATCCGTACGACTCTGTCGTCGGCTGCCGCGTTTACCTCAATGATTTTCGACCCCTGGAAATGGGCCCTCAAGAAGGCGCACAACCTCGGGGGTGCAGGCGGATTGGGCATTCGGATGTGTGTGAGATGAATGCGGCCCAACTGTGGATTCGCGCTCAGCACAAGGTTCCCCCCTCCTCCGCCGCGCAGTCTGGTCCGCAGGACGATATCACGAGGGAGCGGCTGGTGAACCTTGTTGACGAACGCGTCGGCGAGGAACTCGTTCAACTCCCGGGCAGTTTGTTGGAGAATTGCTAAATCCATGGTTTCAGATTGGGTCGGAATGCCTCAGTACAGCGTTTCACAGACACGGTGTCGCATTCACCGCAACACTCCCGGCCTTGGTAGCGCCGGCCTCCGTGCCGGTAATCTTCACGGGTAGGCACAGGGGCCTACCCCTACAATGGAGTCCTGGGCTCTCTCGTTCCCAGGCTCTGCCTGGTAATGCCTCTCTTCCGGGCTCTGCCCGGATTCTCTCCATCCTGAACCCCGGCCTACGCCGGGGAGACGGCGGGCACGTGTGCCCGCCTCGGAAGATGACAGGCGAGACGCCTGACCTACCAGAGGGTAGGCACAGGGGCCTACCCCTACAATGGAGTCCTGGGCGTCGCGGTATGCTACCACGGGCCCTCAACGGCTGAAGGCGGAGAGGCACCTTCCCAAGAACGGTTGGACAATGCGGACCGCTCCGTTGGAACACAGTTCATGGCAGCAGAAACACGAAATGCATTTGCGCCGGTCTATGGCCATTGTTCCGTTCCGTTCACTTATTGCCTGCGGAGGGCAGTGTTTCATGCAAATTCCGCAGTTCATGCACAGCGAGTTGTCGATGTACGGCTTGGTCACGATGTGATTTTCCATGAACTTACGGATCAGATTACCGGCGCCCATATTCCACGTCACGGTCATGGACTTGGGCCGCTGAAAATCCGTGAGCGGGAAGCCGGCCAAGTCGTCTCCGACGCGCTCTATCTCCTCCACCTCGGTGGTGCCGAGCCCGAGATTCCGTCCGATGACGCAGGTCCGCACGGACTCGAGCGGGAACCCGACGAGACGGCAGATTTCCGCATCGAGAGCAACTGCATCGGATGATGCCGCGATGATGCCGATCTTCCGTGGAACTCCCGCATTGGGGCCGTTCCCTTCCATCCCAAGGATTCCGTCGACGATGGACAACGCAGGCCGGACCTTCTCGAAGATTTGTACGAGAACCGCGGCAAAGCTGTCGAAGTCCTTCCCGGCCCTCAAATGCCAGGACGCTTTGTCGGTACCCACAATCGCGCCGAAGAGATTCTTTACGGCCAACGTAAGAACCATCTGACAATGTGTTTTGAGCTTTGGGAGATTGATGACCACGTCAAAGTCGAAGATCTCTTTTGCCAAATCCAGACGCCGGAAGAGGCGCTCCTCGGAGAATTCCGCAGTGACTTTTTCCGTAAACGGAACCGCCCGGATATTCAGTTTCTTCATGAACGGGTCATAGCCGGACTTGGAGAGAACCCGTGGAAGGTTTCCCAGCGGAGGGCTGTCCCCGATGAAAGGCGTGGCTCCGCAGTCTTTTACCATTGCCGCGACCGCTTCCATGAAGGCAGGGTGGGTAACTACCGCTTCCTCGGGACCGGCGGACTTCAACAAGTTCGGTTTGAGAAGCACTCGATCCCCGTTCTTGACGAAGGAACCCAGTCCCCCAAGATCGCCCGCAATGGCGTGGAGGACTTCGGTCAAACGGGCCGGATCGTAATCTTCACATTTCCTGATCGATACGGTGGATTTCATGCCCAATCTTTAGCATGACTCGGTTCGCGCGTAAAGTGCGGCGAGTTCTCTTAGGAAACGAGAGGGAATGAATATCCCGGGAAACACCCGAATGGTTCACTATTCTCGTTGTTGACGGGGGAGTTTGAAATGAAGTACGTCTATATCGATTGACTCAAGACGATGAGGGATTGATCATGAAAAAGGGAGTCTGGATATACTTTGACTTGGGCATTAACGGCGACTATGAAGGCATGTACGAATGGCTCGACAAACATAATGCTCACGCGTGTGGAGAGAATTTCGCCTTTGTGCCGCGGGCTCGTTAAGAGGCGTGCTCATCGGCAAAACGGTTGCGTTCGAAACGGTGCTGTGGCATTACCAATGAGAAAGCGACTCACGTGATCCTCTAAGCGGGTGAGTGGAGAGCCCATGCCTGTTCCTAAGAAGCACATCAAGCCGATATTCCATGAGAAGACTCTGCGCAAGGCAGTAGCTGCTTTCCCGTTCTCAGCGGATCTTATGGCTCACCTCTCAATCCTAGAGAACTGGGCTGTGACTCTCAAGAGCGGCACTCTCGATCAAATCAAAGAAGTCTCACTCCATGGGAAATTCCTCATAGACATATTCGAGAGCTTATTGGGATATGGCACGGTAGTTGACGGCAAAGGCTCGGCCTGGAACCTTCATCCGGAACAGACCATGAGTTCCGGCGGAGGATCGGCTGATGGGGCTTTGGGTTTTTTTACTTCTGTAGATGGGAAGAAAGGCAAGAAACGGCTCACGGGTTCGGTTGTCGCTCCCATTGAACTAAAGGATGCAAAAACCGACCTTGATCTTCCGCAGCCGGGCAGGCATGAATCGCCGGTTGATCAAGGTTGGCGCTATGCAAATCATACCGAGGATTGTCGGTGGCTGATTGTCTCAAACTACAGGGAGATCCGGTTATATAGAACCAGTAAGACTCCGGCATATTATGAACGCTTCCTGTTAGAGGATCTCGTCGAACCTGAGGAATTCAAGCGATTCTATTTCGTGCTGTGCAAGGAGAATTTTCTGCCCTATGATGGCGGACACGAAAAGAATTCCTTCATCGATCATCTGCTCAGCCGGTCCGACAGTGCTCAACAGAACATAACCAATCTATTCTACGATGAATACAAGCAGACGCGTCTTAGATTGATAGACCATCTTCACACGGGCGTTACAGACAGTACGGAAAGAATGGAATTGATCGAGAAAGCCCAGAAGGTCTTGGACAGGTTACTTTTCATAGCCTTCTGTGAAGACTGCGGCCTCATGCCGGAGAAGACTATTCAAAAGGCCCATGAACACAGAGATCCGTATAGCCCGACGTCCGTTTGGGATCGCTTCAAGGCAGTTTTTCGGTGGGTTGACCAAGGACATGACGATCCTCCTATACCGGGATACGATGGGGGACTCTTCAAATACGACCCCGTGCTGGACGGGAAGATAGTTTTGACCGACCGAATCTGTGAAAGTCTTGTGCAGCTCAGCCGCTACGATTTCGATACCGATTTGTCGGTTGACATTCTGGGCCATATCTTTGAGCAGTCGATCACTGATTTGGAGGAATTGAAGGCTGCAGCGGAAGGCAAACCATTCGAGAAAAAACGAGGGAAACGTAGAACTCAAGGCGTTTTTTACACTCCCGCGTTCATTACGGAGTACATTGTCGATCTAGCGCTGGGCGGCTATCTGAGGCGCAAGGAATCAGCACTGAGACCTCACTTCGAATTGGATCAGATTCCCGAGTCCTACACAAGAAAGCGCCAAAAGGCAGAGATCGGCTTCTATGAAGAGTATCGTGACACAGTGCTGAGGAAAACTCGCGTTCTTGATCCGGCGTGTGGCTCAGGAGCTTTCCTAATTGCCGCATTTGATTATTTGTTGCACGAATACGAACGTGTCAACAATGCTCTTAGTGGTCTAAAGGGTGGGCAACATAGCCTGTTTGATCTGAACAAGACTATCTTGAACGAAAATCTTTTCGGAGTGGACATTTCAAAGGAATCAGTCGAGATTACCAAGCTTTCGCTTTGGTTAAAGACCGCTGAGCGAGGCAAGACGCTGACCTTTATCGATGACAACATTCAGCAGGGCAACTCCATCATTTCCGATTCGGATGTGGATCCCGCGGCCTTCAATTGGGAAGCCCGTTTTCCTCACGTGCCGGCTGATGGGGGATTTGATGTCGTGATTGGAAACCCTCCATACATACGTCAAGAGCTTCTAAGTCCCATCAAGCCCTATTTGGAAAGATACCAATCTTATGACAGCGTGGCCGACGTTTATTCCTACTTCTTGGAGACTGGGGTTAACCTATTGAAACCTGGTGGTCTCTTGTCCTTCATTATCTCGAACAAATGGCTACGGTCCGGATACGGCCAGTCTTTGAGAAGCTTCCTTGTCGAAAACACGATATTTGAACAGATCGTAGATTTTGGCCATGCTCCAATTTTTGAAGACGCAGACGTTTTCCCTTGTATAGTCTTGACCCGCAAGCCTGAACCGGTTGAGACGGAAGGCCTGACGGATAAAGATCGGGATGGGGTGGTTCTCGCGTGTTCAGTTCCTCGAAATCATCTTGCCGACATCAGTCTAAAACAGTACGTCAATCAGTTTGGTTCAACCATTCCGAGGTCGCGATTCTCCGGCGATCTTTGGTCACTTGAATCCCACGCATCAGAAAACTTGGAGAAGAAGATCCTCGAACATGGCACGCCACTTGAAGACTTTTCCGGTTCCGCTCCCTTGTCGGGGATCAAGACCGGCTTTAACAATGCGTTCTTGTTGGACACGCCTACGAAAGAGATTATAGTATCCGAGGATGCTCGTTCCCTGCAAGTCCTACGACCCTATTTGCGGGGCCAGGACTTCAGTCGATGGAATGCAGACTGGGCAGGCCTATGGATGATCACTCTGAAATCCAGTGAAAATCATGAATGGCCATGGGCGAATTCCGGGCCTGATGCAGAAGCAGTATTCAGGAATACTTATCCAGCTATTTATGGCCACATGAACAAGTTTCGCGACGCTCTCGCGTCAAGGCAAGATCAAGGCAGGTTCTGGTGGGAATTGAGGTCCTGTGCGTATTGGGAGGAATTCGAAAAACCAAAAATCATGTACCCTGAAATCACGTGGAGATTGGAGTGGTGCCTTGATGTCAAGGCTACTCTTTGTAACAATACTGCCTACATCCTACCATCCGATGATCTTTGGATTCCGGCGGTCCTCAACTCACCTACTGGTTGGTGGATCGCCTGGCGTACTGCAATGCATGGAAAAGATGAAGCACTGCGATTCATTAAGGAATTTGTGAAGCGCTTTCCAGTACCCGAGCCTAATTCAGAACAGAGGCAAACCGCTGAAAAAAAGGTAGAAAGACTAATTGAAATTACAAGGATTTCTCAGGGCGAAAGAAGTGCTTTGCTGGACTGGTTGAGGGTCGAACAGTTCATAGATAAACCGAGCCGGAAACTGACGTCTGTTTTTAGTCTTGACTCGGACTCATTTGTCGCCGAGGTCAAGCGACTCAGGGGAAAGAGCCGAAAACCATTTACCGCCGCCGCCTTGCGAGCTTTGCGAGATGAGTATACCAAATCAGTTCCTCCCACCGTCGGCCTACTGTCGGAGGCACGTACTCTGGAGTACGCTCTTAACAATCTCGTCAACCAAGCTTATGGGCTCACTCCTGGAGAGGTTGACCTGCTATGGAGTACCGCTCCACCGCGGATGCCGACTCCTCGGGGCTAATAACCGGGTGTAATTGCAGGCACTTGGCCAATCGCACGGTTCTGGGGAAGCCACAAAGTGTCAATCTCGGCATTCCAAGTCGAATCATTATTGCCTCGTGTCTGAGAATCGCAGCCGGCGTTACAATGAGTTCTCCTTCGACGAGTTCGGACTTTCCTGCTATATCGGGAAGGGACATCAACTCGGCCTCCGTCCAGGCCCTTTTCTCGCTTGAGAGTTGCATGGGAGATCCTCCTTGGTCGGATTATGTACCAGTTTACCCGGTCTGCGGCAAGGATGCCGGATTTGGTACGGAAGTTCACAAATGCGGTAACGGCTGCCGGTCTATTGAGGCGTATTCATTCTCGAGGCGCTCATATTGCCGGGGTTCCACAAAACGCTGGACGCACAAACGGCTCTCACGCTATGGTGAGTGAAAGGGGCCCCGCACTCTTGATCAATCCCCCATTTGCCCCAGTCAAATTCAGGAGGTCACTTAATGACTGTAAAGGAAGCGGCGGAATATCTATACGACGGCCTGCGGTTACGAACACCGCCCATTGGCGTCAAGTTCCTTCCCGATGGTTCCGGGTTCCCCGAGAAGACCCGGCGGCCGTTGGAGACTCTCGGCAAACGCATCACCATTTGCCAGGCAGTGACACTTGCCCGGGTGTATGGTTGGAACGTGGGCCTCACGAAGAAGGACCTGGTATGCGTGCCTGCCATGATCTCGTTCGGGTTCACCCGTGCCGGAGATCAGCCCGCCACATTGGGTAAGTTGTTCTGTAACGTGAGCTTCGGGTCGACGGTCGAATCCGCCCGGAGCGAGGCCGCGTCCATGAGTTTACTGGAGAACGGTTCCTACTCCGGGATTGTGCTCGCACCGGCGGCCAAGGATCTTTTCGAACCCGACACCGTAGCGGTGTACGGCAATCCGGCTCAGATCATGCGCTTGATCCAGGGTTGGACTTACTTG
>JAZDHD010000222.1:0-22982 GCA_043806215.1 Pseudomonadota bacterium | reverse complement strand
TATCATACTGTCCCTCCGGGACGTGCAAGATCGCTTGCCCCGGAGGGGCTACTGAGAGTAGCCCGGTACTTCAGTGCCGGGTCGAGACGACCGTTCGGTGAACGACGTAGCTGCAAGCGTTATTCTGTGACGGACCCTAAGGGACTATCGAAGAATAAATCTTTCATCGTTCCGGCTTACTATTCCGGCCTTCAGTGCCTGCCCCGGCCACCCACAGGGGGGTGCCCTTACAAGTTGGGACCGTGGGGCGGGCGTCCCTGCCGGGCGAGAGATAGTACGTTGTTTATACTAAAGAATACCGGCACGGAGGCCGGCGCTACCAAAGCAGGCTTTGCTGCCTTGGATACGACACGGTAATTAGTAAACGGAGCACTAAGCATTCATTGTCATGGGCATTACAAGGATTTCAACACCATCCACGATCGAAATGCCCTTGAAGCTTAGCATGTCCTCGGCTCCGGTCTTCAGAGACTCCAGCAATTCTTCCCGCGTCTTCTCCTGTGCATTCACTCCGGGAAGATCGACAAGCCACCCGATCCACCAGTCTTTGGTCTTCTCTATGTAAGCGTAATATCGCATGGTTACCTCACGAAGGGAATGTCCGACACAGGGCACGATCCTTCACTTTCCCAAGACCTTTCGTATCGCCCCGGCAATCGTACTTCTCCGTATGGGCTTCATGAGCAACGCTCCTATCCCCGCCTCGGTTACGGCCTGTTCCGTAATGGTCTCACTGAATCCAGTACATAGAATGACCGGCAGGCCGGGCCGAAGGTTCTTCAACTCCTTGGCGAGTTCCATACCCGACATGCCGGGCATTGTGAGGTCCGATATGAGGAGGTCGAATTCCTCGGGTGCCTTACGAAAGAGCGCCGCGGCTTCCATCCCGCCGGTGCACGGGACCACTTCGTATCCGAGGCGTTCCAGCATTTCCTTGGCCATCTTCACGATGAATTCCTCGTCATCCACCAGCAGGATGCGCTCGCGGCCCGAGGGCACTTGTTCCGGTTCAGGGATTTCCTGATCTGCCGTCTCGGGGATGACCGGCAGACACACACGGAATACGGTGCCGCTTCCGGGTCCGCTCTCCACGGTTATCGTCCCGCCGTGACTTTCAACGATGCCGTGAACCACGGCGAGCCCGAGGCCGGTGCCTTCGCCCTGTTTCTTTGTCGTGAAGTACGGCTCGAAAATCCTTTCCAGCAGTTCAGGGGGCATACCTTGCCCCGTGTCGCTTACGGTCAGTTTGAGATATGGGGTTTGCGTTGGGGGACGGTTCTGAGCAATCAACTCCGATCCGGTTTGCGCCTGTTGCAGGTCCACCTCCAGAATCCCCCCCTTTTCGCCCATCGCTTGTGCCGCGTTCGTGCAAAGGTTCATCAGCACTTGATGCATTTGCGTGGGGTCCGCCATGACCCTTCCGAGTTCCTGCCCGATGTTGTACCGGATCGCCATTGTCGACGGAGTGGAAGCCCTTAAGAACTTGCACACTTCTTTGACGATGGGGGCCAGGAGTATCGGCTTCTTCTCCTGTTCCGACCGGCGGCAGAAAGTGAGAATCTGATTTACCAGGTCCCTTGCCCGTTCGGTGGCGTCGAGCACGTGACCCAGGTTCCGGTGGGCCCGTTGACCGGCATTTGTGTCGTCCTGCGCCAGCTGGGTGAAGCCCGAGATCACATAAAGGATGTTGTTGAAGTCATGTGCAATGCCGCCCGCCAGGGTCCCGATGGCTTCCAGCTTCTGGGCCTGACGGAGTTGCTTTTCCAGGGCAACCTCATTGGTGACGTCGCGCACCACCGCAACATAGCTTGCAATTTTCCGGGCCTCGTCCCTCACCGGGGATACGGCACCTTCAACCTCAAGCTGGTTGCCGTCTCTCCTTCTATACATGAGCCGACCGCTCCAAACCCGTCCGTTGGCGAGGTTCTCCCACATGGCCCGATAAAGGGGATCTTTCCGGAGTCCGGGCCTGAGGATGCGGGTATGCCGACCAAGGATCTCTTCCCGCGTATAACCCGTGACCTTGGTGAAGGCAGGGTTAATGTATCTGATCCGGCCTCTTCTATCGAATATGACGATGAGCTCGGCAGCCTGCTCAATGGCGGTGACAAGCAGCAGACGTTCCTCTTCCGCTTGTTTGCGCCAACTGATGTCCCTCACCCACACCTGGATTGCAGGCTCATCCCGGAATATGGCCACCCGGGCGTCCAACTCCGCGGGAAAACACGAACCGTCCTTTCTCTGCATCCGGACATCATATTTGGGTGGAATACTTTCTTTTTTCAGCCGGGCAAGGGCCCTGTCGTGAACGACTTGCCTGTCCTCGGGATGGTAGATGTCCGGGCGTTCGAGACCCTCAAGCTCCCCCGGTTCATATCCGAGCATCTCGTATAAACGGGAGTTTGCGAACACGATCTTGCCGTGTTTGCGGATGAAGATGCCGTCAAAGCTCCCTTCCACGAGGCTCCGATAGAGTTCTTCGCTGTCCTGCCGTACTGTCTCCATATCGTTTCCCACGTCCATTGTGGAGGTCACGAGGTGCATCCGAGCCGAGAAAGCGGCGGCTGCAACTCGGTCTTATCCGTTTGTTTTTCAAGAAGGTATGGTTGACCGTCGGGAAGCCAACTCTCTTCAGATCAAAGAGCAAACATTGTACCAGGAGTCGGCGTGGCCGGGAAGGTTTTTGATATTGGCACGTTGCGTTTGGAGCGCTTGTTAAGATCTTGTGAAAAGATTGCTACGGATTGGTATCATAACTGCCGGCCGACTACACATTTGTAGCCTTCGCGTACGGCGGAAACCTCGGAAGGAAGAAAATCCGCCGGCCGCTCCGCAACTCAGAACAAATTCACCCTGGGCGGGAGACACTTAAGGGTTGACATGGCCCGACGCAATTTAGTATAGTCACTTTCGGCGCGGGAATAACTCAGTGGTAGAGTGCAACCTTGCCAAGGTTGAAGTCGCGGGTTCAAATCCCGTTTCCCGCTCCACTCAACCTGCCCCGTTTTCTTGTCTCGTCTCATGAACCTCATCAATCAAGTTCATCAATGGCCTTCTGGGCTTCAACGAAAGCCTTCGTCACTTGGGTGTCGCTCAGCCGGGAGCGTTCGTGGAGCTCAAGGACGGTGATGAAATCGGCTTCTACGAGCTTTTCAAAAACCTTTTGCAGTCCGTCGTAGCTGAGACTGTATTTGAGCATGAGGCTAGGGTCATCCATACCCGTCCGGAGGTCTTGGATGAATTCCTTTGCTTTTATCGTGCTCATCTGCGGTGCGCCTTTCTCCAATATGTACCTGTCCGGTTCCCGCTTCATAATTATCTTAGCCTGGAAACCGGCGATGTTGAAAGAACAATTTCTTGCGGTGAGCCGTTCCTTGTTCCCGCGATGGTCCGTATGAGATTCATCCGCCGTACCCCCGGTCGGCAGCAACGTGGGGAGGGAAGCGTGCGGACCTCCGGCCGCTCATGTTTACTCAGCCGGTATTGGTGCCTGAGGACGGAGTCGAACCGTCACGGGGACTTGCCCCAAGGGATTTTAAGTCCCTTGTGTCTACCAATTCCACCACTCAGGCACGCGGGGGCCGCTCTCCGCGCAACAACCGACGGGATGACGGCCGATGGTGAGGAACCGATTCATAGGATTCCCGTTACAGCATAACAAGTCTCGGTTCGGGTTTCAATCCCAATGCATCTGAATGCCGTCGTCATTTCAGCGGATCTTTGAAGGAGTTTCCCGCGGGCGTAGAATCTTCATTTGCCCGTGTCTTGTCGAGGCAAGCCCGCCCCCGCCCCCCTGGTCCGCCATAACCGTTGCCCAGGTTGATGCCGATCGTAATCTTGCCGGTGAATACGAGAATGAGATATGGATAAGCGGGGTTGGCGTTGCCATCCAGCACCCTCAATTGCCGTACGTAGAGAGAGTCGAGGTCAAGGTCCCTCATCAGATCCTCGGCGGTCGTCCAACAGAGATCCGCTATGGATGCCATGGTTATCAGTCTCCTTGAATCCTGCTCCTCCCACGGATGATTGAGAAGGGCATTGATACGCCGCTTCGGCGGGCTTCCCGAAAAGTCCGCCTCGCTGCCGGAATTTTACTAATACGAATCTGAATTTCAGCTTCTAAATCTCATGGACGGATCTGTCAAGCACTTTATTCATCATCTTGTCCGACGCTTCATCGAGCCCCGGCCGGGGCTTCGGCAACGGCGGGAATTCGGCACGGACTGCGCCGGGGTCCGGGAAAAGATGACTGGATCCCGGCCTGCACCCATAAGTTCTTCCGGGGGATGAATCCCCCGGCTAAATTCCTAAGTGCCTTCGGCACATTAAGATCGCTGCATCTCAACACCGAAAACGGAGTGCATGCCTCGATTCGTGTGCCGGTTGAAGTACGGGTTGCCGGCCGGAATCCTTAAGTTAACGCCTATGGGCCTGCACCTGGAAGATGGTTCAGCTTGTGCGACCGTATGTATGCCGGAGAGTACCAAGCAACGGCAAATCCGCCGTGATCCTCCTATTTGGCCGCGAGTATCTTCACCCGCGTCCCCTTGGTCCGGCCAAAGACTTCCGGATGGTACATCAAGGAGATCCGTGAAGCTCTCATCCAGAAGTCGCCCTCCGCGACGGCCCGTGCCAGGTACGTGTAACGGTACCGCCCACCCCAGGCCTGGTTCTTGAAGACCCGTACGCCGTCGTCGCGGAATTCGGAATAGGTCGGCGTGAAATCGGCGAAGCCTTCGGAGTATGATCCGTCCGGCTTCTTCTGCTCCTCCACGCCTTCACTTTTCAACTCCGAGTTGATGGGCACGATCCCGGCCGGAACCGGGTCCACGAGAGCCAGGTATTCATACTTCAGGTCCCAATACCGTTCCGAGGAAGGGCTCAGGTCGATCTCGAGAGTCACCCGCACGACGTCCCCCACCCGGATTTCACCCTTGCCGTTGAGGTTTTCGATCTTCTTGGCCAGTGCGAACCCATGGGAGACGTCCGACGGATCGGTGGCCACGTCCGGATAGGTGAGATCCAGGGTGTAGTTGATTAAGCGTTTGGAATCGCTTGTCAGCTTGATCTTGCCGGTCTTGAGGAGCTTCAGGGGATCCAAGGCCGTGAAGGATGCAACGTCGGACACGTTCACTTCGATGGGCTTCTCTCCGCCGTAATCTATGTTGACCTTGGAACCGACCTTCTCATCCGTCTTCTTTTTCTCGTAGTACTTGCTCAGTGCCAGCAGACACCATCCCGTGTCGGCAGTGGAATACCACCGGCCTTCCGGCGTCAGTCCATTCAGCAAAAGCCCCGCCCAGTCGTCTGCTTTCTTGGGAACGCCCCCGATTTCCATCGCGGCGAGTAAACAAGCCGCGATCTCCCGATAGCTCGAGTCGTTGTACCCGGTACATTTCGGATCGACACGGGGTGCCAGCTTGCCAAGCTTGCTCACGAGTTCCTTCTTGGATGAATACCCGATCTTGTGGGCGGCCAAGAGGAGCAGTGCCTTGGACTGATCCCCAACATTCGGGTAATTATCGAAGAAGCCCGCAAGCTCCTTGGCCTCCAACTTCTTGTCCATTGCGAGGTTGAACAGCGCCAATTCCCTGGTCCACTCGCTGCCGTGATACGGGTCTTTGTCCGCATCGAAGAGGTTCTTGCGCAAATACTTCAGGGCCTTGTCCAAGCGACTTTCGGGAACTTCGAATCCTCCTTCTCTCGCGGAAATGAGTGCAAACGCGGCATACATTGTGCCCCACCACGATGGGTGCGTCTCTCCGGGCCAGTAGGAAAAACCACCGGAAGTCGTTTGCATTGACAAGAGGCGTTCCACCCCACCCGACAGAAACTTGTCCACCTGTTCCGCCGTTATCCCCGGAATAACGCCCGATTGGGCCAGACCCCTCATTGCACCCAACGGGATCACCCCGGAACTTGTCTGTTCCACGCACCCGTAGGGGTAGCGGAGGAGATATTGCAATCCCGGCGCTATCTTGGACCAATTGGCGGTGCTCAACATCAAGTTTGCCTTGAAATCCGCGCGGTTCAAGTCATCCGGCCCGAGAGATTTCAATGATGCCGGAAACTTGGGCTCGATCTCGTCGGCACGGGTGAAGCCGCCCATCTGAGCACGGAACACCGGCAGGTACCTGGACAGTAAGGGAATCCTCTGTTCTATTCCGTCGTGGAACACATTGGAATCGGCCTTGAACTCTCCCTTGAAGCGGATCTCGCCTTCTTCCATTCCCGACTTCACCGCGGCCGACGCCATGATCGAGGCAGAGGACCACGGGTTCAACGATCCTGAGAACCGAACCGGTTTCACGTCAAGGGCCCGGGAACTCTCCGGTGTCACTACATAGTCGCCCGTGTCTTTGGTCTTGTTGTGGAGCACGATGGGAAACGTCACATGATCGCCCGCAATGAGGAATCTGGGGACCGACGGTTCGATGAAGAATTCCTTGGTCACCACCATATTGCGCTGACCCGATACAAATCCGGAGCCTTCGTTGCAGACCACCGCGTAGACCCGATATGCCGTGGTGCTGTCGGGCAGCTTGAATTGCACTTCGGCCAGGCCGGTATCGCCCGTGATCACGGCAGGGTTGAAGTACGCAACCGGCCGGAAGTCCTTTCTCAAGCTGGGGGACACAATACCGGCCCCATCGCCGCCTCCGGTGAGCGGTTTGGTCGAGAGAATACGGTACAGATCTTGACTCACCAGGTTAAGCCGCAAATCTCCGGAAAACACCGCAAGGGGAAGATCGAACCGCGTCAGAGTGGAAAGCGACGGTGTTTGGAAGCGAGTCAAGGCGAGTACTGCCTCGTCCACCACACAGACCGCCATTTCAGCCTTGACACCTTTGCCGTCCCGGTCGGTGACTTTGAATGCAAGCGTCTTATTCTCCGCCGGTTTGCCCTTGAGTTCCTCGATTCCCGGGGCTATCTCCAATTCAAGCTTCTGAGACTCACTTGTCGCGGCAATGTTCGCGTATCCATAATACACCATGGGAATGTCGTCATCTGCCTGGCTCACGTATACGGGAAACCCTTCCCGTCCGGCGGGAGCGATCAGTGAAACGTACACGTTGGGGATATAGTCCTCTTTCATCGCAAATTGAAAACCGCTCCGGCCTTGAGCCATATCCACGATCCGGTATTCGAAGATCCCGCCGCGCTCAAAAGTCACCAGGCATTTCTTGACCGGACGAGGAGTCGTGAACTGCACCTGCACCTGATCGCCGGCGGCATATTCTTTCTTGTCCATGGACAGGAGCACTTCGTTGCTCGTCAGGATGTCCTCCTGTTGTCTCCTTTCTTCCCACTCATCGTAGGTCCTCCAACCGACCTTGAGAAGCGTTTGGCTCGAGTAGCGTCCGGATTCGTCCTCGAAGCCGAACACGATGAGATACGTTCCGGACTCGTTCATATCCGTCTGAAACGTTGCCTCCCCGTTTCTTATGGGCTGTTTGACCGACAGGGACTTCATCCAGCCCTCTTCCCACAGGTAGTTGATGTTGCCTCCCTCGTCCCGCTTCCGCATGTAGAAGTGTTCCTGCTTCATAATCTCCGCGTTGACGGTTCCGGATGAGAGCTTCTTTCCCTTCGGGTCCGCGACGACTATCTTGAACTCCCCTGCATAACCCGCCTGCACCTGCTGAGGATGCCGTGAAATACCGACAAGATACTTGGGCTCGGGACTATAGGTGCTCACTTCGGTGGCGGGCTCGCCGTCGATGTCCAATACCGTAGCCGATATCCGTACGCCGTAGATTCCGGTCAGGAGCTTCGGATCCAATGGGACCATGATCCTGAGCTTTCCTTTCGCGTCGAGCGTTGATTCGCCCGATTCGAGGAAGCGTGTGGCATCGTCCTCGTTGCCGAAGAAGTAACCCGTCAGCCCGGGGACCTTGTTCTCTACGGGAACCAGAGTTGCCGTCCATCTGACCCGGCCGTGTTTTATGGGCCCGCCGGTGTAGTATTGACCGGCAACCTCGACATCGAGAAATTCGTCTTCGCGTTGGAGTCCTACGAAGGCATCGCTTTCTTGTTTGGCGCGTTTGATGGAAACCTCGGCATAATGCCTGGCTCTCTTGAAGTCCTGGACCATGAAGGTTCCAACGAACGGCTCCTTGGCGGCCTGCGCCGCGTCCGGCCCGACTCGGATGGTGTACGTGCCCGTGGGGAAGAAGCCCTTCGTTGCAAAGGAATCATAACAGGTGCCGAATTGTCCGAGCTTCAACTCCTTCTTGTAAAGCGTGTCTCCCCGGGGATCCTGTATCTCGACGGTCATCTTCGCGCCTTGAGGGGACGCGATCAGTTTATCTTTGAAAACCCTTGACACGACCTTGAAATGCACCGTCTCCCCGGGGCGGTAGACCCCGCGTTCGGTGAATACGTAACCCCTCATGGCCTCGGGTTGTTCTTTCAAATCCTTCGTCTGCTTTACCGCGAACGGTTTCAACCGAAGAGAACTCAGTTCGATGGCGCAGGCATCCGTCGAAGTGGCGGCTACCGCCCAGGTGATGTTGGAGAGTGCCAAGGGTTGCTCGGACGTCGCCCTCTTGCGGTCCATCACGGCCACGGCGGGAAATTTGTTGCCATCCTTCAGCAGGAGTAGTCCCTCGGAGTCGGTCTTACCGACAAAGTACCGAGTGCCGTCCGCCTGGTACAATAGGACCTCGACATTGGGCACCGGCAGGCCTGAGTATATGGACGTAACCCAAATCAGCAATGACTCGGCGGACACCTTGTAGCTGATGGAAAGGTCGGTTATCTGAATCGGCTCAGGTACCACATGGTCATAGTCGCTGTCCGCATCGCCGAGGGTGACAATCCACGCACCTCCATGTTTCGGATTTTCCCGGAACGAGAGCGGCAACGAATAGCCGCGGACATTCTCGCGGGCTTCGGGAGCGAAGAACGCCTCGCTATCCTCGGTGGGCCCCCCGGCGAACACCTGATTCACCTTCCCGTCGTCTGCCAGGCGCCCGACCTCCGCAGCTTGTCGATCCAGGTCGAGCTTCTCCATTGCGTCCTGTTTGGGCAGTGCAATCGCGACGTCCGGTATGAGGAACGGCGGTATCCGTTTGAGTCCGCACCGGATCTTCGTGACATTTGAGAGTTTGAGCGGATAGAGTTGCCGTCCCAGCAGTTCGATTACGGATCGTTCCGTTTTGGGGGTGATGGATATTGGAATGCCCGGTCCCTTGAAATCGTATTCCTTGGCAACGAGCAGTCCTCGACCCGACTCCAGGCTCTTTGCCGAAATCTTGATAACGTAATCTTGGTCGTACTCGAAGTCTCCGGTGACGCGATAGTTCCATCCGGCATCGCGACCGACGTTGAGATTCTTGACTTCGGGAGTTATCTCTATGGACCGTGCCAATTCATCGCGGGAAACCTCGCCTGAAAGATGAAGAATGAGTCCCGTGTCCCTTTTCGAGCGATAGAAGGTGGAAATCCCGCTTACCTGAACTCTCTCGAATGATATAAACTGATAGGTAAAATTGTCGACAAGCAGTCGCCGTCCGGAAACATCCGACAATCCCTTTTCGATGACAATTTTCACTGATTCCTGATCGGTCGGGGGTTTTACGGGTACGATCAGGAACTCCTTTGAAGGATCTGAAGCGTTTCTTGATCCGTCGAGCACTTTCACTTGGAACTTCAGTTGCGAGCGGCCCGCTTGGACCAGCGTGGATTCTGAAAGGTTGGATGGAAAGACGGGATGATTGAACCTGAGAGCAACGCCCCAGGAACCGTTGTCGGCAGGCTGAAAGGACATGTCCCTGCGGGCATATACCGTCAGCTGGTCCGCGTACGCAAGTGCCGGAATAATCGAAAGAAAGACGAGAAATACAAGACAGGATCCGATTCTTGCGACGGCATTCTTCTTCATGACCATACCCCCTTCCCGATTATGACCACTCTTGAAAACCGATACGGTGAAGACCGCACATAACCCCTTTTCAGGCGCCCTTCCATACGAGTAACCGAGAAACAATTAGTGCTTAGGGCCGGCATCTCGGGTGCAGGCAAGGACAAGATCCGGGCACGGAGGCCCGGGCTACGAAGAACAAAGACCAAGCCGGTCGTACACCGTGGGACTCCCGCGTTCTGCGCGGGATGCCCGTCATCTTCCGGGGCTCAGCTTGTGCGACCGTATTTACGCCGCAGAACACTTAGGGCCAGCAAACCATGAGGATACCCGTATCTACGGAAACATCAATCGTCGAACGATCTTGAGTATCCGCCGTCCGATGAATCGTCTTTCCACGTACCGCCTCTGATTCCTTGGGCAGCCCGCAATTTCTCGTATTGATCGGCTTCCTCCTGACATCTGACGCACAATCTGGCGGCAGGGAAGAGGCGGAGCCTCTGTTCCGGTATGGGTTCAGCGCAGTCTTCACACGAGCCGTACTCCCCATGCTTCAGCCTGTCGAGCGCGTCCTGAATCTCCTTCACCTGCCTGTGCTGCCTCATTGTGATCTTCGCGTCCAGTTCACGAGATATTTCGCCGGTGGCCAGGTCGATCTCGTCTCCCTTTTCTATCGCATCAATGCTGCGTTCCAGCTTCATCGAAGCCAGCTGTTCGAGCAACACTTCCTTAGGGTTGAACGCACCGCTGCGAGGTGCCGGAGGCTTACCCGCATCCGGGACCGAAGGCTCGGCGGGGGGAGGAGGGGTTACCGGACGCGCAGGAGGATCCGGGGGAGCCGGAAGGGTGGGCCTTGGGACGACCTTGGGGGAAGCGTCATCCTTCTCTGCAACCGGTTGGCCGGCAATCCGGTAGTAATTCTTGCCGTCCTCGACCTTTCTTTCTATTTGTCCTTTCTGGACTTTTCCTCTGACACTGTTGGGGACAATACCGAGAGCATCAGCTACCTCTTCACGGGTCATCCACATTATTGCCTACTCCTTAAGGTAGTCGATTCCGAGACGTTAAGATAATCATCCGGACGTGCGCGCGCAAGGGCCCGGTTGCTCACAAGACTTCGAATTCGGATGGAAACGGGGAGAGATCCGGACGGCGCGTCGGGGAACCTTCGACCGGAACACAAAGGTCCTGAAATCCCATGAGGAAAATACTCCGCCAACGACAATATGGGAACCCGCACCGCGCTCTTTGCTCATTATTACTCCCCGGAACGGCTGTCGCTGGGGAACTACCTCATGCGTGATCCCGGCTTCGACCGACATTCCCGGACACCGCGTCAGCCTTCGGGGAATGGGGGGCGTGCATGAGTTTGCAGCGATCCGAGCCGACTGCGCACATCCTTCGCGGGGCCTATCGCGGACGAAGTAAGCTATATTCTGCGACGAGGCGTGTCAAGCATTTTTTTTGCAAGGCTGGAGACGGAGGGTAGAGGCAGGCGCACCGATTGGTCTTGACATTGGTAGGACCCATTTCATTCTTGTTTACGCGTATGCTTGCCGTCGTCTGCCGGCGGATTCTTTCCCTGCCGTACCGGCAAGTGAATAGGGCTGCGCAAGAACCTCGATTGGTAAGCCGAGTTTGTCGCTCAATCTCTGAACCATGGGGAGGGTCAGGGGCCTCTTGCGGTTGAGGATTTCCGAGATTCGGCCCCTTGATCCGATTGCGTCTTCGAGATCTTTTCTATCGAGGCCCAGGTCTTCCATGCGGATCTTGATTGCCTCTATGGGGTCCGGCAATGCAAGGGGGTAGTGCTTTCTTTCGAACACCTCCACCAGGGCGGCGAGAATCTCCAATTCATCCGCCTCAGGGGTGTCCGGCTCAGCATCAAAGATTTCTTCAATCCGGGCAAGGGCGGCCTCATAGTCTTCTTCCGTGCGTACGGGCTTGATGTCCATTATGATTCTTCTCCTTGCCTTTCCCATACATGGGTTAGACGGAGTCGGCGTCTATCCTGTCATACTGCGAGTGGGTTCCAATGAAGCGGATGAACACCTTCTGCAACTTGTAGTTCACTTTGATGATCAACCGATAGTCGTTGCCTTTCAGCCTCTTGAAAACGAACCTGTTGTTTCCGATCGGAGTAACTCCGGGGTAAGAAGCTTTGACATCTTCCTGATTTCGCCAACCGGCCTTTTCGACGACACTCACCAAGGTCTTGAGAGGTTGCTCGACATCAGGGTGCTTGTTCCAGAATTCTCGGAGCGTCTTCACCTTGATGATGTGCTTGCACCTAGAATACCACGTTCTCATTTTGGGAACAATGAAATTGCTCGGACAGAGGACGCAGGGGAAAGGGTAAATCCCGGTCTTTGCTCATGTTGTCCCGTGGGTCAAGTACTCCCTGGCGGCTCATCGGCAGGGTGCTGTACCCAATGTGCCTCGGCACCGGTAACTGAGGGGAATAGAGCCGTACGCCCCCACTGATCGCGGTCAACGGGTTGACCTCGGTCGCGCGCTCGACGATGCCGGGGGGACCGGACATCAAATCGCAAGTAATCTAATAGAGAAACCCTGCTGCCGCCGAGAAGGAAGAAGAGATCACACATTCTCTTCTAGGTTGTCGCCTACTCCTCAATGAAGCCGGCTCGCTTCAAAGACGATGCTGTTCGATAACCTGACTCGGAACCACAGCATTGCCGGAGCGCTCAACTTACTCTGCATCGCGCAAGAGATCGTCGATCATTGGCCGGACGTCGATCCGAGGCTGGTATTGGTGTTCGAACTGGCGGCAGAGGCGATTTTCCTGCATGACTTGACCGGCAAAGACAGCTTCTCGAAGTCCGACCTCAAGATAACTTTTCAACAGAGTCCACTGGCGGTGGTGCTCATCCTGGCAGACGAAATGCAATGTTGGGGCCGCCCGGTGCTCCGCCATCGACCGGGTGGAGATGACAGCGAGACTGTCACCCGATTTTGTTCCGAGCACGATGAGTTGCAGTACGAACTGATAACTGAAGACGGAAAATCGACGCTGTCCCTGGAAGGTCACGTGTTCGACAAGTTGGACAAGATGCACTCCAAAGGTCGACTCGATTGGCACGGCTTCGTCGAGATCAAACGACTCGGGTGAGGCACACTCTCTGCCGGAAATCCGCCGGCAATGCAGAAAATCTTCAACGGCCCATGCCCGGAGGGGTACTTGCCCCATCGGGCACACATAACCAACGTTGCAGAGCGCCCTGCCCTGCTCAGGCTTGCCGTGGTTGATGCAATCCTCATGGAATCGCATCGGTCGTCAATCAATCGACGCCTTGATCTCATCGATGACTTGTGCCAGGGTTTCGGCTTCCGTGCGTTCAACCTCGATCTGCAATGCCTCGAGCGCGTAGCCCACTCCCTTTCCTTCCAGCGGAACCCTGGAAACAACCTCGTTCACTCCATGGCTTCCGAGTAATTCCGCTGCCTTGGTTCCCTTTTGGCGCTCCAAATCCTTGTGTGGATTCTCAATGAATTCTTGAATATTCACATCGCCTTCCTGCTTATTTAGGGCGATTAACGCGAAAAAGGGGGCCTCACCGAAATGATCTTCAATCCCGGGGTCATGGCCCGGAGATTCTTCTTCAGACCCTTTCACCGGGACCGCGATGTACCAGACGTCCTTGTGCTCCGGTTCGTAGTGGATCAGGATCCTGTCGATACTCGGCCACTGATCCAGTATTTCCTCCTCGAGTTGAGACATGAGATCATGTGCCCGGCTCAGGCGTTTCTCGTCCGTCGTGAGCGTCATTTCCACAAACTTGAACCGGCCGGAGCTTCTGCCCCCGACGTTGACCACTTCAGTGACGCCGGGTTGGCTCATTGCAAGCCTGCGTATTCCATCAAGGGTCGGATAGTCCAGGGTAGCATCAAGCAAGACTTTCACCGCGTCCACGAGTATCCCGTACCCCATGCGGGCCACGAGTACCGCCACCACAATTGCGACATAGCGGTCAACCGCGTATCCGAAATTGGTGGTGTAGACGCCGACGAGTATCACGAGCGATGACAAAAGGTCGGTCGTCACGTGCTTTGCGTCGGCCACCAAGCTCGGCGAACCGACTTTGAGTCCGGTTTTGAGTTCGTAGCGTGAGAAAAAGAACGCCGCAATCATGCCCGTCAGTATTCCAACCGTTACCAGAGGTACTTGTCTGATGGCCCCGACCGTTTCCCCGGTGAACGCCTCCTGAACGATCTCGTACGCGGCGTAGAATATGAAGAACGCCGAGAACAGTGCGACGAGGTTCTCCACTTTGTAGAGACCCTCCGGAAATGTTTTTGTTTTTCGGCCTGATATGACGATTCCAACGAATATGGTCAGGGAAGATACCACGTCGGCCAACGAGTGAATCGCGTCCGCCTTCAGCGCGAGGCTTCCCGAAACTTCCCCGAGGCCCAGTTTGATCCCCGTCAGTGCGGCGTTAAGTATGCATGAGTAGACCGCAACTCTTGCATGGCCGTTCATCGGTCCGTATGCTTTCGCCTAATCACACATGCTGCTCCTCTCCTTTCTTTGCGGCAGAACAGCGGCCTTGGACCCGGGTTGGTCCTGTGGATTTTCATGCTGCCGCAGCGGGGACAGACCAGTTGCCGGCCGGCGCCGAATTCCGCCTCCCATGCATGATTGCACCTGAGACACTGGAATTTTCTTTTTTCATCTCGAGTCATGTCGGTTACGTTACCACAAGAAAGCGTTTTGGCAAGTTCCGTCGGGCGGAAACGAGCCCGAAGCGCCGGAGCCGATGAGTCGGCAGACGTTTTACCGGGAACCCAAAAAAAAGGTTGAAATTATTGGCAAGTGAGAATATGGGACTGTCGCAGAAGTGGTCTTTCGTCGTTCCGGCTTACTAGTCCGGCCTTGAAAGACCGGTCTACTCTCATACGGTCCCTCCGGGACGTGCATGATCGCTTGCCCCGACGGGGGCTGTTGAGAGTAGCCCGGTACTTCAGTGCCGGGTCAAGAGCCAAGCGAGTAGTCTCACGATCGTTCGGTGACCGACATGGTTGTAACAGTTGTTTTTGGGACATACGCTATGTGTCACCGACATGGAAAAGCAACATGGAGAAGAGCGTATGGGAATCAAAAACATTCTAGGCGTCTCCCTGCTGATTCTAATACTTGTATCATCCTTGGAAGCACAACAAGGAACGTATCCCGGCCGGACTCAGGGACCGGCCCCCATTCCGGACCCGTCAGCTTCCCCTGCCGCTCGGTATCGTCCCGACGTGCCGGGGTATTCTCCTTCAGCACAACCGCCGCCACAGGCTCAGTTTCAGGCACCGCAACCGACTTCCGCGGACCAACAGAGTCAGTGGCCTCATTACCCCTATCCCCAGCATCACAATCCCTACTACCAACAAATGTCCCCCCGCGACGCTGTTTCCGGGACCATAGATTGGGTTTTTGCTCTGCCTTCCCATCTCATGGATCGTTTCTCGAGTTTTCTGGACGGCAACGTCTTTCCGCAAGTTCCGGCCGCTCAGGGATCCCGGGGGCAGTCCAAGCCTCAAGACGTACCGGGAACGAATCCGCCTGCGCCGCCTCCGCCTCCGGCCACGCCCTATTCGCCGAGTAGACCCTGACCGCGGCGATTGGCTTCGCGAGTTGACAATCCGGGGACACGATTCCGAGTTTTGCGAGGTCGCATGGCGCCGTTCGCAAAATCGGATCATGTCCCCGATTGCAGGCGGCCCCCACGGCTGTACCATTGAAGAGAGGCCCAAGGGATGATAGTCTTATTTGGTGACAGACCCTAATGGTCCGTCACAGAATAACGCTTGCAGCTACGTCGTTCACCGAACGGTCGTATCGACCCGGCACTGAAGTACCGGGCTACTCTCAGTAGCCCCTCCGGGGCAAGCGATCTTGCACGTCCCGGAGGGACAGTATGATAGTAGACCGGTCTTTCAAGGCCGGGACAGCAAGTCGGAAAGATGACGGGTTTATTTTGTGACAAACCCTTAGTGCTCCGGTTCCTAAATACGGTCGCACAAGCTGAACCGTCTTCCCGGCGTAGGCCGGGATCCAGTCTTTTTTCCTGGACCCCGGCCTGCGCCGGGGAGACGGCGGGACGCCCTCTTCAGTGGGACCGGCATCCTGCCGGTCGTCTTCCAGACTGAGCTTCATGACAGTCCTTCGCAGCCCGGGCCTCCGTGCCCGGTTATTCTTCTTGCCGGCACCCGAGCCCGCAAAAACAAGATCCGGGCACGGAAGCCCGGGCTACGGAAGGATACGGAAAGGCCGCGAATCTTCGTGGGACGGGCGTCCCTGCCCGTCAATCCTCGCAAAAAGGGCGTTCCCCGTCTCCCGACATCACTCAGCGCGGTTCCTCCTCTGCCTGTCCGCGTTTCGGATGTTGGTCCCGCATAGCCGCCTCGTACTCCCGCCTCAGTTCCTTAGCCGCATTCCAGAGAATCTCAAGCAATTCACGGATGTGTGAGCACGAAAAGCGTCTGTCGGGAAACTTGAAATAACCCATGCATTTGGTGAAGAACGGGCACGTCATGCACTCCCCATGGTCGGTAAGAAGCTCCAGCTTCAGGTCATGCAGGAAGGTGCTTGGGGATTGGTCCAAGGCAAGTGAAGGAAGTCTTTGGGAGAGGACCAACTGTCCGGCCTCGGTAACAAATCCGTGCAGGGCCGGGTCTTCGCCCTGTATCTCCCAGAGCGTGCAATCAGTGCCGTCAAAGAGCACGGTGAGCAAACTATGAAAAAAATCAACAGGTTGTCTGACGTCGGTATTGTGCAGATAGTATTCGAGCACTGCCTTCAGTTCTTCCACGAGGGCCGGAGCGGGCTGCGTAGTTTCCAGTGCAACGGCAAAACCCAAAGAGAGCGGCAGCTTGACCGCTTCGCCGAACCCCGGCGAGGTCCGTATTCTGACCCGGACCGGATGCTTCAGACCCACCTCGGAATAGTTGTGGAAGAAGTCTACATCCTGAGTGAAATCTTCGACCACGAGTTCCAGACGGACCGGCTCGACGATTTCGAGTAATGGGTCCGGTATGCAGTCCGGCTTAAGAAGCTGGAGATACCGGACCGAGCCGGAGTCCGCCTTCCTAAAGGCTTTCACAAGCTCGATAGGATCGTCGCTTCGGATGATCAGATCGTTGTGTGCGTAATTCTCTACGACCGACGCAGGAATATTATAGATAACCATGGTTGAGGGAACGCTTTCTCTCTACTTGGAGCGATTGTCGGAAAAGGCGACCGGTATTGCGAGTCCGGTTCACGGGCATAGAACGAAGAATTCCCTCGTACGGCACGAGTACGTTGACGGTATTAACGCAAACCGCCCTGCTCTTGGTAGCGCCGGCCTCCCCGCGTTCCGCCGGGGTCTCTTCCCGCGCCCTGCAGAGACGCCGGGACGCTGCCATGAACGCCCGTTTACGATCAGCTTGAATGAGCCGGACCGGGTTCATCAGCCCGGACAGTGAGCTTCCTCGCCGCGGCCGCAGCAGCACCCCTGCGGATGCATCTCGAAATAACGTTCTTGACGCTCGATCATGTGCGCGTAGAATTCCTTGAGGCCCTCGCACCAAACCGTCCTTCCCGTTTCATTGTGCGCTGCGACGCAACCGGTATTGCAGATCCGAAGAAATGTGCACGTGCGGCATTCGTCCGGCATGTTTTCTTTTGTCTCCGCAATTTGGTGAATCAGCGGGTGCTTCAAGATCTCTTCAAACGACATGTCTCGTATGTCGCCCAAGCAGTTATTGCCTTGATCCATGAACACATGACACGTGAAGATTTTTCCCACGGGAGAGATCATAACCATCGGAGCGGACCGTTCCCTGATACCGTACTCGCACGATTCGGGCAACCGATGACTCCTCAACGACTCGAGCCAGTGCTCGAAAAACGATAGTCCCACCGCGTAATCGTCTTCCTCCCACACATTCCACATCTCTTTAAGGAAATCGGCCCAATCCTCTACGGAGAGCCCGTATTCCGGATGGTCGAAAAAGTCCGCGGGAAACAGAGACACGCTCGCCGCGCCGCAATTCTTAAAGAAGTAGTAGAGATCCCGGACTCTTTCCAAAGACTTCCCGTGCACCACGTACACCAACGACACGGCGAACCCGTCCTCGATCAACTGTTGCATGCCGCGCAAGGAATCTACGAAGTTGCTCGTGCCGTTCGTATGAAGCCGAGTGGGGTGAAACGGATCAAAACTGACCGAGATGGACCGGCCGGTAAGCAACTCCCGAATGGCTTCTCTCACCCCGCCTTTGTAAAGGCATGCATTACTGAACATCTGGTGCATGAGATTGAGATGCCCCAAATGCTCCTTCACAACCGATCCCACGTGGCGGTAGAATTCAGCCCCGGCCTTTAGCGGCTCGCCTCCGTGCCAGATGATCGTGGCATAGTCAATACCTTGTTGTCTCGTAAACTCGCCATACTTGGTCAATATCCCGGTAAGCAGATCCCCGGACATGACCGGCGCACTCTCATCGGGTTTGATTGCATGGCAGTAGACGCATCTGGCATTGCAGCCGATGGTCGGTTTGATCAGAAGGTCGACGGTTTCGAAATTCATGAATCCTCATCATCACGGGTTGAAAAGGAGTGCCCTGCGGTGTAGGCGCGGCAACAGATTCCCAAAGACGCACGCCGGCCTCCCGGTGGAATGGGCGTCTTGCCCATAGGCAGGAGGTACGCCGGTCCCGCCACCCCTGACGGGCGCACCCCCTTCGGTCCCCCGTTAACGGGGGAGGCACCGGGGTGCCTGCACGGAGGCCGGCGCTTCCTCAACAGGGGCAGGTTCAGTAACTACCGTAACCGTACTTACGCCGAGCCGTACTAGTAGGGCCAGCAACCTCGGCATCCCCTACATCCTCTACAACCTCGGCCGTCACATCCCCTACAACCACGGCCGTCACATCCTCTACAACCGCGGCCGTCACAACCACGGCCTCCACATCCTCGGCCTCCACATCCCCTGCATCCTCTACAACCACGACCCCAACCCCATCCCCATTGGTTGAGGTCTACGTCGGAATTACCGTCGCCTACACCCGAATCTTCCTTCACCGTACCGTCGCCCTCAACCCCGGCGGATTCCTCCGGCCCCGCATTCTCGCGCCCAGCCCCCGCGGAAAACGGAGCAGCGGCCCCCAAAACGACTGCACCGATGACGATCTTCGACCATTTACCCAAGAAGCCCCTTCTATCCAATGTCTCTTCGTCGAAAAGATCTTGGATTCCCCTATCCTTCTTGACATTATCCCCCATTTCCCGGTCTCCTTTCATTGTGCTCACGTGACCAGCCGAACGAGTCACGAAAGCTTACAAACGCAGTTAAGTCATTTTCCGGAACGCACCATTTTCTTTCATAGTAGCAAGATCGCCGGGCCTGTCAACCAAAACGTTTCTGAGCAAGTAACCATGCACGTTCGGCATAGCCGGTCCTGCCGGAGGCGCCGAATTGAGGAAGTATTGGATCTCATGGCCCGCAATCCGGAAGCATACCCCTCCGACGTATGTTTTCACCTTACAATTCCCTTAGTCCGACCTCGCCGGTGACGGGGGAACCCCGGGACTATCTGCGGAGGGCTTCGCAACTGAAGGCCCTGGTGTGACCACCCGTTTCCGAGTGTAAGTGAAAGCTTACCCTTCAGTGGGCAGATTCCTCTTGACAGCCGGCTTCGGCCAAGATACTCTTGGGGCCTAAGGCATGAACGGTACGAATGGGGTAGACCATCACGGGTGGTGCGTGACCGAGATACTCGGGCGCGTAACCGCCATACCACCGGCACGTTTCAAAACGCACGGGATATGACCGCTCGGGGGAATGCTCATGAAGGCCACTGTTCGCGCAGTATTGCAGTCCGGTCTTGTCATTGAGCTTGAGGGACGGAAAGGCTTCGTTCCGAAACGGGAACTTTCTTGGGAAGATTGGGGCATCAAGCCTTCGGATCATTATGAGCCGGATAAAGAGATTGAGGTCGTTCCGTACGGAGCGCCGGTCGGCGACGAGCCGCGCTACAGCGTCAAGAGAGCCTCGTACGATCCATGGAATCACCATAAAACCAAGTACCTGAACGCTATCAATAGTAGAGACTTTATTGTTGCTCGTGGGACTGTGCAAGAGCTTACCCCAACCCGCGCATATCTTGTCTTGGAAGATTTCAACAACGCAGTCCTTCCTTCGGATTTGGCGTTTCCTGATGGCTTTCGACAGAGCAACCGCGATTTGACCCAACGGTTTTGCGTGGGAGACCACGTTGAGGGAAGAATCACTGGGCTGCATTCCGATCAGGAACACCTCGTGTTGGATATTCGAATTCATCTGGAAAAGCTGGCGCTGGAATTTCAGCGAGAAGACAGTTCCGACAGATCGTGGGCCGGTACACTGGAAGGCCGTTTCGCACATCTCGATTTAGGGCGTTACATTCGACCCTCCCGTTTCCCCAATGACGAGGAAGACCTGACGCGGCTCAGGATACTCGGCGTAGAGGACAATCCCGTTGACCGGGAGACACTTCGCTCGATTCTGAAGACTATCGGTTGCTCGTACGAGCTTCCCGAGTGCTTCGAGGCTTACGAGGCGATACTGGGTGCCCCCGGGTATTTCGACGTCGTGTTGCTTGACAAGAAATTGGAGCGATGGGGACATGGACTGAGGGGAACCCAACTGGTCGGCAAGATAAGGCAATACCATCGAGGCATAGCCGTAACCGCCTTCAGCGCAGAAGAGATTGAGGACACTTGGACGGCGTTCGATGCCGAGTCGGGGATCGAGGTCGAGGTCCAGGTCGAGCAGAAACCGTACACGGTCGAAAAGGTTGAGAATGTTCTCAAGAGGGCAAGAGGGCTGGTAAGGGGCTCGTCATTGCGCGCGATGCGAATGCTGGATCAATCCTCAAAAGGCGTCAAGGATTTCCTGTCTGCAGGTGAATCTACTGAGAAGAAACTCCAGGGGGTGCTCCGATCCTTGAGCCAGGCAGACAACCATGCACTCAGTGCCGCCATTCTTCGCATGGACACTGTTGGACATGAAGTGGAGTGCGTTTGCAACCACCGTCTGAGCCATATACCCTGGCCGGACCACAAATCAACGCTGCGGCATACACCCATATCAGATGTGATTCTTTATAGTGAGCCCTTTTCGTCATCACGGTTACCGGAAAATAGGAAGCGGCATTTCCCGGGGCAAATGGATTTTACCTCTTTTGCAGGTTTCCCTGTGGAGACCTTCGGAGAAACTCAGCATGGGCTCTTTCTGTTCGGTTCCAGTTCCGACTCTATTACCGAGGAAGTGTACTGGCGAGCCCACAACATGGCTCTTGTGATAGCCCGGCTTCTGGAAAGAAGTTTCATCGACAAGGTGTTGAGTGACGAGGCGCTCTTTTCATCCATGGGGCGGCTGTATATGGCCATGGGCCACGAGATCAGAGACGCAGTCACGGGGATGGAAGAAGTGCCCCGGGCCCTCCTGCAACGCATACAGAAGCTTGATGAAGTGCCTGAGGTCTCCGATTTAGAGATCTTGCTACGGGACGTCTCAAGGGGACTCAGTGCTCTGGAAAGGTCTGGTCACCGTATTCTGGAGACATTTGATTTTTACGCAGACCTGTCGCGGCAGGAGAAATCCCCCGTCTCGTTTGATTTCAGGACGCTCGTAGAAAACGTGATCGATGAAATTAAGAAGCGCCACTGCAAGAACACCACATTCAAGATTGTGGTCGATCCGGCTGTGAGACTCGAAGCTTCAGAAATTAAGTGCAAGCAAATTTTTAGGAATCTTATGCTCAATGCGGGCCAGCAAATGGAGGAACACGATTGGCCGTTCTCACGGGTGTATGTGGAGGCTGTTGTCGATAAGAGTCTCTCGTTACCTGTCAGAATCATCGTGAGGGACACCGGACCCGGGATCCACCGTAAGGATTGGGAGCGAGTTTTCCAACTGTCTTACAGTACCCGCAAGAAAGGCCACGGTCTTGGGCTTTATCTCTGCAAGCTGCTTGCCCGATCCATGGGGGGCAGGATCACTGTTCACGAAAGCTTTCGTTTTTCGGGAACGTCGTTTCTGTTGGAACTGCCTAAGGCAGTGGGGGGAAGACCATGACTATGAGCGGGCAATCTGCCGAAAGAGCTTTGGTACTGGATGATAACGAGTTGGCGAGAATCGCCATTGAGAACCGGCTTAGGGACGCCAAGAAAGATCTGGAGATTAACACCTGCGAATCACTTGACCGAGCAGGGGAGTTGCTGGACAAAGCTAAAAAGGATGGGGGCCCATATGATTTCCTGATAACGGATCTCCAGTTCGGTCATGCGACGGTGGACGACGGAATAAACACTCTTCGGGACCTCAAGCAAAGCTACCCCGATTTGAAGATCGTAGCGGTCAGCGGAAAGGATACAGGCGCTGCACCGGTCCTTCAAGCCGGCGCTTTCGCGTTCTTTCGGAAACCACATTATAGAGGGCTTACTGAGACCATCGGTTCTTGGCGCGAAATCGAGCGGATAGAAAAGGAATTCGATCATCCTGCCGCCGGACAACCGGTATTCCGGGAAATGGCCGGGCTGCTCACAGTGGGCATCAGCGTCGTAGACCGCCGTATGCGGTTGTTGTACGTGAACGACGCGCAGGCGTCCATGAGTGGGTTGTCGGATCAAACATCCGCGGTGGGGCAGGTCTGTCACGAAATCTTTGCCGACGGGGCAACCGAGCCCTGCCCGGGTTGCCCCGTCTTGCGGGTCTTTGAGGACCCGGACGGAGAACCGCCCGCGTCAACTCAATTTCGAGGCCGTAAACCCCGCTGTTTCAGGGTGACCGCATTTCCTCTCCGACGAAGCCGAAAGGTTGTCGCAGCCATAAGGATGGCACACGATGTGACAAACAGGGAGGAATTCAACACATTCCGCAAGGCTCTGGACGGCGATCTTACCCTCGAACGGCGAATGCCGATGGTTCTGAATGCCGTGACTTCTCAAGGATACAAGAGAGTCAGGATACTTCTCATCACGGATGACGGAAAGTTCTTCGAAAGCTATCGCATCAGACCGGGAACCACCGATGAACTGGGAAACTTCGGGGGCACCATGGAATCTCTGGAGTCTGCCGGCTCC
>JAZDHD010000221.1:0-26390 GCA_043806215.1 Pseudomonadota bacterium | reverse complement strand
TTGGTGATTTCCGTCATCGCAGCCCTCGGCTTTTTCCGGTCACACGGGGGTGAGTATAACATCGGCCGCAGGAGACGGGAAGTGAGATTACGGCTGAAGGCCGCTATCGAATTGAGGTGCATGGCGAGACATTGTGTACCTTCGGTGCCGGAAATCCTATCGCAGAGGAGCCGACTTGTCCCGAAAAACAGTATTATGTCCCCAGATTCACATGTCTTTCCCGTTCTGCACCTTGTCCTCCAAGCGTGAATCTCCTCAATCACATTCACATGTGCTGAAGTTCAGATTACCTGAACAATTAGGTCCAACGCACTTCCCATTGCGACACTTTTCGCAGACTCCTGCGCAATCACGGTCACTTTCGCAAGAACTCTTGGACAACTCTAAGGGTTCACACTTACAACCGGCCGGATTCAGCACTCGTTTTCCCTTGCAGGCTATTCCGTAGCATTTTCCGTTCAAACAGGATCGGCAGGCTCCTCCACAGTCCGAACTTCGTTTGCACCTGCCCGAGTTAGCTGGGGGAGACCCCCTTAGACCAAATACTTGTCCTAAACCATCATCAATATCGTCCTTACTTCCGAGTACTCCAACAATGCCTGTGATGACGTCAATCGGGTCGCCCTCTTCTACGCCAGTCCAGATCATACATTCACTTTGCCAAATTGCCTTCAAGTAGGGTAAATCCGGAATGCGTTCATTACAAAACTCATCATTTGTCATGCACTTGCATGTACGGTCGTTCCCTCGTATTGCCCCGTACTTGCTGCAGTTCCAGAATTCGAAGTTTTCACAAGATTTCCCCCACGGATGATCGCGACATTCGTAACAAAGTCCATTGATTGGGTCGTCTAGGGGGCAATCAAGAAAGGTTTGACATTCATCACAATTGCAGGTGGACTCGTTCAAATACTTAGGTCTTCCCGCAGCCCCCTTTCGGTTAGAGCAGTCCTTCTTCTGGCATTTGCCGTTCCTACACTCAAGGCACCCCCATCCCGCGCAATCCTCTTGGCGAACACAAATATAAGGGGGCCCAATTGATCCATCATCAGTAATGTTGCCAATCCTGTGCGCCTGCTCCATGCCGCAAATCTGGAGTTCCCTAATTACGTCGTCTTGGAGTCGCCAAAAGTTGCCTTCGAGAACCTTCTCTCTCGCCCAAGCCTCGTCGATCGGGGTCCCGTGTCCACCACTTCGCATGACCTCGGCATACCACTTCCCTATCTCGGCAGGTGATTTCTTACTGATTTCCGACCAGATATCCGTAAGCACACGATCTAGATTATCCCTGTAAATAGGCTGGGTTGCCGCTAGGATGCAACAGTTCCTGACCCAACCCCAGTGCTGACTCTCAAAATGTTTCGTCCCTCGCATGGCGGCAAGGTAAATTGAGGCGTACTTGTCGCAGCAATCTTCGGGCTTGGGAACCGTGACCGTGTTCGCTTTCAGCGGGTTCCTGCAGCACCCCGGCCAGTTTCGGTCGAATGGCCCTCTGTCTTTGCACCGGGATATGTCGTCAACACAAACGCCCTGAGCGTTCCGAACCTGACACGGCGGGCACCGCCGAGCCGGGGTTACGGTCACAATCTGCTCTCGTTTTCTGACTTGCCTGCAGCACCCACGGACATTCGCGTCAAAGACTTTTCCATCCCCACAAAGCGCAGTGTTATCTACGCACACACCCAGCCGGTTGCGCATCTGACAGGGGCCGCAAGGCCGTTCCGGTGTCTTCTTGCAGCAGCCCCGCACCGTCGGATCGAATTCTCCTCTACCCCTGCAAAGCGCAGTGTTGTTTATACAATTACCCCGAGAGTCGCGAACCTGGCATGGACCGCAGGGCGGTTTCTCAATTTGCCGGCAGCAACCACGGACATTCGCGTCAAAAACTTTGCCATCCCCACAGAGTGCCGTGTTGTCCACACATACACCCAGTCGGTTGCGCACCTGACACGGCCCGCAAGGCCGTTCCGGTGTTTTCTTGCAGCAGCCCGGCACCGTCGGATCGAATTCTCCTCTACCCCTGCAAAGCGCTGTGTTGTTTACACAATTACCCCGAGAGTCGCGAACCTGGCAGGGACCGCAAGGAGGCTTCTCAATTCTCCTGCAACAACCACGGACATTCGCGTCAAAGACTTTTCCATCCCCACAAAGCGCCCTGTTATCTACGCACACACCCCGCCGGCTTCGCACCTGGCATGGCCCGCAAGGCCGTTCCGGTGTTTTCTTGCAGCAGCCCGGCACCGTCGGATCGAATTGTCCTTTGCCTCGGCAACGCCAAGTCTCGTCAACACAGACACCTTGACCGTTCCGAGCTTGGCAGGGACCGCATCCCCGAACTTGCCCCATGGTCGCAGTCTGCTTGAGAACACATCGCCCATGCCGGCACACCTTTCCCACCTGTTCGCAAGTGAGGCAACCTCTTCCGGAGCGTACCTCGCATTGCCGGCATCCTCGAACTTGCGTTACCGTAGCAGTGGGCTTGGGAGCACATCGCCCACCCCGGCAGATTTTGCCCACGTGCCCGCAACTGAGGCAACGTCCTGATAACCTCACCTGACAGCGGCCGCAAGGACGTATCGACGCGGCAGTCTGTCTCCTGGAAGGCTCTTGAAACCTTGTTGAGGTCGGCCTTGATTGAGGCTTCGTTATGATCTGCCTGGAAGAGGTAGGTTTAAACCGATTCGACTGCGGTTTGTATTTCTTCTTGGATTCGGCGGTTCGGTTGGAGAATGTCGCCCCTTCCGTCCTGTCGGTCCAGCACGGCCCCCACAACAAGATGAACATCGTCGCTGCCAAGACAGACGCACGACTCAATGACCGGTTCCCCACAGACATATTCCTCCGACCGGGGCTGAAAAAAGAGATGCCGCCATCACGGGAGTTTGTCCCAATGAGTACGGAAGTCCATGACGATTTCAAGCCTGTAATGCCGGCAAACTCCTGCAATGGACCTGTCCGCAGGAGGTGAAACAGGAGAGGAGCGACATTTCAACGAAAAAAGACGTATGAAAAGTCCAGACCTGGCGGCATCTGTCGACCAGAACGTGATTTGTCCAGCATCGAGATTGCCGGCCGCATGACCTGGAACGCCGGCAGCGAAAACGCCCAAGATCGGCACCACCACCAAGTTACTCACCATGTCCCCCGCCAGGATCATGGATTTCCGGACGGAACTATTGGCGCCTATTTCTTCCCGCCCGGTTTGTTCAGCAACGCCATCGTCTTCTTGTCCCCAATGAGGCCTGCCAAGAGAGAAGCGGAAACGCCGTTGTTCGCCTTGGCATTTGGGTCGGCACCTTTCTCCAGGAGAGTTGCCGCAACATCCGAGTTCCCAAGGGTCAGGCATGCGTACATGAGAGGGGTCATGCCGGTTGCCGATCTCGCATTCACGTCGGCCCCCTTGTCGATGAGCGCCTTCACGATATCCGGATCCGTCGTGGCCATCAGCGGTGTAACATCCACCGGACCTTTGGAATTGGGATCAGCCCCCTTGTCCAAAAGAAAACTGACGGCTTCCAGGTTACCCTGCTGGGCCGCAAGAAAGAGGCTCGAATACCCCTCTTTGTTCCTTACCGACACATCGGCTCCTTTTTGAACCAAGATCTCGATAATCTCCAGATTGCCGCGCTGGGAGGCAATGAGAAGAGCGGTATCGCCCTCCTTGTCCGCGAGGTTAACGTCGGCTTTTTTCTGCAAGAGCAACTCGACGAGAGCTACATCACCGGCGTCAACGGCCAGGAAAAGCGGCGTGCCGCCCTCGGAATTCCGAGCACTCACCTTGGCGCCGTCGTCAAACAGTTTTGCTATGTCGTCAAGGTTGTCTTCACCGTCTCCATCTTCCGAATATCTCGCGTCGATTGCGGCAAAGAGCTTGTCCTCAAGTGGGCCGCCGAACGCAGAAAACGACAAGACGGCGAAAACTAAGAAGAAAATTGCCGGAATGGCTGCAACAGGCTTCCCCATTTCAATCCTCCTCACACGTGCGTGTCGCCCACACACTACCGCGGTATCACGGAGAGCCTCCCCCTTCGAGGTTCCCTATTCCCCCAATGGAGAAACTCTTCTTCGTATTGAATGCCCCAAAGTTGCTTGTGCAGCGAGTCTCCCAGATCCTGCCGTCTTTTGCAAGACATTTCTTTAGGGAATCCACTACGCTGTGGGCAAGTGCCGTGACATATCGCGGGAAACCCAAGAAAGGGGACGTTCCCAAGGACGAAACGCTATCGTTTGGTGCGGGGCCGTTCGTCATAGAAGAGGATGTCGAATATCAGCAGGACTGCACCGGCGCCGGCCACAAGAAAGAAAAGGATCGCCAAGGTGGGATATCCAAGGATGGTAAAGGTCGTGGGAACCATCGAAAACAAGCCCGCACCGACAATCAGCGAGCCCAGCAGCAATCCAAGAGTGATGCGGTTGGCAATCTTCTGCATGCCCGCAACGAAACGGGTCTCATCGAACCCATGGACCTTGAACTCCAGTTCGTTGTCGACCACGCGGTCCAGGACGGAATTCAGGGCCCTCAACAGCCTGCCGGAAGTGCTCTTGGTTTCCAGGATGGCTCTCAGGATGTTGCCCAACGAGATTTTGCCGGTCACATGCCGGAGAATGATCTCCCCACCATACTGCCGAATGCCTGCAATGGGATCGAAATAGGGGTTGAGCGCTTTCGCCGCCTGGTCCAGATGGAGCAGCGTCTTGCCCAACATGGTGAGTTCTCTGGGAACCCGGATGCCGCATTCCCTGGTGACCTCCGTGAACTCCATCATCAGTGTCCCCACGTGAATCCGGTTCAGGCTCGCTTGCTCATAGCGGGAAAAGAGATCGATTGCGCGGCGGCGATATGTCTTGAGGTCAAAGGCATCGGTCTTGTCCCCAATGGTGGCCGCGATATACGCCGCATCTTCCGGTTGCCCTTCACTCATGGCGAGAAGCAGGCTAATCAGCTTTTCCCGTAAGCCCGGCGCTATGCGGGCCGTCATGCCGAGGTCTATGATGGCGATTCTGCCGTCCGGAGTAAGCAGGACGTTGCCCGGATGGGGATCCGCGTGAAAGAAACCGTCTACCAGGATCTGTTTCAAGTAGGCCCGGAACATCCCTTCGAGAAGTCTCCCGATGTCGGCCCGGGATTTGTCGTCTTCGGTGAGGAGCGTGATTTTCTTTCCCTCGATGAAATCCATGGTGAGAACACGTGACGTTGTGAGGCTTTCCACCACATCCGGAATGACGATCTCATCGAACCCCCGCAGGTTGTCCCTGAGCCTCAACGCATTGCTCTTTTCCTGGAGATAATCCAGTTCCCTGAGAAGGCTGCCGCGGAATTCCCGGAACATCTCACCGACCCCGTAGAGTTCCCCAAATTCCGTACGTGCCTGGGCAAAATCCGCCACCTCCCCCAGGACTTCAAGATCGGTCAAGACTCCTTCAAGGATGGCGGGTCTCTGGATCTTAACGGCAACCACCCTGCCGTCGTGAGTCACCGCGCGGTGCACCTGGCCGATGGATGCCGCAGCCAAGGGAGCCGGGGTGAATTCCGCGTAGGCCTCATGGATCTTCATGCCCAATTCGGACTCGATGATCTCCCGGACCTGTTCGAAGGGAAAGCTTCCCACATTGCTCTGAAGGCGTTCCATGGCCCGGATGTACTCCGGGGGCAGCACGTCGGGCCGAGTCGAGAGGAATTGCCCCAACTTGACGAAGGTGGGGCCCATTTCTTCCAGGTCACGTGCCAGTTCCTCCCCCTGGACCGCATTGTCGGGATAGAAGATCTGCTTCTTTTCGAGCAGGTCGTCCAAGCCCATCATCCTGACCAACTCGAAGAACCCGTATTTCACGAGCAGTCTTGTTATGTCCCGGTATCTCTTGAGATGTTCGGTTTTCATGGATTATCCGCCTTGCCGCGTTGCCAATAGGGTTGAACAGGTGCGCACTCGGGAATGCAACTCCGGCGGACATGAGAGCCATCCGGAAAGCCATACGCATCCTATTCGGCCATATTCACCAAGACCGGCCTCGCCGGTGCCTTGGACATGATGTATAACGGTTCCGGAAAATTGTCACTAAATTGCGGCCCGCTTTTGAGGATGTATCACAGCCATAAAACACGATGGGGCGGCTTGGAGGGGAAGCATACCTTACCATGTGCGACTAATGTATCCTGATTCCAGCTTCTTACAAACATCCTTTGCACTTTTCGCGAAGAGAGAATATTATGACGTTATGTCTCTGCAATCACATGACATAGTAGTAGTATTAAAGCTTGTTTTGCTGGGAGATCGGCGGTGGACCTACGAAGGCTTGGCACAAGACCTCTTTCTAAGCCCGTCAGGCCTCCACAAGAGCGTCCAGAGGCTTGCCATCCGTACCCTCTCGATCATCTAGTGCCAAGAGTCAGGTTCGGATCGAAACCAGACCGGGCAACTGCAGAGGCTCGTCCGCACCATGGCTGTTCCCAACATCCGACCGCCGGTATGTTGGACTCCATTGCCGAGCAGTGAGCAGGCCGGCTCGGCGAGGTGGGGAAAAGTCAAAATATAGGACCCTCAACATGCCCCAGTGGACGGAAGAAAGTCGCTGAGCTCCTCATGTCCCGAGGTGCCGACTGTTAGCGGGAATTGGGTAACCCCTCTGCAAGACCGGTGAGGTCCAAGACGATTGATGCATGGGTACGAGGATAGACACTGATTGTCAGTTCCGCCGTTCGCCTGTTCCAGGTACATCATGGCTCCGCGCATGTCTCATACTATTGCGCGTTCAAGAAAGTAATGGCCGGCGGACAGCCTGTCTGCCAATTCACCTTTGAACACCATCCGGCCTTCCGGTTTCGAATAGTCTGAGTCACCACTTTATCTCAGGATGACTGCTTGCTTCACGGCCCTGGGAAGTGTAGGATTCGAAGACAGATCGACGACACCGGGGTCACAGGTCGAGCGCATACCTGAAGTGGTCGCGAAGATCGGTACCCGGATTGATGGGGTTTGGCCATGGCATCATTGGGTGATCAAGACGAGGAAAAAGGCTCAGGGGAGCTCTTCTTCCGCGTCGATTCCTCGCTTCTCTTTCAGCTCGGCGAGCAGCTCGTTGCAAAGCGCTCCGTAGCACTGGCCGAACTGATCAAGAACGCTTACGATGCCGATGCCACCCACGTCGTCGTCCGCCTGGAGAGCGTTTCTCAAGAGGGTGGAACCATTGTAGTTGCCGATAACGGCACTGGCATGACGTTTGATGACATAGAGCGGGCCTGGATGACCATAGCTACTCCAGAGAAAACGCGCGATCCGTTCTCACCCAAATTCAACCGTACCCGCACAGGCGCTAAGGGTGTGGGACGTTTTGCCACCAGGAGACTGGCCAGGCGTTTGAAATTGAGAACCGTCTCAGCCGTCGACCGTATCGGGAACACCGAACTGGTTGAAGTCGACTTTGATTGGGAAAGCTTCACTGCAGGAACTTCAGTCGATAGTGTAGGATGTCACTATTCTCGTCGTCCGGCGGCCTCCGACGAGCCACTCGGAACAACACTTGTGCTGCCAGACGTAAGAGACGCATGGTCTGAAAAGGATGTCAACGAGGTGCAGAAGAATCTCAACGACTTGATCTCACCTTTTCCGGAAACAACCACGACGCGACCGGGAGAAGGTGAAGCGGCCATTGACCCGGGATTCTCCATACAAGTAGAAGCAGGCGAGTACCCACGCTATTCGGGCAAAATGGAAGACAAGTTCCTGCGATCGGCTTACGCCACTCTTTTTGGATACTTGGAGAAATCGGGAACAGCTCGGTACGAACTCTCGTTCAGGGGCGAGCCCGATGAAGCAAGCTTTACGCCGCTCGACACCAAGTTTTCTGCGGTTGGCCCCGCGATGTTTGAAATTCGCTTATTCATGTACGGGAAGGACTACTTCAAGGGCCTTGACTTCACGATGACGCAGGCCCGTAAGATTGCACGGGAAAGAGCCGGAGTCCGGATATTTTTCGACAAGTTTAGGGTTCCGGGATACGGCGAACCCAGAGACGATTGGTTGCTGCTCGACAGCGATCGGGCCGGACGGTTGACCGGCGTTCCTCCCTACCTGAAAGACCTGTCCGACGACATCGATCGCCCCATGCTAAACTTGCCTGGTAACAACCAGTTGTTCGGGGCCGTCTATTTGTCCAGGGAAGAGAACCCCAACTTGCAGGTTACGCTAAGCCGGGAGAAGCTCGTTGAGACGGAGGCTTTCACTCAGCTTCAGCAGTTCGTCAGAGCAGGTATTAACTGGATGACGGTGCTCCACGCAAGAAGGCTGGCTCGGCAGAAAGCGGCGGAGGAGGCAACTCGGGGAACTCCGGTAACCCTGGAGGACACCTTGGATAACGCCCGGCAAAGAGTCAGGGCCGTGCGGCAAAAGCTAAGCGAAAGGCGTTTGGGCGGAGCGAGCGCCGATAAAGGAGTTGTCGAGGAGGTAGAGTCGGTTGAAGAGGATCTGCTGGAAGCAGTTGAGCAAGACATAAGTTCCGCGAAACAAGGAGTGCTGGAGGAACGGGAAGCGTATATAGCCGAGCTATCCATGCTCAGGGTCCTGGCCTCCACGGGAACCATGATCATCCAGTTCCAGCACCAGCTAAGCGGAATACTGCAAGATATTCAGTTCGCCTATCGAGCACTCGCGGATTTCGGAGAGAAGCTCGGAAAAGAAGACCGCGAAGCCTTCTCCCAGAGACTAATGCCTATCTCGAGGGGGATCGAAGACGTCGAAGCACAGGCGGATCTCTTTGGAATCCTGTACGGAAGGGAGTCTCGCGATCACCGCCAAAGCTATGCTATAAGGCCGATGGTGGATTCAATCGAGACTGCGTTCAAGGCGTATATGGAGAGAAGGAGAATCAGTTTTTCCAACGAGATTCCGGCGACGCTACGTACCCCACCGGTATTTCGATGTGAACTCGTTGCAATATTCCTTAACTTTATGACCAATGCGCTGAAGGCGATTCAGCAGAGGGGTCCGTCCACACTGGAGGAGTCGAAAGAGACGTTGCCGGAGAGAGCGATCAGCGTAAATGGAACCTCCAAAAACGGCTTCGTTATCGTCCGATTCAGCGACACAGGCAAAGGGGCTGACGAGGAGCATTGGGACCGTTACTTTGCCCCATTCGAAGGGGACAGTCAGCCGGATCCCATTCTCGGCCAAGGAACCGGCCTCGGTCTGACCATAGTCAAGAATCTGGTCGAATCGTACGGCGGGGACGTTGCTTTCGTGACGCCGGATCCGCCGTGGACCACGTGTGTGGAAATGAGGCTGTCCGAGGAGTGACAATGACTGAGACGAAGTACAGCATCGCCTATATTGACGAATCGCCCGAAGAACTGAACCGCTATCAGGAACTTCTTCAGAGCAGCAACCTTGTGACAGTGAACCCCGTAGAGCCTAGTCCTAACGTTATAGATACTATGAGCGGACTCGACGCGTCCCTAATCCTGATCGACTACGTGCTCGACGAGGATTGGAAAGGGAGGCCGCGACTGGAATACCGGGGAGGACTCCTTGCGGCAGCGGCAAGGCAGAAATATCCGGAGACGCCCATTGTCCTGCTCACAAAGCAGAAGTTTGTGAAGACGGAACTGCCTCAGGCGGAAGCCCTGGCGAGCGCCTACGATGAAAAACTTGTGAAGAGTGATATCACTGATGATTCCTCGCATGTCGTCAGAATGCTGATAAACCTCATCGACGGTTTTGAACGCCTGAGCAAGTCTGCAAAGAAGGACTGGGACGGGCTGTTGGCCGCGCTGGACGCTACCGGACGGGAGGACGAACTCTTGCGATCAGCCCAACCGCCCATTACGAAAGAAGGAGAGTGGCGCGTGCCCGAAGCGGCTGGATGGATTCGAGAAGTCCTTGTAAAGTATCCCGGCATTCTCTATGACCGTCTTCATGCGGCGACGGCGCTAGGAATTGAGGAAGCGGCTTTTCAATCTCGGCATGTCCAAGAATACTTTGAAGAATCCAGGTATGCCGGCGCCTTCGCCTCGGACGATGAGCTCCGTTGGTGGAAGATGCGTCTGCTGGTTCGAGCCAATGAGGCACTGGTGAATGCAGAGATGGCCGGTGATCCCGCTGCCAAGTTTTCGGACGCGTGGAAGACCCTGAAATCGGAGGCCCTTCAGCCTTCGAAGTGCGTCTTCAGTGGGGAAGAACACGCGGACTGCGTTTGCTTTGTTCTACGGCGCCCAGTTATGAGACAGTACTCGCTTCCCATCATCCCGGATAACCGGCCTTCTGTCATGGACACGGCTCGGGTTTCGTTCAAAGCAGTGCTCGAAGAAAACTTCGATGAGCGATGGATTCGTGAGGATGCTCGCCGATCCTTGAAAAGAATTCGCAAAGCGAAAGGAGATTCGTAGAGTGGATTCTGAGACGGTTCGTGAGGAGATCATTGCGATACGTAAGGTACTCGAGGACCCCGATCACAGGGTGATCGATGAAGGGACTTCCGGCGTACTGGCAGCGGCGGAAGCACAGACGCACCGAGCCCCCGAAGGAAAGAAATGGAGCATCACGATTTCTCGGGACAAGCCGATACGGTTCATAGAGAGCGATGACAATCATCGTTTTCTTCGAGTCGACCTGTCGGGTACCTTCGAGGAGTCGATTGAGGAATCGGGAAGATTGCGGGGATCGCTCACTATCAGGCTCTGGTCAGATCGGGAAAACATCTACTTCAGAGAAGGCATAGACTCAACGGCCATCAAAGGGAAGGTTGAGCACGATGAACGGGCTCACGGTCGGGTAATGAGTCGTTTTCATTTTGAAGGAGCTATGCAAGGCTCTTGGGAGCCGAAGTACCATTTCCATGTGGGAGGTAGCAGTGGCTACAGGGAGGATCACGAATTCTGCTGGTACCCTGAGTGGCTCGACGAGCCAAGATTCGCGTACCACCCGATGAGCCTGATTTTGGCGTGCGAATTCGTGCTTGCCAATTTCTTCCCAAAGCGTTTTCAATCAATAGCAAGAGAGGAGAGCTGGAGAGAAGCTCTTTTCTTGGCACAGAGAGAGTACGTCTTCCCCTATTTCGACCTGATTTCAGAGTGCCGAACAAACGAGAAGAGTGTGCTCCAACACCTCTGCGAACAGTCCTGATGGAGACCAACCTGCCGGCAACACATAAACATCTCCGCAAGACTTTAGGAGCCTACTACACTCCTCACGTTCTTGCATTGGCTTTGGCAAAATGGGCGGTTCGCTCCCCAAAGGACCGAGTCCTGGACCCAAGTTTTGGGGGGTGCGCGTTCTTGCACGCAGGACAGGAGGCTCTTGCCGCTGTAGGGGCGCAGCACCCTGAAAAGCTTGTATTCGGCGTCGACGTGCACCCGGAAGCAGCCTCCTTTAGCCGACTAATCCTGGAACAACAGGCTAGTAGAGAGCAGTTTCTCGTCACGGACTTCCTGACGGTCACTCCGGAATCTACGGGAATGGGGAGTTTTGATATCGTTCTCGGTAACCCCCCCTATGTCAGGCATCATCTCCTGAAAGGCCGAACAAGAGAGAATGCCGTGTATGCAGCACAACGTGCCGGGATTCGAATCGGGGGACGTGCCAGCTATTGGGCATACTTTGTGGCTCACTGCTTAAGCTTTCTAGCGTCGGAGGGCCGATTGGCGCTCCTGTTGCCGACAGCTTTCTTGTACGCGGAGTATGCTGATGAACTGAGGCGGGAAATAGTCCAAAAGTTCAGGTCCACGACGATAATTCTCTTGCGTGAGCGAGTCTTTGCAGACGTACAAGAGCGAACTGTGGTCTTGCTTGCGGAAGGCAATGGTAGCGGACCAGGAGAAGCGAGAATAGTCACCGCGGAAAGTGTTGAGGTTCTACATCAAATGTTGGGCAGCCCAACTCCTGCAGGAAAATCGTTGAATGGAAACGGGACAGACAGACATTGGCTTTACCACACGATGACAGACCGTGGAAGGGCCTTGTACCAGGAGTTGACTGCAAGTCCGGAAGTCACAACTCTAGGGAATCTCTGCTCTATTCGCATCGGCACCGTCACGGGCGCTAACGGCTTTTTCGTCTTATCAAGTCAGGCACAGAAACAACATGAGATCCCACATAGTTGCCTAAAACCCATTCTGACCCGTTCCTCGCTCCTACGGGGTTTGACGTTCGCTAAACAAGATTGGCTGGCGTTGGTCGCCCAAGGCACCACTCCGGCATTGGTCCTGGATACGAATTCGCTCGGAGTCCTCCCGGACTCGGTCGAACGGTATCTATCCAGGGGAGTGAGTGCCGGGATACCAGAACGATACAAGTGTCGGACTCGAACACCATGGCATTCGGTGCCAATGTCACCACCGCCGGACGCGTTTCTCCAGTACATGTCTGCTCAAAGGCCTCGCTTGGTCTTGAACCAAACGAGCGTGACCTGTACGAACGCCATCCATGTGGCGAACTGGCATGATTCCGTTTCGGAGCCTCTGACGAGTTCCGTGGCCACGTCTATTATCTCGTCGCTAACCCAGTTAAGCTCTGAACTCGTTGGGCGAAGTTATGGCGGCGGTGTTCTGAAGCTCGAGCCAAACGAGGCACGGCAACTTGTGATAGCCGTTCCGTCCAACGGCAATTCAGATGCTTGTGAAAAGCGCGCCGAGGTTGATAGTCTTTTGCGTAACGGCAAAGCCGAACAAGCCTCTCAGTTGGTCGATGACTGGATACTTTGCCGGCACCTGGGCTTGTCAAAGAAGGATGTTCAATGCCTCCGAGCCAACATCACCTTGCTACAAAGGCTCCGGATTGAGAAGAATACCCTGAGTAACCCCCCGGGTATCTCACCCCGCCCCCGACGATAACCCACAGTTTGCCGAGGGCACCAGCAGGCACAAGAGATTCCCAAGCGGAGAAAGTAGCGCTTACTCTCAGCCCTTGCCGGGAGCGATCCCGAGCGATGAGTGCGGCTCCGAGAGCACAGACGGTATCTGGTCCATAGGGTCGATATGGCAGTTTGGGCTTGTGGTGAAGACGATGAAGTCAGAAAACGGTAACAGATGGTCTCTCTCATCTCTGAGAAGAGGCAACGCATACCGGGTTTCGAAACAGTAGAAGCTTCGAGGCACATTAGAGAAAACGGCTCAGCAATGTCCCGTCGCTTCACTGCCTGTATGAGTTGATTGCCAACATCCGCCTTGTTCTTGGCCACCGCGTGCAAATTTGAGAGCGTGAGCGCCGGAAGCAGGGCCAAAGCATATCCTAGAACCAGCAGGGCAAGCATCGTGTCCCCGGAACTCCTCCGGTTTTCATGGATTACTGAAACCGCTCATCGGATCTTTTCGTCCGGAATCCCATTGCCTTCTTGGACAGCCAGCCGATGGCGGGAGTCTCGCGGTTGTCGATATCCGCGACAAACGGCTTGATGTCCAAGAGCGGCGTCCCGTCCACAATATCAACGTCTTTGAAATGAAGTCTGCTTCCCCGGACACTCACGAGCCTGACGACCGAAAGACCTATGGGATTCGGACGCTTGGGCGCACGAGTCGAGAAGACGCCTCTCAACGTGTCGTCCATGAAGGGAACGACTTCAAGTGAATAGTCCTCGGACAAATGGAAATGATAGAGAAGCACCAGGTGCGAGAAGCCGTCAACATCCTTGAGCCCGGGAACAAACTCGGGAAAGATGTCCGCCCACCCCTCCGAGCCTTCCGCGCCGGACGGTTGTATGGGCATGCCCTTGGGTTCCTTGAATGAAGAATGGATGATTCCGATGGGTCGATAGGTTATGTCATGCATCTTCTCAATTGCACCTTCATGGCTTGGCGAGCAGCACCATGCAGCGACGAATCATGAGGGTCCCCGGTATTTACGGGCACTCCGGGGCGAGGCCCGGCGCGCGCCTGCCCGGGCACCCACAGGGGGGTGCCCCTACAAATAAGGACCGTAGGGCAAGCGCTGCGAAATGCCGGGGGTGCATGAAGAGGACGAATCCCGACCCCTCGCCAATATGCCGTACTAAAGCGTGGACGCAATGATGATCCGCTGTATTTCGTTTGTTCCCTCGTAAATCTGCGTGATTTTGGCGTCACGCATCATTCTTTCGACCGGATACTCTGTACTGTAACCGAATCCTCCCAGAACCTGAACCGCTTCAACGGTGGTCCACATGGCCACATCCGAGCAGTAAGCCTTGGACATGGATGAGTGCCGGATGGTCTCGGCCGGGACGCGGGATAGGTCCTTGCCCACCTTGTCCAAAAGCGTGCATGTTTTCCAGAGAAGCTGTCTGGCCGCGGTGATTCTCATCGACATGTCGGCCAGCTTGAATGCAATGGCCTGATGCTTGATTATGGGCTTTCCAAAGGTCGTCCGTTCCTTGGCGTACTCCACGGCATACTCAAAGGCTCCGGCTGCGATTCCCAATGCTTGGGCCGCAACGGACGGCCGGCTGAAGTCGAGCGTCTTCATCATGATGTGGAACCCTTCTCCCTCTTCTCCAAGCCGGTTCTCCACGGGGACCTCGACTTCATCGAAGACGAGTTCACGGGTATCGGACGAGCGGATCCCCAGTTTGCTCTCCTTCTTGCCGACCACAAATCCCGACCACCCCTTTTCCACGATAAAAACGCTTGCATTCTTGCGTTGCGGCAGGCCGGGGTCCGTGATGGCGTAGATGCAGAAAGTGTCGGCGACCCCACCGTTGGTGATCCACATCTTAGCGCCGTTCAGAATGTATTTGTCGCCCTTGCGCACCGCGCGGGTCTTCAGGTCGGCCACGTCCGAACCGCCCTTTGCTTCCGTCAGGCCGAATGCTGCGAGCTTCTCGCCGGTTGAAAGCGGCTTGAGATACTTCTCCTTCTGTTCGTGGTTGCCTGCAAGAATAATCGGGAGGCTGCCGAGTTCCTGACACGACGGGATCAAAGCCGTAGCGGCGTCGGCTTTTGCGATCTCCTCCACCGCAACGCAATGTGCGATCATGCCGGCTTCCATGCCGTCGTATTCTTCGGGAAAGTCAATCCCCATGAGCCCGTTTTCCTTCATGAGTTCGAGCATCTCATAGGAATATTCGCCTTTCTTGTCTCTCTCTTCCGCCCCGGGAGCAATCTTCTCCTTCGCGAGGCGTCTGCACGTTTCCTGAAGCATCCGTTCCTCTTCGGTTAATCCGAAGCGTTCTGTTTCCTCCATAGTCTCCTCCGGGTTTGAAAGGCCTTTGGCATCTTCTTATAGTGAGGTGCTTTGAATTTCGCTGTGATCCTAACCCAGTTCCTCAACACTCCCACCGGTCGGCTCCGTCATTGCGAGGAGCGCCGCGGAGCCTGCCCCACAATAATGAATGGCTGCCTTTCCGATCATCTGTAATCGTAAAATCCCTTACCGGTCTTCCTGCCCAGATTACCGGATCGAACCATCTTTCTCAGCAAAGGCGCCGGGCGATACTTGGGATCCGCAAATTCTTCATAAAGGTGCTGTTGGACGTTGAGCATGGTGTCCAGACCCACCAGATCGGCCAAAGCCAGCGGACCGATGGGATGATTCGCCCCGAGCTTCATGCCGTCATCTATCTCCTCGGCCGTCGCCAGCCCTTCTTCATAGACGAAGATGGCTTCGTTAATCATCGGCACGAGAATGCGGTTGACTACAAAACCGGGAGCTTCCTTGACCTCGATGCCGGCCTTGCCCATCTTCTCCGTCAGACCCTTGATCACAGCGACGGTCTCATCGGAGGTGGCAAATCCACGAATGACTTCGACCAGTTTCATGACCGGCACGGGATTGAAGAAGTGCATGCCGATGAATTTGTCGGGCCGTGATGTTACGGAGGCCAACTCGGTAATGCTCAAGCCCGAGGTATTGGTGGCAAAGATCGTACCTGCCGCGGCCTTTGAGTCAAGTTCCGCGTACATGTTCTTCTTGAGAGCCATGTTCTCGATGACGGCCTCGATGGTAACGTCGGCGCCGGCCGCCACCTCACCGAGATCCAACGTGGTGCTTAGGCGTCCTCTCACGGCTTCCGCCTCCGAGGCTTCCATTTTGCCCTTATCGGTCATTCTCTTGAGGTTCTTCTCTATGCCGGCCATTCCCTTGTCCACGAACCTCTGTTCGACATCCATGAGAACTACTTCAAATCCACTCTGTGCAGCAACTTGAGCGATACCTGCGCCCATCAATCCTGCGCCGATTACCCCTATCTTCTTGATTTCCATCTTCTCTTCTCCTTCCGGGAATTCCAAAACGAATGATTGTGTTCCGATCCATCAAACCGGTTGCAAAAGTCCCCCGTGACGAACCGCTCCGCGGGTCCATGTGCGGCACGGGCCGTGATTGGCCGCCGACTGGCGAAAAGGCGCCGAGCCTGTTCCGCCGCCCATGAAATGCGGGAACGGAATGCGCTCCGGGGTGGATGAGAGTCTCTGCGAAAATGCCTCGACCGGCAACGGCACCCGACGAATCATCGAATTTGGCTCATGCTCACACCTGATGAATATCAGAGACAAAAGCATTGATCAAGCTATTCTACGCAGGCCGCGGTCCGTTGATATGGCGCATTGGCTGTGGTATGATTTGCCCGTGCCTTTCGACCAGAACACGTATCCCGTTTATACATAAGGAGGAATAGATGGCAAAGGTTGCGGTCATTGGTGTCGGCCAAAGTACGTTCGTCCGGTCTTACCCGGGTTCGATCCGTGAACTGGCTTTCGAAGCCTTTAGAGATGCAATGAAGAACGCGGGGCTCAAAGCTAAACAGATAGACGCATCGATTATCTGTTCCGCACCCGAGTACGACAAGCAGAGAACGCCCTCGGGACTCATGGCGGAATATATGGGACTCAATCCTCAGCCCACATTCTACGTGGAGAGCGTCTGCTCATCCAGTTCCACAGGGCTGCGAACCGCCTACGGACTCATTGCCTCGGGACTCCACGATGTGGTCCTGGTGCTGGGATTCCAGAAAATGTCCGAGATCACGTCGGCCGAATCCCAGGAGAGGATGGGGCGAGGAGCGGACATTCAGTGGGAAGCACCGTTCGGCACCATGATGCCCGCATACTATGCCATGTATGCCAGGGGACACATGGAGAAATACGGTACGACGGAGGAAGACCTGGGGTTGATCCGGGTGAAGGCCTCCTCTTACGGCCAAATTAATGAAAAGGCCGCCTTCAGAAAGGCCCTTACCCTGGACAAGGTCATGGAACCCAAGTTCATCGCCACGCCCCTCAAAATGTTCGATTGTTGCGCCAATGCCGACGGATCCTCCTGTGTGATCTTGGCTTCCGAAGAAAAGGCAAAGGATCTCTGCAACAAGCCGATCTGGATCAAGGGACTCGGCATGGCCACGGCGCCGATCAACATGGCGGGCCGGGATACCTTCAGCGGACTCAGATGTGCTCAGTTCGCGGCCAAGCAGGCATATGGGATGGCGGGTATAGGCCCCTCGGACGTGGACGTGGCCGAGGTTCATGACTGCTTCACCATCGCCGAAATGATGGCGTACGAAGACCTCGGTTTTGCCGAGCCCGGCCAAGGGAAAGAACTGATCAGGAACAAGGAGACCTACAGGGAAGGCAAGATCCCGGTCAACGTGGACGGAGGTCTCCTGTCCAAGGGGCACCCCATCGGGGCTACAGGTGGATCCCAAATCCGTACGGTCGTGATGCAGCTGCGCGGAGAAGCAGGAGAAATGCAGGTGCAGGACCCGAAGATCGGTCTGGTGCACAACATCGGCGGGGTAGGCATCTACGGCAACGTGACCATCTTCGGCGTCGAGTGACCGGACACGCGGCACATTCAATCGCCGATACGCACTGCATGGAGACCGGATACGGCATCAAGTGAAATGCCGACCACGTAACCGAACAACAGATTCTCTCACCATGGAGGACGAGATATGGGATTCGATCAGTTTGGGGTAATCAGTTTCACGGCTACCACCAAAGCAGAGAAATTCGTTGAATTCTTGAAGAACAATGAGCTTCGCGGAACCGTTTGCAAAGAGTGCGGCGCGAAGTTCTTTCCGCCCCGCAGCGATTGCTCAAGTTGTCTAAGCGATCAAATGGACTGGTTCCCCATCACGGGCGAGGGCACGGTGCAGACCTTTACCAAGGCAAACTTTGCACCGGCCGGTTTTGAGAAGGATGTTCCCTACGCGCTCGCGTTGGCTGAATTCGCCGACGGCATCAAGGTATTCGGCAGGCTGGACAAGGCTCTTGGCGACGACGTACTCAAGGTGGGCATGAAGGTGAAGGTCCGTGTGGTGGACCTCGGGGACGATAGGGTCAGTTACGAACTGACGACTGCCTAAGTGCCCCGTTTCCCAAATACGGTGCCGCATCCAAGGCAGCAAAACCTGCTTTGGTGGCGCCGGCCTCCGTGCCGGTATTCTTCGGTAGCGCCGGCCTCCGTGCCGGTATTCTTTAGTGGAAACAAGGTACTATCTCTCGCGCGGCAGGGACGCCGGGACGCTACCGCGTGTTTAGAGCAGGCAAGAACAAGATCCGGGCATCCCGCGCGGAACGCGGGCCCGGGCTACTAAGGACTGTCATGAAGCCTTAGACCTGTTTCGTGGGGTCCCGCGAAACGCGGGATGCCCGTCATCTTCAAGGGCGGGCCTCCGTGCCCGTCGTCTCCCCGGCTTGACTCAAGCGGGATCCGTGACGGCCGACACCTGGGAAGAACTTGAACGGGGTAGATCTGATGATCGGCCTTGACACGGGATTCTTCATCGAATTGATGAACGGCAATGAGGAAGCGGCAAACCTCTGGAAGTCCCGCCTCGATGACGAAGTGGAACTCGTCGTCTCCTCATTGACCTTGTTCGAGATCGAACGGCTCGGTCTCAAAGGAAAACTCAAGGATTCGGAAAAGGGGTAGGGCCGATGGACGCCTGGTGGCAAGGATTGACGTTACTGAACAAGGTATTTGCCGTAGCAGCGTTGTTTTGTTCCGTGTTGTTCCTGTGGCAGATAGTCGGCATGCTGATCGGTTTCGACGCGGACGGGCACTCGGACGTTCCGCACGGCGGTATCGATCATGTGGACGCCGGAGTATCGACGGATGCGGGTCCGGTGGATCACGCCGACGGTACCGGCGATCACCACCACCATGACCTCGGAGGTCAGGCGGCTTTCAGCCTGGTCTCGATCCGGTCGGTGATTGCGTTTGCCACATTGTTTACGTGGGCCGGAACACTCTACCTCATGTCGGGGACGTCAATGGTTCTCGCTGTGATCTACAGTCTGGCCTGGGGGGCAGTGGCGATGATTGCGGTTTCATATCTGGTCTACACGCTGGTAAGGCTTCAGGAGACCGGAAACGTGTCGCTCTGGAGCAGCATTGGCGAAGAAGGATCGGTCTATATGAATATCCCTGCCGGGGGGGTGGGCAAGGTCCGGGTATTGGTCGGCGGAGTGCTCAGCTATGTGAATGCCCGATCTCCCGAGGAGGACCTCCTGGTTGCAGGGACCAAGGTGCGGGTCACCCGTGTGCTCGACGACACCACCATAGAAGTTCTACCATTGGAGAATCAAAAGGAGTAAACCCTCACCGGCCGGCCGCAACAGTGCGGAATCACCATGGGGGAGACGAATACGAAAAGGAGGCATGAGATGGCCGCTGCGTTCACGTTGACAATTATTCTGGCAGTACTCTTGATATCGGTCATGTGGCTGTTTGTCCGACGGTACAAGCGCTGCCCTTCCAACAAGATCCTGGTTGTGTATGGCCGTACGGGAAAGGGCGCGGCGAGGTGTGTGCATGGTGGGGCAGCGTTTGTCTGGCCGGTCTTGCAGTCGTATGCCTGGCTTGATCTGGAACCTTTCGTAGTACCAATTGAACTTGCCAGCGCCCTGTCGCGGGAGAACATCCGTGTTTCCGTCCCAACGACCGTGACCGCCGCGATCAGCACGGAAGAAGGGATAATGCAGAACGCTGCAATCCGGCTGCTCGGCCAGACCCGGGAGGATGTTCAGAAGCAGGCTCAGGACATCATACTCGGTCAGATGAGAGCAGTGATCGCGACAATGCAGATTGAGGAGATTAATCGAGACCGCCAGGCATTTATGCACAAGGTGAATGAGGCCGTGTCGGTGGAGTTGGAAAAGATCGGCCTTTCCGTAATCAATGTCAACATCAAGGACATCGAAGACGAGAGCGGTTATATCGAAGCCTTGGGAAGAAAAGCTGCTGCTGAAGCCATCAATCAAGCCCTGGTCGATGTTGCGGAGCAAGAAAAACTCGGTAAGAGCGGAGTGGCGGAGAGAGAACGGGATCGACGCAAGGCTGTTGCTCTGGCTGAAGCGCAGGCGTCCATCGGTGAAACCGAGGCAGATCGCGACAGACGAACGTCAGTCGCGGCGGCAAACTCCGAAGCCTCGGTGGGGGAAGCTCAGGCAGAGCGTACCCGGCGTCAACAGATGGCCCTGCTCGATGCCGAGGCGGTGTCTACCGAAACCGAAGCGAATGCCAAGAAGGCCTCGTACAGGGCAGATCAAAGCGTTGCCGAAGAGGAGGCCCGGGCACAAGGGCAATCAGCCGCGATGAAAGCGGATGGTGCGATTCGCGTGGCTCAGGAGGAAGCCCAAAAGGCCGCCGAGGAGGCTAAGGGCCGGCGGGAAGAGGCGCGGCTCCGTGCCGAGGTGGTCGTACCTGCGGAAGCCCAGAAGCAGAAAGCTATAGTGGAAGCCGAGGCTCAACGGCAACGGAGCGTGCTCATGGCGGACGGCGAGGCAAAAGCCACACTGGTCCGGATGGAGGCCGAGGCCAAGGGAATGCAGGCGATTTTGGACGGTAAGGCGGCCGGCTACAAATCCTTGGTCGACGCATGCAGCGGAGAGGCGTCCTTGACTGCCGCATTGCTCCTCATCGAAAAGCTCACCGAAGTTTCCCAGATTCAGGCACAGGCGGTCAAGAATCTTCCCATCGAAAAGATCGTGGTGTGGGACGGGGGAAACGGGGGCGGACTCTCCAACCTGGGCAGTCGATTCATGAGCGTGCTCCCGCCCATGCACGACCTGGCCAAGATGGTGGGTCTCGAGCTTCCGGAATACTTGGGGAAGGCCACACCATCCCGAGAGTCCGGTTCCGTGAAGACGGCCGATCCGGCAGATGTCGCGGAGAAGAAGTCTTGACGTTGTAGGATAACGTTATGGTCTGTGGGCCGACGAGGTCGCGTTACCATATGAAACCTGAGGGAAGGAATGATGCACGAGAACCAGAAAGTCATTAAGATATTTGAATATGCGCTCAATCAGGAACAGACCGGCTTGAACTTTTTCCGGAGTTCATTGGAACGCATGGGGATCGGGGCGGCGGTAACGGCTTTCAAGCGACTCATCGACGAGGAGGAGAAGCACGTCGCCTTTATCACCCGTATTCTCGGGGATCTTAAGGAAGGGCGGGTCATCAACACCGACGTCTCGCAGAATGTGGACATGGAGCCGACCAATTATTTCGACGAACGCGAGAAATCGGAGTTCCTCCGGCAGTGCGTGGAGGGGTCAATGATTCCGGACGTCACCATATTCAACACTGCGTGGCTCATCGAAAGGGATCTCAGTGAATACTACGGCAAGATGGCCCGGCTCACCGAAGGACAGGCATCCCATGCGTTGACCCTGCTGTCGAACTGGGAAAAGGAACATGAGAAGTTCTTCCGCGAGTATCGGGACAGACTGTCCGCAGTGTACGCTGAAATGCCTTGGGGGGGATGACGAGGACGGTTACGGAGAAGAATCATGAGAGACTCGGCCCGGGCATACCACGAAGCGACCGCCTATGATCGTCGTCAAATGACGGGGCATTCCCTGGACTGGGGCAACCAACCCGAGGCCTTCAAGACGTATCCGGGCTTTGAGAGCGTGCCGTTGCCCAAGGAACCGCACCTGCCCCGGTGCAGCCTTTGGGATTTGGCGGGAGAAGCCTGGGAGCCGGACCCGGACATTGAGATCGACATGAACGGTCTGGCCGGGATTCTTCTCATGTCACACGCCGTCACCGCAAAGGCCCGCCACGGCGGGACGTTCTTCCATTACCGCAGCGTCGCGTCCGCCGGCGCTCTGTATCCCTTTGAGACCTATGTCGCAGCCTTCGATGTTCCCGGGTTGGACGATGGTTTGTATCACCACGACATTGCCGGCCAAAACCTCGAACTCCTTAGAACGGGCAATGCCCTTGCGGAACTGATCCCGGCCGTCGGGATGGATATGAATCCCGCTCCGGTTCTCATGTTTGTGCTCACGGCCATTTTCTTCCGGAGTTCCTGGAAATATCGGGACAGGGCGTACCGTTACGCTCTGCTGGACACGGGGCATCTTGCCGAGAATCTTGCTCTGGCGATCCGGTCCGAGCGGGCCCGGTTCACCTTGTGCCGTGACTTTGACGACGCCGCGGTCAATCGCGTGTTGGGACTGGACACTGCACGGGAGGTATCCCTCGCGGTCGTTTCCGTCTGGGGAAAGGCGAGCGGCAAAAGAACGGGAGTGGGGCTGTCGGATCCTCAAACGGATCTCGCCCGGTTCAGCCGGGTAGCGTCGAGAGAAATCGACTACCCGCTCATTGGGCAGGCCCATGCAACAACCTCGGGAGTCGAGACCGGTCCCCGTGCCCACATCGAGATGAGCGGCCTGTTGGGACCGGATCTTGGGGAAGAACGACCGTTTTCCCGGCCCGCAACGATGCCCGGCCTGATCACCTACCCGGAGGCCGTGCTCAAACGCCGTTCCATGAGGAACTTCGTGCCTACGGAGATGTCCGCGGATCACCTTTCGGCCTTGCTTTCCATGCTCTGTGCAAAGCCTCTGAACAGCACCGTGGGTGAACCGGAAGCGGATAATGCGGTGTGCGTCGGGTTCCTCGCCGGCAACGTGGAGGGATTGGATCCAGGCTTCTATATGGTCCATAGGGAACGGCAGACGATCTGCGCCGCTGCACGGGGATCCATGATGGATGCGATGACGCACATTTGCCTTGATCAAGCATGGTTGGCAAATTGTGCCGTCCATTTCCTTTTTCTCGGCAACCTCGACGCCGTGGAAAGTTCATACGGCCCGAGGGGATATCGCCATGCCATGATGACCGCCGGCAGACTCGGCCAGAGACTTTACCTGGGCGCAACCTCGATGAAATTGGGATGTTGCGGCATCGGAGCATACTATGACGATGAGGCTGCACGCCTCCTGGGCTTGAACGCCGAGAGCAAGTTGCTGTACTTGACCGCGGTGGGTCCGATAAAGAAATACCACGGATAGGGGGTCCCAACGATGTTTGAGAAGATGAAGCGGCTCTTTACGCCCGCCAAGTCCATGGATGCCGAAGAAGCGCGGAGTTTCATGGAAGCCCGCAAGGAGGGCACGTTTACGTTGCTCGACGTGAGACAGCCCGGTGAGTATGAGAAGGAACACATTCCCGGTGCCTTGCTTATTCCCTTGCCGAACCTCACCGATTCCTACGGCGAATTGGACAAGACGAAGCCCGTCATCGTCTATTGAGCGATTGGAGGAAGGAGCCGAGTTGCGGCTCAAATGCTTTCCGGCGAAGGCTTCGAGGAGGTCTACAATCTGTCCGGAGGCATAAAGGCCTGGCAGGGCGGCAAGGCCGAGGGACCCGTCGAGCTGAATCTGGACATGGTGCGGGGAGACGAGACTCCGGTGGAAACCATCCGGCTTGCGTACGGCATGGAGGCCGGCCTGGGACGATTCTACAGGGTCGTCAAGGACCGTAGCGGAGATAAGGAACTCGCCGATCTCCTGGACAAGCTTGCAAACATCGAGGACAAACATAAGCAGTATCTCGTGGATCTGTACAATACCGTGGAGTCTGCACAGGTAGGCCGTGAGGAATTCGAGGCATCGGAGACATCCGAAATCCTGGAGGGCGGTTTCGGGCTGGAGGAGTTCCTCGGCCGCAATGAGCGGTTTCTCTCTTCCGTTCAAACCGTGCTGGACATTGCCATGATGTTGGAGGCCCAGGCCCTGGATCTGTACCTCCGTTTCTCGAGGAAGGCGGAGAACGAGAAGACCCGTGAGATGCTGCTCCGCATCGCCGATGAGGAGAAGGCCCATCTGGCATCATTGGGCCGTTTGAGGGAAGAGCGGGTGTGAACGCGAGGTCAACGTTGTAGGCGTCTGGAACTGATCTGCGATCACAATCGAGAGATACCCCCTCTCCCCAGCTTTGCCGGGGTCACTCCCGAGGATTGGCGGCAGGCTGAACGGACACGTACTTATTATTGAGGAGGTGATCAGCATATTTCTCGGCAGTAAGGGGACATTCGATAAAGTCTTCCAGTTGCCGCCTTGACAGCTTGAGCTGCTTCGCCACTGGGCCGAGGAGATTGTCGCCGTAGCTGTCGATACCGTGGCTCATTCTCGTTCTTACCGAGGTCTTCTTACCGTCGAAATAGTAGGTGAATATCTTATGGTGGGTATTGTGCTGAACAAACCCTTTCTTTGAGAGGGCAGACTCGATTTCGCTTGTTCGATAGTTACTCATCCTCGGACTCCGTGACGGATTCAACCAGCTCCAACAGATGTCGTTTAAGTTCCTGAGCGTCTAGGGTCAAGTTCTCATCTCTTTCTTGAGCGTATTCTTCCCAGATAAACTCGAATTCTTCCCAGAATTGGGACAGTGCTTCGCTCCGACTTGGTGAGTAGGTGATAATTCCGAGAGGAAGATACTCATACGACCAAACCGAGTCTTGGAAGTCCACTTCAACCGAAATTTGCTTTTTCAAATGGAACTTACGGGACCCTACGGTTATCACCTTTATTCTCAGCGGGCGAAAATCAACAGGAACCACGTCGTACACGTCGTCAATGGCCTGAATACCACCCTCGGCAGAAAGACCGGCTCTCCCGGCAACCTCTACTACGGAACCAACTACTTGCTGAGTTATGAAATCCTCCTGGTCAGGGGTAAAATGGCAGACAATCACTCGACCGTCATCCAGCTTGACCCCCAGACTCCTTCCGCCAGAGATCTTCAGGAGCACCAGTTCACCAACAATCTTTCGATCTTCAGCGCGGGCTTCTTCGGGATGAATCAGGCGCAAAATCGTTTGCCGTGTCTTGGGGCGAAGGTAAACAGGCGTGGCCGAATGCGCTATTAGGAGGTTCAACCCGTACGGTGCTGCTTCATCGGGCATAGCCCCTTCAACGGCTTTCAAGAAACGAGTCCTATGAGTGCGGTCGGCAATGGCCGCAGCAAGACCAGCTTCATCATCGTTTGAGACAGCGTGCAGAGCCGCTTCCATCGTGTGGAGAGCTTTGATCCCCAGATCGTCTTCCGGAAACAGAAGTGGATCCGGTTCGGGAAGGGAAGCGTTCACCTGCAGGCTTCCCATGGAAAACCCTGTCACGAACAACTCGCACTGTTCCAACACATCCTTTGGAAAGGGGCCTTTCTTCCTGGGCCGCCGACCCGCCTGATAATCTCCTGCGTGGAAGAGTGCTTGCTGTATGAATCGCAACGTTTTCTCAAGCAGGCTGAAAGGAATGTGAAGATCGGGCGAGTCGATGCTCACAATGCGCAATTCCAATGTGCGGTCCTGGTCTCCCATTTTTCACTCCTCAGCCGGCAAGATCCGCATGGCCCTCATGGCTCGTCGAGATTGGCCGGGCTCTGAGCATTTTGAATACCATAGTGTCGCTCCTTGAATATTGCGGACGCCTTCACTTTTGTCATTGCGAGCCCGAGGCTTTGGGCGACCGACGATCTCCGGAATTCGGAACCCGATTCTCACGGTTCAGTGAAAAGCGGAGGTTTGACCCCGGAGTCTACCACGGGAGCCGGGCTGGAACAATTGAAAATCAGCCCCTGAAGTAACCCGGGAGTTACGTCCTTGATCCTCCCGTGCTTGACCCCGGATACAGTATGGCATATCATCATACCGGAGGATCTCGATGGCTACGGCAAAGATCGCAATCACATTGGATGAGAGGACACTGGACCGCCTTGATCTGCCGGTAAGGGATCGGGTATTTCCCAATCGAAGCAAAGCCGGCCAAAAGGCTCTTGAAGAGAAACTGGAGAACTTGGAGCGAAATAATAGTCCGGCCGGCGAATGCGCAAAGCTGGATCCTGCTGCGGAGAAGGCTATGGCCGAAGAAGGCATGGGTGAGGTACTGCAACAGTGGCCGGAATACTGAGGGGTGAAATTCGTTGGGCCGATCTGAATCCCGTGAAAGGCCTAAACGAAATCCTCGGAAGTTGACGCACCCGGAGTTCATGGGCCGCCCTCGTGACAAATCAGGCAAAGAGGCTTACTGGCACTGCTCGGCAGAATAGACTACGCGTTATGCCGGTTCCTCGGCATTGCCCAAAGTGGGCAGACGGATCCGGGCCGTTTTTCGACCGGCTTTTTTGTGTAACATTCCACACCGTTCTCTCCTCTCGGAACCATCCCCTATTGTAAACGTCCGCTTCGGGCATTACTTT
>JAZDHD010000220.1:0-13225 GCA_043806215.1 Pseudomonadota bacterium | reverse complement strand
AAGGCCGCAAGGCCTGCTTTGGTAGCGCCGGCCTCCGTGCCGGATTGGTAGGGGTAGGCCCCTGTGCCTACCCGTGGGCACCCACAGGGGGGTGCCCCTACAAACACGCCCGGCAGAGACGCCGGGACGCTACCGCGTGTTCAAAAATGTGTGACCGTATTTACGCCATAGAATACGTGGAAGACGACTGGCGGGATGCCCGTCATCTGCCAGGCCGGGCGCCGTCCGCCCCACAGGGAAGGCCGGAGAGGGGTTTCTTCATTCGGAACCGCATCTATGAAATCGACTACTGTGTGCACAAAGGTATACAGGAACCATGCAGCAACGGATCAACCGTACGGTGTCGGCTCTCGTTCTAGCCGTGATCGGAACACTCTGTGCTCCTTCCGGCAGTTGGAGCATCGAGCCCGGATTCAAGCAATATACCGACCCTTCTCGACGTTTCATCCTCGACTATCCGGGGACCATGCAGATGGCCGTTTCAAAGCCGGACGAGGCGACAATTCGTCATCCCAAGGCGAGCCTCCTGATACGCATCGTCATCGAAAAGCGGACCCAGACGAAGATTACCGATGCGAAGGCCATGTTGCAGGCGTTCAAGAAGCAACTGAAGAAGGAAAACAAAGATGCCGCCATCCTGGAGGAAGGGAAGTTGCCCGGTCTTGAGGGCTCTCAAGGCTATCTGATTTGCTCTTTCAAGAACCCCAAAGGCATTCGCGTCGTTCAACTGGTCCAGTACTACGTTGCGAAAAACCGTTTTCTGCTTCTGATCATTTCCGACCGGCTCGAAGGATTCAAAAACCTTGCGGAAGTAATCCGCAAGATCCACAAATCTCTCAGAATAATTGACCCGCAGCTGAGAAACGGCGTTCAGGGATAAGCCGTTCAATACAACCGGCCGATGAAAGGCGGATTGCGATGTCGGATTTCAAGCTGGTATCGGCATACGTTCCCGAGGGGGATCAGCCGGCAGCCATCGATCAACTCGAACAAGGAATTCTCGACGGTGCCGCGCATCAGGTGTTGTTGGGAGTGACTGGTTCCGGCAAGACCTACACCATGGCCAACGTAATAGCCCGCGTGGGCAAACCCGCATTGGTCCTGGCCCCCAACAAGACGCTCGCGGCGCAGCTGTTTGGAGAGTTTAGATCTCTATTTCCCGAGAACGCCGTGGAGTATTTCGTCTCATACTATGACTATTACCAACCCGAGGCGTACATTCCCCAAAGCGATACGTACATAGAAAAGGACTCAAGCATCAACGAGGCAATAGACAAGATGCGGCATTCAGCCACCCGGTCGCTTCTGGAACGCAACGACGTCATAATCGTCGCCTCGGTTTCCTGTATCTACGGCCTCGGGTCGCCTGAAGCGTACCAAAACATGCTCGTGCACCTCATCGAGAAGCAGGAGGGCGACAGAGACCAGGTGTTGAGGAAACTCGTGGAAATTCAGTACGAACGCAACGACATTGATTTCCATAGAGGCACATTCAGGGTCAGAGGCGACGTGGTGGAGGTCTTCCCGGCTTACGAGGAAGCGGTTGCCGTACGAATCGAGTTCTTCGGTGATACGGTGGATGCGGTCTATGAAATCGACCCGTTACGGGGAAAGGTGATCAGGGCCTTGAACAAGGTCGCAATCTATCCGGCGAGTCACTACGTGACCGAAAAGTCGCGGTTGCTGGAATCAGCGGACCTTATCCTGGAGGAGATGAAACAACGGGTTGAACACTTCCGCTCCAACAACCAGTTTATTGAAGCCCAGCGGATCGAGGAACGGACCCGATTCGACGTGGAAATGCTCAAGGAAGTGGGCTACTGCAACGGAATAGAGAACTATTCCAGATACTTGACAGGACGCAATGAGGGCGATCCCCCTCCTACTCTGCTCGAGTATTTCCCCAAGGACTCGCTGTTCTTCATCGATGAATCTCACGTCGCTGTTCCCCAACTGCGGGGAATGTTCAGGGGGGACCGTGCCCGGAAAAAGACGTTGGTGGAGTACGGTTTCAGACTCCCCAGTGCTCTGGACAACCGTCCTCTCCAGTTCGAGGAGTTCGAGTCCCACGTGAACCAGGCGATCTACGTGTCGGCTACGCCGGGGGCCTACGAGTTGGAAAGAGCGGGCGACCGGATCGTGGAACAGATCATACGTCCGACCGGCCTTACGGATCCGATCATCGAGCTTCGCCCCGCTTCCGATCAAGTCGACGATCTTCTGCATGAAATCCGCAGACGCGTGGAGATGGACCACCGCGTCCTGGTAACCACATTGACCAAGAAGATGGCCGAGGATCTCACGGAGTATTACGGGAGCTTGGGCGTACGGGTGAAGTATCTGCATTCCGAAATCAAGACCATTGAACGGATGGAGATCATCCGGGACCTGCGTCTGGGGGAGTTCGACGTTCTGGTGGGGATCAACCTGCTCCGTGAAGGGCTGGACATACCCGAAGTGTCGCTGGTTGCCATCCTCGATGCCGACAGGGAGGGCTTCCTCCGCTCGGAACGTTCCCTCATCCAAACCGCGGGCCGAGCCGCTCGAAATGTCGACGGAACGGTATTGTTCTACGCGGACGTCGTAACCGAATCCATCCGCAAAGCCATCGAAGAAACCGGCCGGAGGCGGACGCTGCAGACGGAATTCAACAAGGTGCATGGAATCACCCCGACAACCATTCAGAAGAACATCGAGGATATTCTCTCCTCCATGGTCGAGAAGGACTACGTGACCGTTGAGACTCAACCGGCAACGCTCACCGCCGATGTTCCGCCTGAAGATATCCCAAAACTCATCGAAAAGCTGACCAAGCAGATGTTTGAGGCCGCGCGCGACCTGGAATTCGAGAAAGCCGCGGAACTGAGAGACCGTATTCGGGAATTGGAAGGTGCCCGGTTACGCTATGCATGAGCATGAGCGTGCACAATGAAGTCCTGAGATTTTGCTGGAGAATGACGACAATTCTGTGGCATACTCATCTATTAGGACGCGCGACATGCTGTTCCGGACGGTTTCGACGAGGGTAACGATCCACCGCTTGATGCCCATGGGGGCGGGCCGAGGGGATCGAGATTACGGCCGCCCGCCGAGGGCCTGCCCCGAGGCCGGTCAACCTTTGGACATGAGGTAAATCAAATGCGTGTTGGAGTTATTGGTACGGGCTACGTTGGGCTGGTCACCGGAGCCTGTTTTGCGGAAATGGGGAACGACGTAACCCTAATGGACATAGACGAGGCCAAAATCAAGGCGCTTGTTCAAGGACGGGTCCCGATCTATGAGCCCGGCTTGGAACAGATGATTGCACGCAATGTTTCCGAGAAGCGTCTGAGTTTCACCACGGATCTTGAATTCACCATTGAGAATTCCTTCATCAACTTCATCGCGGTCGGCACTCCCCCCGATGAAAACGGCTGCGCAGACCTCAGCCAGGTGTTCACCGTGGCCGAGGAGATAGGCAAGGCGATCAATACCTATAAGATCATTGTCACCAAGAGCACCGTCCCGGTGGGAACCACGCACAAGGTGCGGGAAATCATCGCCAAATCGACGGACAAGCCGTTCGACACGGCATCCAATCCGGAGTTCCTCAAGGAAGGCAACGCCATAGACGATTGCATGAAGCCGGACCGGGTGGTGGTGGGAGTTGACGATATACGTGTGGGAGAGATTCTCAAAGAGCTTTACGGACCGTTTGTCAGAACCGGCAATCCGATCATGGTGATGGACACGTGCTCTTCGGAGATGACGAAATATGCATCGAACGGTCTTTTGGCAACCAAGATCTCTTTCATGAATGAACTCGCCCGGCTCTGCGAGCGGGTCGGCGCAGATATCGAGATGGTACGCTCCGGTGTTGGTTCGGATCCCCGCATTGGTCCCCAGTTCCTCTTTGCGGGAATCGGTTACGGCGGCTCGTGTTTTCCCAAGGATGTCGATGCCCTGACCCGGACGGGTGCGGAACACGGAGTCCATCTGCAGATTCTCGAAGCCGTTCAAGAAGTGAACAAGATCCAGCGGGTGCACTTCTGCCGCAAGATTTTTGACCATTACGGATCCGAAACGCTCGACGGAAAGCTCTTCGCCGTTTGGGGGCTGAGCTTCAAGCCGAGAACCGATGATATCCGTGAAGCCCCGTCTTTGGATGTGATACGGCTGTTGTTGGAAAACGGCGCCCGGGTCCGGGCCTTCGATCCGGTTGCCATGGAGAGCGCCGGGAGGATCCTGGGAGACTCCATTGAATACGCTCCCGGCAACTATGAGTGCCTGGAGGGGGCAGACGCCCTGATCATCGTCACCGAATGGAATGAGTTCAGACATCCGGACTTTGAAAAGATCAAGGAGTTGTTGGTCGAGCCGGTCATCTTCGACGGGAGGAACCTCTACAGACAGGAAAAAATGATCGAGCGGGGCTTCAAATACTACAGCATCGGCAGGTCGGCAGGTTGCCGAGTCCTCTCGTGAACGGACAACGTTGCCATGACAAAGCGGACACCCAAAACAAGACAGCTTGCCGAGGACGTGAAGTCCAATATGAGCAGGGCTGCTCTCATGCAGAAGTACGGAATTTCGGGCTCGGAACTGTCTCTGATCCTCAAACGGCTGCTCGAAATGGGAACCCTCGATGCCTCACTTGTGAATGCGCTTCTGAGACAAGGCTCCGAATCCGTTGAATATGCCTTCGAGTGCCCGGTCTGCGGAGCCAAGGACGTCAAGGAGCTTGACCGCTGCCCGGTTTGCGACACAATCGTCTCAGCCCTGACGGACGCGACGAAGAAAGAAGCCGGGCCGGAGGCTTTCGCAGATTACCACCGGCTCATGACCGGCGAACCGGAGCACTTTGTGGCGACGGATGGTGGAGAAATAGCCCTATACAGAGGAAACCTCCAGCGGACCGGGGCGTACGATGCCGAGGGAGTGCATTCACTCGGCGGAGTGAGGTGGAAATTCGCTACCGGGGGCTGGATATCTTCATCGCCCGCCCTCGCCTACGGTGCGGTGTATTTTGGAAGCTGGGACGGCGGGTTCTATGCCGTGGACAGGCTCGGCGGTGAACTGATGTGGACGTTCCGGGCATCCGGTCCGATTTCATCTTCCCCGGCCGTGGGTAACGCCAAGGTTCACTTTGGGACCCTAGACGGGCGTTTCCACGTGCTCGACGCAGCTTCGGGGAGTGAAGTGTGGAACTTCGACGCGCAGTGCCCGCTCTCGTCGTCGCCTGCCATCGTAGATGGTACCGTGTACGTGGGAGGAGTCGACGGAAGTGTCCTGGCCCTCGACTCCGTCACGGGAGAGACGGTTTGGAAGCACGAATCACCGGGATTCACGGCCTCTTCACCGTCGGTGGCCGGCCGCGTGCTTTGTTTCGGCAGCTTCGACGGATGTCTCTACGCATTGGACCGGTTAACAGGTGAAGAACTCTGGAAATTCAAGACCTCGCATCCGATTTCGGGATCCATCGCCCTCGAGGACAAGATCGCATACTTCGGGAATTGGGGCGGCTCCATCTTCGGAGTGGACATGAGATCGGGCAAAGAATACTGGCGGTTCGATTCAGGCTCAAAGGTGACCTGCTCCCCGGCCGTCGGATACGGAAAGGTCTACTTCGGCGACTGGGACGGAAGGCTTTATGCCATAAACCTCAACTCGGGACGCCACGAATGGATCGTAAAGACCCATGGAGCCATTGCCGCCTCCCCGTCCATTGCCTACTTCAGCGTGTACGTGGGTAACGCGGACGGGCACCTGTACGCATTTAACGTCCAAGACGGGAGACAGCGGTGGAAATTCAAGACTCACGGTCCGGTGCATTCAGATCCCGCCATTGACCGGAATATGGTCTACTTCGGCAGCGACGACGGAAACCTCTACGCGATCGGATGAAATGGTTCCGGCATCTGTAGCGACCGCGAACGATGCGGTTCGCTTCGCTCACCACATCCTACAATGCTGCCATGCGGAATGGACCTGCTCCCGAATATGCCCCGCAGCGCCCCTTGCTTACACACCGTGCGTGACTGCGATCTTCTCGAACATGATGACAAGCCCGGCGGCAATCCTGTAGATTGAATCGATGATCAGGTTTTCCTCGGCCGTGTCGTCAAAGAACACATTCACCGATGAGTCCATGCTCCCGTCCGGCTTCCAGTAGCAGATGAGCATGGGGAGCTTCGGCAGCGGATGCAGGATCACCGCAATGTCCGAATCAAAGGCGTTGGGAGCTGGTTTTGCGTTGAAAATGTGAATCATGTGCTCGAACAGATCGGTATGTGCGTCGGCCACCCGCTTCAACGGGTCTTCGCACCGCCGGCCGAAAAGGGGAGCCCACACGGCGCCGTCCTTCAGTTCGCGAAATGGTACCCAGTTTCCCGAAACGGGCTTGCCCGAACACGAGAGCACGTAGTTGAGAATCGGCACCGTGATCCACCCGTGGACGTGGACATCGGATATCACGTTCCCTTGTGAGTCCACATGAAAGTCCTTGCCAAGGCACTTGAGTGCCAGCGTCTTGCCTGAAAACGTCGCGCCAAGCCGTTCCGCGGCCGAAGCGAGATCCATCCGGGAGACCTCACGCTTCAACCGCCCGACCAGCCGTTCTTCCTCGATCTCCAATGTCCTGGAACCGGCGTTTTCTACGCTGAACATCTTTATGACATCTCTACCGACATGCGGACACTGCTCGAGTTTCTTCTCTCCCTTGAACACCGCGGCCGCGAAGGCCAGGCATGTGGGGACTCGGCAGTCCCTGCAGTTGGTTCTCGGCAATAGCTTGAATATCTCCATAGCGTTATTTAGTCGAATCATCTCTCTTCTCTCATATCTCCGATCCACGGCGAGGCATATGTTCCTGAAAAGGCCCTGTCATAACATAATGTCCTTTTTCCCGGACAGAATGCTTCAGCAGGATCACGCTTGCGGGTCCGACTTGGCCGGCCCTTCCGGATTTTCCTCCCGCAGCATCTCCAGGATCTTCCGCCTAAGCACTGGAACGTCATCAACGGCCGTTGCCCAGACAATATCCCATTGCACTGCAAAATAGGCATGTACGGCGATGTTGCGGAATGCCACAATGTCACGCCACTCGATCTGAGGGTGGGAATCTCGAAATGCCCGAGGAAGGCGGGAACTTGCCTCCCCAATTACGATGAGCTTCTGAAGAACGGCCGCCTTGTGGATCTCGCCGGCAAGAAACGTTGCCTCGTCCAGCCCTTCCAAAAAGGACCGAATCATGTCACAGGCTTCAAGAATGTCCTGCAAATGGAGGTGCTCACGCCGCATATACTACTCGTGCAACGGCCAGTACTTCATCACGAATGACCGGTTTCAGGCCTTCCTTAGGCACTAGATCGACTCTTCGTCCGAACAGCGCTTCAAGCTCGCGTTGCATTCTCGCGAGAGTTACGAACGTAACCCGTGCCGTAGGCTGAAAGCTGACCAGCAGATCCACATCGCTCTCCGAGCCGTGCTCTTCACGGAGCACTGACCCGAACAGTGCAAGCTCCCGCACTTGGTACCTGCGGCAGACGCCTGCCACGTCTTCGGTGGGTATGTTGAGAAACACGGCATCGCTCATGATCGTTCCTGTCCGACAACGCTCTCACATCTTGGTAATGGTAACCCCGAAGGGCTATGGGTTAACTCTTGCATGGTTCATATGAACATCCGTGGCCTTAGGCTTGTCCTTGCAGCCCGGTATGAGCTTGAGTCGTTTTGATTTCTCTTTCATAGCGCATCACCCCGGCCCCCCCCTGCCGGCCGGCTTACACGAGCCCCGCGAGCGAGTGGGGAGTGAGGCAGATATCCTTCTGATCGGCGCTTAGAAAGGGACTTCTATTGACGGCGGCCAACACCTTGTCAAGATGAACGGGCAGAAGATGCGCCGGATCGCATATTCTGGACGGCGTACTCACTATGGCTTCGAGAAGATTCCCGCTGGGAATGTCGTAGTATTCAAAAGAATTGACATACGACGGCGTGGGTTTGAAAAGATAGGCATAGGTCATGGCAGGTATCTCCACCTGAAGATCCATTATTGAGGGATTTCGATATGCCAGGGTTATTGGATCGGAGTTTATGAAAAACCCATACGCCGTATCCCGATCTTGATCAACTCCCATGAACACGAAGAACTTCTCGTAGCGTGCAACTCCCGGCCAAAAGGATTTGACGACCAAACCCTGCCTCAGCCTCTCTCTAACATACGTTTTCCTCATTTCGAGGGGGAAGATATCGCAAATCTTGGAGGAACCGCTCATTCTCCTTCACTTCCTCTAGATGTTTCAGCAGGTATGGATCACCGTCGGCCATATCCTCCAAAGTCATGCGAGCCCTCTTGGATCTCAAGAACCTGATGTAGGTCGGATCGTCATGTGCAGCCTTCTCCAGTTCATCAAAACCCTTGTCGCCATGCCGTGCATAGACACGGTCCAGGACGGCGACGTCTGATTCGGAAAGTTTCCTGTAATCAGGTTGTTTTCTTGGTATCACCGAATTGTCTTCGACAACGAAGTGTTCCGCCAAGTCAAAATCCCAGATATTGTCTGTTCGAACGCTGTTTATCATGCCGTAGTAAATCTTGGAGGGCAGAGGTCCGTAGGGCTCCGCCTCGTATTCGTCTCCGGTGATCGTACGTCCGAATTGCTGAAAGTGTTCCTTGTCGGCCCAGTAAAACATCTTCATCAAGGCGTACAAATCCATGCTGCCGGCCTTGTCGGCAAGATGGAGCAGGGCTGCCGTTGTTTTTTCCTTGTTAAAGCCTGCCATGCCTGCGACCCTCATTATCCGATGGCACCGTGTTGGAGGAGCCTGGATTAAGTATTTGCCTGAATGCCTTGTATGTCAAGCGCTTTCCTCGAACTGCGGCTCAGTCCGACTCTTCAGGTTCCACATCATCCTCCGCGGACGGCACTGTTTCGTCTTCTTCCGGCAGCGCTTCGACTTCCGGTAACGCCGGAAGAGACGCAAGATCCTCCAGTCCGAACACCTCGAGGAAACGCTTGGAGGTTCCGTAGAGCAACGGCCTGCCGGGAATATCCTTGCGGCCGACCACGGTAATCAGGTCCCTTTCCACGAGGTTTTTGATGGTACCGGCGGTTTCCACGCCTCTTATCTGTTCGATCCGACTGCGGGTTATGGGTTGATTGTAGGCCACGATGGCAAGGGTCTCGAGCCCTGCCCTGCTCAGACGGGCAGGCTTCATGCGTCTCATTTCGAGAATCCACGGCGCGATGGCGGGAAGAGACCGGAACTGGTACCCGCCGGCGAGTCTTGATAAGACAAACCCCCGGGACCGTTGCCGATACTCCTGTTCCAGGCCGTCCAGGACACTCTGGATTTCCTGTGGCGAAGCGTCCCCGACCACGCCGGCTATGGACTCCGCACTCAGAGGCTCGGAATGGGAGAAGATGAGTCCCTCGACAATGGACTTGAGTAGATCAGGGTTCAATGCCCGCTCCAATCGCGCCCCAGTCCGGGACAAAACCGCTGCAAAGGGCACGCGAAAAGGCCTCTCCGGGGTTGATCCCCGGTACGGTTATGATACAATGCTCGGCCAAGAGGACACATCGAGTGTGCCATAATGTGAGGAAATATTAAATGAAAAGCAAAGAGGAAAATCCACGGGGCATCACTCAGGCCGACATTGTAGTGGGTATACCCTCTTCCAACGAGGCGTTATCCATACCCTTTCCCACCCAACAGGCGGACAAGGGACTGCTTAAGTACTATTCCGATTCCACGGCCGTAATCATCAACTGCGACAACAACTCCCCGGACGACACCCGGCAGGCATTCCTGCAGACGGCCACGACCACGCCCAAGATCTATATCTCCACCGATGAGGATGTACAGGGCAAGGGAAACAATCTGCGCAACCTATTTGAAAAGGCAGTGGATCTCTCGGCCAAGGCGATCCTGGTAATCGATGCCGACGTCGCCACCATCACCCCTTTGTGGATACACAACCTCTGTGAACCGCTTTTCGAGGACTATGAGTTTGTCGCGCCTCTGTACGTCCGTCACAAATACGACGGGCCGTTTACGAGCAACCTGATCTACCCCCTCACCCGAGCCTTGTACGGACGCCGAGTCCGCCAGCCCATCGGCGGGGACGTCGGGATATCGGGGAGAGCGGCCCAAATGTTCCTGGACGCACCCTATTGGGATGAAAACGTCGCGGGGTTCGGCATCAACATTTGGATGACCGTTACGGCGATGAGGAACAAGATTCCCGTCATTCAGTCGTTCATGGGAAGACCGAGAGTTCATCGTGTCAGAGATACGCCGACTTCGATGGAATCCATGTTCAAGGCCGTGGCCGGCACCGCGTTCGATCTCATGTGCCGCTTCGACTCGTTTTGGAAGGTAGTCAAGTGGAGCCGTCCAACCGCGGTCTTCGGCTTCGGAGCCGGGGACGTTGAAATGGCCCCTCCTGTTGAGATAGACACGACCATCCTATGGAACAAGATGCTGGAAGGACTGCAGACCTACGGGGACTTCTACGGCCAATTCTTGAACGAGGAGAACCGGCTCAAGCTCGAGGAAGTGTCCGGACTCCCCAAGGAGTATTTCGAGTTTCCGACAGGATTGTGGGCCAAGATTATTTATGATTTCGGCCTGAAATACAAGACGGATGAAGCGGCAAGAGATCGGTTGCTCGACGCATTGCTCCCGCTTTACTACGCCAAGACCCTTTCCTTCGTGTTGGAAACCAAGGATATGAACTCTCAGCAGGTCGAGGAATACATCGAGGATCAGTGCCTACAGTTTGAGAAGTCCAAGCCGTATCTCCTGGACCGGTGGTTTTCATCATGATTCAGATGTGTTGCCCACTGCAAGGCGAACTGTTGCAGTCATGCTAATCTTTCAGCGGACGCATTTTCCCGGCACCGCCTATGAGGAGCCCGAGATGGCAAAGATACTGATAGTCGATGATGAAGAAGGAATCCGAATGCTCTATTCAATGGAGCTTCAGGACGAAGGGTACGAAGTACTTACGCTGCCGGACGGAAAAGACTTGCTGACCGTGGTGGAAAAGGAGCAGCCGGACTGTGTTGTCCTGGACATCAAGATGCGTGAATACAACGGCCTGGATTTGCTCCAGCAGCTTCGAAAAAAGTACTATGACCTGCCCGTAATCCTCAATTCGGCCTATTCCAGCTTCAAGATAGATCTGAAAGCCGTCGCTGCCGACTATTACGTGGTCAAGAGTTCCGACCTCAGCGAACTCAAGGAAAAGTTGAAGGTCGCGTTGGAAACCCAAATTCCCGAGTAGGAAGTAACCGGAATTCCACGTCCGGTGGACTATTACCCGGAAGGAAAACCCTTGCCGTTGATTCTCATGGAACAGTTGGGAAAGGTATATATGGCAGGGTCCGTTGAAGTCCCTGCTCTTGTATCGATCGACATTACCGTTGCCCCCGGGGAGTTTCTCTCGGTCATGGGGCCTTCCGGCTCGGGAAAATCAACCCTGATGAACATCTTGGGCTGCCTCGACGCTCCCTCGTCCGGTCGCTACCTTCTTGACGGGGAGGATGTGTCGCGCCTCGGCCGCGACAACCGGGCCGACGTGCGCAACCGAAAACTCGGTTTCGTGTTTCAAGGCTTCAACCTGCTCTCCCGGGTTGACGCTCTTCACAATGTGGAACTCCCTCTCATATATGGCAGGGTCAAGGCCGGGAAACGGCGCAAATTCGCGGAAGAAGCTCTTGAACTGGTGGGCCTCGCGGATCGGGCGCATCATCTTCCCTCGCAGCTGTCCGGGGGCCAACAGCAGCGGGTAGCCATTGCCAGGGCCCTGGTGAACCGGCCCGAGATCATCCTCGCGGACGAACCCACGGGGAACCTGGATACCCGGACCGGGGAAGAGATCATGACCGTGTTCCGGAGGCTCAACAAAGAGCAGGGCATTACCGTCATCCTCGTTACCCATGATCCGGAAATGGGAGATCTCACGGAGCGGAAAATCGTCCTGCGGGACGGACGCATCGAGCGGGATGAGAAGAAATGACGCGTGTCGTACGAGGCCTAAGTGCGGCATTTCATTAGTTCGGTCACATATTTTCGTCTCGCCGGCACGTTGGGTGCCGGCAAGAATAATAACCGGGCACGGAGGCCCGGGCTGTGACAGACTGCCCCGAAGCTCAGTCTGGAAGACGACCGGCAGGATGCCGGTCCCACTGAAGAGGGCGTCCCTTGTCCTCTTCGTGGGACGGGCCTCCGTGCCCGTCATCTTCAAGGACGGGCGCCGCCCGTCTCCCCGGCGAAGGCCGGGGTCCAAAAAGGAAGACTGGATCCCGGCCTTCGCCGGGAAGACGGCTCATGTTGTGCGGCCGTATTTACGCCATGGAGCACTAAGAGATTTACCATAATAACCCAACAATACCTGGGTATTGAGATGCCATCACGGTAAGGACCGGCACATGCCGCTTTTCGATGCAACCCTGCCCATACGGCAGGGCATGATCACATTCCCGGGGGATCCGCCGTTCGTAACGGAACCTTTTTTTCAACGTTGCAAAGGAGATGCCTTCAACCTGGCACGCATCTCGATGGGAACGCACCAGGGAACCCACATAGACACGCCGGCGCACTACCTGGAAGGCGGTGCGACCGTGGACCTGATCCCTCTCGATCACCTTGTGGGCCCCGGGATCGTGCTCGACATGACCGGCCGAAAACAGGTGGATCGCGGGAACCTGGAAAACTCGGCACTTGGCGACCATGTGCGGGTTCTGCTCAAGACCGATAATTCCCCCCGGCTTCTTGAATCCACGTTCCATGAGGACTACGTGCACCTGACCGAGGACGCCGCAGCCTACCTTGTGGAACGCGGAATTCTGATGGTGGGGATCGATTACCTCTCCATTGAACGGTACGAAAATCCGGGAGCGCCGGTGCATATGACCTTGCTCAAGGCAGGCGTGCTCATCGTGGAGGGCGTCTATCTGCTCAACGTCCCGGCAGGCCCGTGCGAAATCTTTTGCCTGCCCTTGAAAATCCATGGCGCAGATGGAGCGCCCGCCGGAGTTCTCATCCGGACGTAGCCGGCTCCAACCGACTGATTATGGAAGGGAACAAGGAGAAGGTTCGAAATGACGAGAGCCCATGTGGTCTTTGCTCTCCAGGGGACTGCCATAAATGCTCTCGTCTCTTCAAACCCGGCGCGTTCCCTCAGAGCATGAGCGACATCAGGCACACCGTCCGTGCCTTTCACATGGGCTCCGTT
>JAZDHD010000219.1:0-66695 GCA_043806215.1 Pseudomonadota bacterium | reverse complement strand
GACCCGGCACTGAAGTACCGGGCTACTCTCAGTAGCCCCTCCGGGGCAAGCGATCTTGCACGTCCCGAAGGGACAGTATGATAGTAGACCGGTCTTTCAAGGCCGGGATAGCAAGTCGGAAAGATGACGGGTTTATTTTGTGACAGACCCTAATTTCGCAACAGGCCCGGGTACACCATACCCGGAACTCCTGCGGAACTCTATTGGGAGGGATTTCTGCGCTCAGCGGGTGATGGCCTTATCAAGAAGCTTCCACAGGCAACACGGACGGGGGGACCAGCGGATAACGAATCCTTTGTAACGACCGTTGAGAGGCCGGCCGCCTGTGACCTGAGCAAGGGACTACCAGGGAGGCCTCGAAAGCGCCCAGCATAAAAAAACAGTGTTGTCCCCGGAAGTCACGGAATTCACGGAATTCAGGCGCGAATCGTCCCTCAAGACAGAGCGGAAGCACGCGACGCATCGAATATGGCGGTGCCGAAAGAATCTTGCGAGATCTTTCTCCGGCACCCAATTCTCAATGCTCCCTCTTCAGCTTCACAGTTTTGACTTGACGGCGGAGCGCATCTTGGGGCAGAAATACTACGTTCCAGTGAACCCGCAGGCGTAATGGTTTTGAGTTCAGCAAGTAGGGAGTCGACAACATGACGAGACAGGAAGAATGTGCAGAGCAATGCCGCAACGCGTGGGAAAAGTCCGGTAATGTCGAGCGGAGAATAGCCGAGCTACAGAAGATAGTAACAGAATATCCCGAATTCATGTCCCCTTTGCGCGATCTCGCTGCTTCATACCTTGAGGCAGGCGACGCGGACAAGGCGGTAGAAACGTATCACAAGATTGTCGACAGCAAGGATGATTTCCATTATTTATGGGATGATGACCTGGGCAAAGCGTATCTATTCACTGGAAATTACGTGAGCGCGATCGAAACCTTGGAGAACTCAAATGTAATCAGCTATGACCAAGGTCTATTTCTTGCGCTGTCGTATTTGAAGAATGGAGGAAAGGAACAAGCGGCAGCCCGGTTTGACAAATGGATCTCTGAAGATGCGGAGCGGTCGTTCATGCGGCACGGCTATCGCAAGTACTTGGAGACACTGCTAAACGAGGAGGAAACAACCTTCATTCACGACAAATGGGATGGGTACCATCATCAATATGCTGAAATGGAGCCATATCAGTTATACTGTGTGTTGTACGACCAACGATTTGCGACCTTGGAATCTGAATTTGACGAGGACGACGAGGACGATATGGACGATATGGACGATATGGAGATACCGCAAAAATTAAGCGAGAGAGAATTCGACAATTTAAAGCGGGAGTATCTGTTCTTGGACAGGAAGTCCATTTTTGGAGACATGACTGATCTGGAGTATGAGCAGTTATTTGAATTGAGAGATCTTCTCTTTGGGGACGTCATATTCTAAAGGAGTTGCGGAGGTGGATCATTCCGGGAGATTCGGGGCATAGATTTGGGGGACATAATACTACTTTTGTGAGAGTTCCCGGCACGCCATACCCGGAACTCTCGCGGAACTCTATTGGGAGGGATTTCTGCGCTCAGCGGATGGTAGTCTCATGAAGAAGGTTCCACAGGCAACTCGGACGGGGCGACCAGCGTAAAAACCGTGTTGTGTCCACGGAATTATCCCAACAGCACTCATCGATGGGGGCGGTGAATGTCGTCCCGGTCATGAAATCCCTCTGCAGAAAGCGCAATCAGTATATTCATTTTTCAAAGAGCTCCGTAAACCTTCCGTAGCCTTCCTTTTCCAGATCTTCCTTGGGTATGAACCGGAGCGAAGCCGAATTGATGCAGTAACGAAGGCCCAAAGGCTTCGGTCCGTCGTTGAATACATGCCCCAAATGGGAGTCGGCATTTCTGCTCCGGACCTCGATGCGGGACATCAGGAGGCCCTTATCCGCTTTTTCCACGATGTTTTCCGCTTCCAGAGGCTTCACGAAGCTTGGCCATCCCGTCCCGGAATCGAACTTGTCCAGCGAGCTGAAGAGAGGCTCTCCGGAGACGATGTCCACATAAATTCCCGGTCTGTGATTGTTCCAATACTCATTCCGGAACGGCGGTTCCGTTCCTTCCTCCCGGGTTACTTGATACTGGAGCGGCGTGAGTTTCTTCTTGATCTCCTCCCGGTTTAACTCTTTCCTACCAGGCAAGTCGCCCGTCCGGGCGTTCGCGCGTGTCTCTCCGGCCCACACCTTATCCAAGTAGCGGTCGCGGCCGGAATTGGCCCGGTAGAGCCTGTAGCGAAGCGGGTTGGCCTTGTGGTAATCCTGATGGTAGTCTTCGGCCTTATAGAACGTGGTCGCCTCGAGAATTTCGGTCACAATCCGTTTGTTGAATTTTCCGGATTTTGCGAGATCTTCTTTGGATTGTTCGGCCTGCCTCTTCTGCTCATCATTGTGATGGAAGATTGCCGACCGGTATCCGGGTCCCCTATCCACGAACTGACCACCCGGGTCGGTAGGATCTATCTGTCTCCAAAAGACATCCAGGAGATCCTTATAGGAGATTCGGGCTGGGTCATAGGTAATCTCTATGGCCTCGATATGGCCTTTCCCGCCGTAATCCTCATAGGTAGGATCGCCCCCCGTTCCGCCGGTATAACCCGATACCACGGACTCCACTCCTTCGAGTTTTTCGAACGGCGCTTCCATGCACCAGAAGCATCCGCCGGCAAAGGTTGCCTTTTCGCGGGTTCTTTCCGCGTGAACGATTACTGCCGCAGGAACGAGAAGAAATAGAGCTGCAACGACTAATTTGAGCAATAAGGCACTCATGGCTACAACCTCGACTTACCGCGCACAGGGCGCAAGAATAGTCCGCCGCGGTTCTGCGGTGGAATCCGCCGAGTGGGGTTTCCGACGTTTCTTCCGAACCGGGCACTCGACGTCTTTCGTGAAATATAGTACATGTGCGGTCAATGGGCACGTAGGTGCGCCTTGAACGGGCCTGGAGACGCGGTTTTGATCGCCGCCGGCCTGTCGTGCCCCACCCGAGCCGAGGACCATATTCCGTAGAAATGAACCGATGAGAGGATCACCATGTTGGATCTGCTGGTAAGCCCGGATGCCTGGATCGCCTTTTTCACTCTGACGGCTTTGGAACTGGTACTTGGTATCGACAACATAATCTTCATCTCGATTCTGGTTGCCGGGCTTCCAAGGGAAAGACGCGAGGTGGGGAGACGATTGGGCCTCTTTGCGGCCATGTTCATGCGTATTGCCCTGCTTTCCTTGCTTTCCTGGCTTATCGGTCTGACCGCGCCGCTGTTCAGTGTGCTGGGCCACGGTATTTCGGGCCGTGATCTGATTCTTATCGGAGGCGGGCTCTTCCTGCTCTGGAAAAGCACGAAAGAGATTCACGAGCTGCTCGCGGGCAGTGAGGAAGGAGGGACCCATAAGGCCGTAACCGTGAGTTTTTGGGGCGTCATCGCTCAGGTCATGGTAATCGACATCATCTTCTCCCTGGACTCCATCATTACCGCCGTGGGCATGGTGGATAAGCTTCCCGTGATGATCGCCGCCGTGGTTGCCTCGGTTGGCCTTATGATGCTCTTTGCCCGGGCTATAGGAGAATTCGTCGGCGGACACCCGACAATAAAGATGCTTGCATTGTCGTTCCTGGTGGTCGTGGGGGTGGTGTTGATCGCAGACGGTTTCGGCCATCACGTTCCGAAAGGATATATCTACTTTGCCATGGCCTTTTCCGTATGCGTCGAGATGCTCAACATGCACATGCGCAAAGGGTTGCAGCCGGCGCCTCACAAGGAAATCTCCAAGACGGACTAAGTGCCTTGTGGCATAAACCCCCATGATTCGGGGATCACAACTGACCACGAAAGCCCTCGGGACTCCGGGCCCAAGGCCGGGCAGAGCCCGGCGGATAGGCATTCCCAGGCAGGAGCCTGGGAACGAGAAGGATCCGGGCACGGAGGCCCGGGCTACGAAGGACTGTCATGAAGCCTTAGTCCTGTTTCGTGGGACGGGCCTCCGTGCCCGTCATCTTCAAGGGCGCACGCTGCCCGCCGTCTCCCCGGCGCAGGCCGGGGTCCGGGAAAAAGGGACTGGTTCCCGGCCCAGGTTGTGCGACGCAATGTGCGCCATGGGGTGCTAAGGCGCGGCCGCGGGGGAAGGAGGCCGGCAGTGATGCCGCTGAATTCTCATCAGAGGAATCCGGAATGCAGGATAAGGATAAGACGAGAGAGCAACTCATAGACGAGCTCGTCAAGATGCGGCAACGGGTCGCCGAGTTCCACGCCTCGGAGTTCAAGCTTCAAAGTGTTGCCGACGCGCTGAGGCAATCCGAGACCATGTTCAGGAAAATCACTGAGAAATCGATTGTGGGGGTGTACCTTATTCAGGACGAGCTGTTCAGATATATCAACCCCAAAATGGCGGCCATATTCGGCTACACCGTGGAACAACTGAAGGACATACGGGGACCCGAGGACGTCGTCGCCGACGAAGACTGGCCCATGGTCCGCGACTACCTGAGCAAGCGCATATCGGGAGAGATGGAATCCATCAATTATTCGTTCCGGGGAAAGAAGCGTGACGGGGCTCTGGTACACATCGAAGTCTACGGTTCCAGAATGGATTACCACAAACGTCCGGCGGTTATCGGCACGATTCTCGACATGACCCAGCGCATACGGGCGGAGCAGGAACTGGAAACACAGCTCAAACGCTTCCAAGCGCTGTATCACCTGGCGGTGGCAATGACCGCGGAACACACTCTCGAGGAAAACTTGGGACTTCTGGTGGACAAGAGCCGTGAATTGCTTGCAGCTGATGCCTCTTTCATCGGGGTGTACGACGACAAGACAGAGGCGGCGGGCGTCCGGGCGTGTTCCGGTATCGACGCGGAGCAGGTGGGTCCCATGAAGGGAGCGCCGCATTTCCGCATGAGCGACTGGAATCCTCCAAGCACCGAGAGGTCTTGGAACCGTGATGGGCGGAAGGTCCCCTACGGTTCCGACGACGGGTTTCCTGCCGGAGACTTCAAGTCGGGAATAGCCGCGCCGGTTGGAATCGGAGAGAAGGATCTCGGCGTCCTGCATGTCGGCAGCCGTACGGAAAGATCTTTTTCCGAATCCGATAGAGATCTGCTGTTCTTGCTTGGGAATATGGCAGCGCTGGAAATGACGCGCAAACAGGTTGAGAAAGCGCTCGCCCAATCGGAAGAGCAACTGAGATCGCTGTCTCGGCAGCTCTTGAGGGCCCACGAGCATGAACGGAAGCGCGTTGCCCGCGAGCTTCACGACGGGATCGGGCAATCCGTAACGGCCATGAAGTTCAAGGTTGAGAACGTGATAAGGGAAGCCGCCAAGAGGGTTCCTCAAGAGCATCTTGCTCCGTTGGAATCACTGCTCTCCATGATTCAGGAAGTGGTGGAAGACGTGGGAAGGATCGCAATGGATCTCCGGCCTTCAATCTTGGACGACCTCGGGGTCATGGCGACCATTACGTGGCTTTGCAGGGAATTCCAAAAGACCCATCAGGGCATCAGGGTGGTAACCGATCTTCAGATGCAGGAAAGTTGGGTCTCCGAAGATCAGAAGATCGTTATCTTCCGGATTCTCCAGGAGGCGCTCAACAATGTGGCTAAGCACGGTCATGCCGATCTTGTCCGTGTCTCTTTGCGCCGCCATAACGGATCGACCGTGCTGACGGTTCAAGACAACGGCGTGGGGTTCGATTGGGAGTCCGCCCACTTGCCGGCAGCCGGAAGACCCGGACTCGGTTTGGCCGGCATGAAGGAGAGATCTCAGCTTTCGGGCGGTTCTTTCTCAGTCGATACGCGGCCGGGCAAAGGCACGCTGATTACCGCCTCCTGGCCGGTCGGCCGACGCCGGCCTATTCGTTCAAGAGCCCTCTTTCCATAGCGTAGGTAGTCAGAGCCGCGGCGCTGTGGAGATCGAGTTTCTTCATGAGATTCGCACGGTGCGTAGCCGCGGTCTTCACACTGATACAGAGGAGATCCGCGATTTCCCTGGTCTTGTACCCCTCTGCAATGAGTTTCAGTATTTCTCTCTCCCGTGACGTGAGGGTTTCCCACGGCGATGCGGGGAGCGGCGACCGAGTCCCTTTCAAGTATCCTTCCAGCACGACCTGGGACACGGCAGGACTCAGATAGGGCTCCCCTCTCAGTACGGTACGTATGGCCGAAACCAACTCGGTGTGGCTGACATACTTGAGCGCGTAGCCGTCGACTCCGGCGCGGAAGGTCGCAAGGATGTACTCTTCGTTCTTGTGCACGGTGAGCACGAGGATCTTTGTGTCGGGACACTGCCTTTTCAGAAGTTTGATGGCCTGCAGGCCGTCCATTCGAGGCATGGACAAATCCATCAGTACAAGATCCGGGGCAAGCCTTTCAACGCATTCTATGGCTTCCCGGCCGTCCGAGGCCTCGCCTACAACCTCGAAGCCGGGATCCGATGAAAGGAGGGATCTCAGGCCTTCCCTGATTATGGTGTGGTCTTCCGCCAATACGATGCGATGCTTCCCGGTCATTCTAGGATATCGAGTCAAGCCCCATGTGCTTCATAACATGATTGAAATAAGCCCAATCCCCGAGCCGCATTCTTGTGGGCGGCCGAGGAACGAACCCTCTTCCGGTTTCGAAACGCCGGCGTGCAGCGGAATGATGGTCCGGGAGAGTCCGATTCCTGTTGCCGGTCCTGAAATACGGTTTTTCCGTACGAAAAAATACTAGGTTTACCGTATTTACAGATGCGTCAAAGAGATGCAACAATGAAGATTACTACGGGGCCGGAAAAGAAGTTCTTCCGGTTCACCCGGAACCCAATATCGTCTTAACACTCACAGCCATATTGTTCCGCTGCGCCGGAGGGTACGTGCAGTCGGTCGCCATCGTTGCCGTCCACTCAATTTCGTCCCCATAGGGTCGTTTGACCCTATCACAAGGACTAACGGAATGAAAAGGATTTTGGTGCTCTTGGCATTCGTCTTCGTGTGCGGGTACTGCGGCGGACTTAATCCGGCCTTCGGCGCGGCCCCCATTATTCCCGACGTCTGCCCGGAATGCAAGGTCCCTCTCCAGGGAACCACGGCAATACGGCCGGAGTCGCAAGAGAGTCAAAAGGAACCCCGAGAAGTGCAAACGTTGCTTCAGGGTTTGCCTAAATGCCTCGTACCTGGTAGGATATCTTGAAAAAAACGGGCAACGCCGACCGGGTGAAGACGCCCTAGTCAAAGAGGTTGAAAGTGCACGGAAGGGGAGGCCTCGTCACGTCCCTTTCCAGTGCGGGGCATGAACTTCCCCAGTGCATCCGCCGGCCGTGAGCCGGTAATGTAGAGCACGCAAACACCGGAGTATCCTCAATGCTTGAAGTCACCACTGTCGCAATGCTTGAAGTCACCATTGTCTACGGATTTATCAACAGCGTGATACTGGCCCTGGTAGCGCTCGGGTTCAGCCTGACCTTTGGGATAAGCGGGGTTTCCAACTTTGCATACGGCGCTATGTACGTGCTCGCAGGGTATGCCGTGTGGATTCTCATAAACAAGGCCGGGGTTCCTTTCATAGCGGCTGCACCGATCTCCATCGTCCTTACGGCAGCGCTCGGTGCCCTGCTGTACCGGTTTGTCCTCCTCCGGGTGCGGGGGATGGAGATCTCCGAGGTCATCGTAACTTTCGGAACCGGGTTGGCCATCACCGAGCTTTTCCGGTATCTCGGGTTCACCGGCTTCGAGTACACCATTCCGGTGTTTACGGACGGCACGATCATGATCGGCAGTGTGTACGTGGATCATCAGAGGCTCTGGATAGTGGGTATCGGGGTGGCGCTTGCAGTGGGGCTGTATTTCTTCACTCACTACACCAAAACCGGCCTGGCCTTCCGCGGCATAGCGCAGGACGAGCGGACCGCACTGACCCTCGGCATCAATTCGGACCGGATTGCGGAATTGAGTGTTGCAATGGGGGCAGGGCTGGCTGCGGTAGCGGCGATCACGATTCTTCCCCGGGGAACGATTTCCGTCAACGAAGGGTATTCGGTGCTGATCAATGCCATGGCCGTCTGTATTGTCGGGGGGTTGGGAAGCACGGTCGGGGTGGTGGTGGCCGCGTTCCTCATCGGATACGCTCAGATGATCACCGACGTAGTCTCAGGACCTCATTGGAAGATGATAGTCTCTCTGGTGGCGATACTGGTGATCCTCGTCGTGAAGCCTTCGGGCCTGTTTGGAAAGCAAAAGGAACTGGAAGAACGGATCTAGGTCGGACCGGTCTCGGGCCGCGGACTCTGCCATACGAGTGCATGGTCCGTTGATGCGGATACATATGCATATCTTGGAACGGAAGAGCAGTGAAAACGAAACGTAAAGAGCGAATCGATCGAGGTATCAAAGCGAGGTCCGACGACATCTTCGCAGTGACCTCCTGGCGTGAAATGTTGTACGTGGCACTCCCTCCGGCAATTCCGGTAATGATTCTGTTGGTCCTGCCTTTCTTCTTGCCCGTCTATTGGCAGAAGGTGTTCGTGTCGACTGCGGTCTTTGCCCTGCTCGCCATGAGCTGGGATTTCTTGGTATCGGCAGGGATGGTGTCCTTGGGCCAGGCGCTTTTCTTCGGAGTCGGAGCCTACGCCGCCGGCGCGTTGGACCACTACCTCGGTCTCCCCATTTGGTTGACCATTCCTCTCGGTACGCTCATTGGCGGCGTGCTGTGCACCGTCTTCCTGTTACCGGTACTCCGGCTGAGAGGCGTGTACTTCGCCATGGTGACCCTTGTCTTACCGATGATGTTCGAACGTATCGTGGAAGCTACGGGAATGATGGGGGGAACAGAGGGGTTGACCGGCCTGAAGGCCTTCCCGAGCAAGTGGATCGAGATCTACCTTCTCGGCGGCATGGTTCTGATCGTACTCTTCGGATTCCGGAGGCTGATGTCTACGGACTACGGACTGGTGTTCAAGGCCATCCGTAACAATGACCGGGCCGTGATGAGTGCGGGACTGAACATCTACTGGTACAAGGCACAGGCCCTTTTCATCGCGGGAAGTCTTGGAGCGTTTTGCGGCGCCGTCATGACCCATGTCTATCTTTTTGTGGGTATGCCGGTATTTGCATTGGATTATTCGATACTTCCGTTGGCGTCGGCCGTAGTGGGCGGGATGGGCACCTTTGCCGGCTCGCTGCTGGGGGCGTTTATCCTCGTTCCCCTTTCCGAGGCCCTGCGGGGAGTCGGCGGCCTGCGGACGGTACTCTATGCGGTGTCGCTCGTAGTGTTTGTCGTTGCACTGCCGGAGGGAATATTCCATTACGTGCAGCGGAAATATTCGCAGTTTGAACGATGGGTGCACGTCGACGAATAGTGCGCCGCCCGGGTTGAGTGGAACGGGGCGACTGAACCAAGCCATGCGGGAACGCTCTTCATATGAAGGCGCAGAGTATTCAACTGAAAGGCCGTGCACATGGGTGCCAATGGGCAAGAAAAAGACAGGGAACCGCTCTTACGGGTGGAGAATCTGAGTAAGCGATTTGGCGGCGTCCAAGCGGTGGTCGGCGTCAATTTCGACCTGTACAAAGGCGAGTTGCTGGGACTGATCGGGCCAAACGGATCGGGAAAGACCACTCTGGTGAACCTGATTACCGGGTTTGTCCGGGCGGACAGGGGGTCCGTCCTGTATCGCGGCAAGAATATCACCGGATGGACGCCCAACCGCATAGCCCGAGTGGGAATTGCCCGGACATTCCAGATGGCTCGGCCTTTCGGGGATCTGCCCGCGTACAAGAATCTGATCATACCGCTGTACTCGCCCCGCGTGAGGGAGATGCAGGGAGGAAAATACGGCGACCGCGATGCGGTTGCAATCGACCTCCTGGAAGAAGTCGGTTTTGAGCGGGATTCATCGGTGACATACAAGGCGGCAGGCAGTTTGCCGCACGGTTACCTGAAGAGGCTGGAACTTGCCAAGTGCTTGGCATTGCGGGCGGATCTTATCATTCTCGACGAGCTTTTTTCCGGCTTGAGCATTGCCGAACTCGCGAGCATTCTGCCGATTATCGAGAAACTCATGCTGAGCGGCAAGACGATCCTCATGATCGAACATCGTCTCCGGGAACTCTTCCGCATCGCGGACCGGGCAATCGTGCTCAATTTCGGCCAGGTGATCGCAGACGGCAAGCCGGAGGTAATCATGCAAAAGGACGAAGTCAGACACGCCTACCTCGGTACGGAAGACTAATGGCGGGGAAAGGCCCTGAGCGGGAAATACGATGCTGGATATAACCAACTTGATGGTCTTCTATGAGAACGCTCTGGCGTTGAATGACTTCAGCATGAAGGTTGAAGCCGGCCGGATCGTCGCAGTTATCGGTTCCAACAGTGCGGGCAAGACCACCTTGATGAATACGGTGTCCGGCCTCATCATCGACACCAAGATCAAGGAACAGCGTAAGGGCGGCGAGAGAATCACCCTGTACGGGACCATCGTCTTCAAGGGTGAAGATGTTACGAACATGGAGCCGAACGAACGGGTGAAACGCGGCATGGTGCTGTGCCGGGAACGCCACCCGATTTTTCCGGAATCCGATCTAGTGGAAAACTTACGGATTGCCGGTTACTTACGCCCGAGCGCGCAGGTCAAGCCAAGCATTGACCACGTCTTTGAGCTGTTCCCATCACTCCAACGCCTCAAAACGCGCAAGGCCGGCTTCCTCAGTGGCGGCGAGCAACAGATGCTGAGTATAGGAATGGCTCTGGTGGCAAAGCCGGATCTGCTGCTCCTGGACGAGCCGCTCCTCGGTCTGAGTCCCATAATGCAGAAAAGTCTGGTGGAAGCGATCCGCAAGATACGGGTGGAATCGGGACTGACCATCGTCATCACCGAACAGTTTGCGCGTCCCATACTCCCCATGATCGATCATGGCTATATCATCGAGAACGGAATGCTGACCATGGACGGAAGCGGAGCCGAACTCATGGACAACGATGAAGTAAAATCCGCATATTTCGGGGTCTGAGAAGGAGGATTGACGGAATGGCCGAGTGGGAACATCCGAATATATTCGAAGCGTTCAACGAGACTGCTTCCCGGAATCCGGATAAGACTGCGGTAGCCTTTCTGGGCACGCTTTATTCGTACGCCGGGGTCAAGGAACTGGTTGAACGTTTCGCCGGCGCCCTTGCAGCAAGGGGATTTGCCAAAGGCGACCGCATAGTCCTGTATATCCCAAACTCAATCCAGTTCGTGGTGTCCTGGCTCGGCGTTCAACGCCTCGGCGGGGTGGCGATCCCCATTACTCCGATCTATACTCCGGTCGATTTGCAGTACATCGCTTCGGACACGGAGGCCAAGGCCGTCGTCTGTGCCGACAGAAATTACGGATACGTCAAGGAGGTTACGCCTCATACCAAGCTCGAGACGGCAATAGTTACCAACATCGCCGACCTGCTTCCCTGGTGGAAGCGTTTCTTCGGGTGGGCCGCGGACAAGGTGCCGAGAGGGAACGTGGAACGAGCGGAGAATGTGCTGTTCATGCGCGATATCATCGGCTCATCCAACCCTCCCGCCCCGGATCCCGGGACCGGCCCGGATGACATCTTCGAGATCCTCTACACCGGCGGGACTACCAAGCACCCCAAGGGAGTGCCGCTCAAGCACGGTTTTTTCCTCCAGTCCGCCTTCGACCAGCTTTCGGTGCGTGATCCGCTGTTTCCCAAAGATAAGGACGTCATCGTCGGCGGTGCTCCGCTGTTTCATGTCTTGGGCCAGACATGCAGTCTGTCCACCGTGATCCTGGGAGGCGGCACCCTCATCCTCCAGCCCCGCGTGAATTTGGACGCCATGTTCGATGCAATACAACGGCTCCGGGCCACGACCCTCATCGGTGTGCCCGCGCTTTACCGGATGATTCTCGAACACAACCGTGTGGATCAGTACGACCTCTCCTCGCTGAAGTACTGTTTCAGCGGAGGAGACGTGATGCCGGTGGAGGTTGGAAACCGCTGGACACGTCGCTTCAATGTGACCATCTACCAGGGTTATGGTGCTACCGAAACGTGCGGAGGAGTGACCATGTGCCCGACAGACCGGGACAGCCCTCCTCAGAGCATGGGCTTGAAGGTTCCCGGCAAGGAGATCAAGATCGTTGCTTCGGACACTCTGGAACCCTCCAAACCGGGAGATCCCGGTGAATTGCTGGTGTCGTCCGACATGATGGTCTCAGCTTATCTCAACAAACCCGAGGAGACGAGAGAAGCGTTTGTGGAGATCGACAACAGCCTGTATTACCGCACGTCCGACATTGTGCGCCAGGATGAGAACGGCTTTCTCTTCTTTGTCGACCGCACGGTGGACACGATCAAACACAAAGGATACCGCGTTTCAGCTTCTGAAATCGAAGCCGTGCTTCAAGAGCACCCGGCGGTGGTCGAGTCTTGCGTGGTGGGAATTCCCGACAAGAAGGTGGGCGAACGAATTAAGGCGTTCGTGGTGTTGAAGAAGGATGTGAAGGGAATTACGGGCTACGAACTCATCCGCTGGTGCCGGGACAAGCTGGTGGCCTATAAGCTTCCGCAATATATAGAATTTCGTGACATGCTTCCCAAGTCGAAGGTTGGAAAACTTCTTCGCAGAGAAGTGCGCTCGGAAGAGAAGAAGCGTCTGGAAACGTAGTACTCCGTGCGAAACTACGGTCGCACAACCTGAACCGTCTTCCCGGCGTAGGCCGGGATCCGGTCTTTTTTCCTGGACCCCGGCCTGCGCCGGGGAGACGGCGGGACGCCCGCCCCACGATGTAGTGCGCCCCAATGCGGGCGGACACATAGGTCCGCCCCTACCGTAGCCCGGGCCTCCGTGCCCGGATCTTGTTCTTGCCGGCACCCGAGCCGGCTGCGAGACAAAAATGTGCGACCATATTTTGGAAACGCAGCCCTTAGTTCACCTCTTCCAGGGCGGATCGAACGGGAGCCCCGCATGCCCGGGAAGGCAAGGGGTCAAGACGCTTGGGCTTGTACCTGCTTGTGTCGTAGGTTGTTCCCCGCCACTGTAGAGCATCATTGCAGAGAATCTTCTTCACGATCACTGCAAAAACCCAGATCAGCATGAGATTTCCCACAGCCAAGAGGACCGAGTACTTCTTGGGCACCCCCAGTTGCTCGTAGTAAAAACAGGGGATGCCGAACATGCACGCTCCGCAGACCAGCGGGAGCACAAACCACCATTGCGGCCACAGCCCCTTTGCTGCGGAGATGTACACATAGAGTGCCGAAGCGAAGACCGGTGCGCTCATGAGTATATGCACCAGCAGGTACCAGAGCACCGTGGCCATTTCATAGTTCATGGACGCACTGAGTATCCTCGTCCAACCATCCGTAATCTCCTTGAAGTTAGTGTACATCCTTGTCCGGAGGATTTTCCGGCCGTTGGCAAAGACGAGTCCCAACCCCGATGCCTTCACTCTCTTTCCGATGCCGATGTCCTCGACGGCCAGGTCCTTGACATCTCGATGGCCGCCGATTCTTTCGTAGGCATGGCGGCTGATGATATAAAACATCCCGTTTGCGGACGCCACATCGCTGGAAGGGTCATTGATCTTGCTCAGGGGGAACAGGATGCACGACATTGCGGCAAAGGTAGGCTGGAGGGCTCTTTCCCAAAAGGTCTTAAGCACGAACCTGGGGCTCAACGTAAGCATGTTTACCCCGCGATCGACAGCCGCATGATAACAGTGGGTCAGGGCACTCTTGTGGAGCGTGCTGTCCGCATCGAGGAAAGCGAACCATTCACCTGAAGCGCGCTTTACCCCTACATCCAACGCATGGCACTTACCGGTCCAACCTTCCGGGAGTTCATGAACGGAGAACACCCCGGCTTTCGCTCGGCCGTTGCATACCGCCTCGGCAATCTCCACAGTACGGTCCTCGGATCGATCGTCGATGCAGATCAGCTCGAACCGCGGGTAGTCTTGATCCAAAACGGACTTCAGGCAGTCGCTGATACCGGCCTCTTCGTTGTGAGCCGGAACGATCACCGAGATTAACGGTGGATGATTCGGCAATACGACGTTATTTTCAGGATTGATATGCGGATCTCTCTTACAGGTCTGAATGAGCTCCCACGCTCTCATAACCCAGAAGTGCACGAAGAACAGCAACATCAAGGTAGCCACCACCAGTGGTACGTGATGCAAAAGGCTTCCCCCATTTGGAGTCACGAAAGACTTTACCGACAAACTCTTCTTATAATATCAAGAATTGCGTACTGATGCAAAGATTTGTGTGGTCAGCGGGCCGACACGCCCGATCAGAGGTCTTGAAAAATTGAATCCCCCCGAAACCTCATCTTTAGATAAGGGATCGGGGGGATTTGTCCAGGCGTCGCGTTCACTGCCGGATTCCGGGCTGAATCAGCGGCACTTGCCATGCAGCGGTCTCCGCTCCGGGAATCTTACGCGCAGAAAGGATCAGGCACTACTGCGTCTTCTTGCACTGCTTGCAGTCACCCACCGGTTTTCCGCCTCCGCCGGTGCACGCCTTTGCCGACATGGTCTTGCATTCACCCTTGATGCAGCACTTGACCTGCTGTGCAGGGGCACCCGTATCGGCAGCTGTCTTGGCCGACGAAACGCCTGCCGTTGCCATACACATACCGGCGACGACAGCCGCTCCTAAGACGATTGTCATCAACTTTCTCATGGGTCCAAACCTCCTCTCGCATGAAACGTGGACATCAACGGTTCTGATTCACGGAATTGCCTCCGGGTCGACGCACCATCGACCTCTGGGGGGGCACTCTTCCGAATCGCCGCCCCCTCGATCTATAGCTCTAAAATTCCGCATTGACAACCAGTTCCATGCCCCAGATCGGATCAATGGAGCGGTTGGGATTGATTCCCCAATTATTGGCGGCGGTGGGGTCGGCCCAATTGACTACGCCCTTGTCCACGCATGCGTACTTGTACCACTTACCCGGCTGCCAGTAGGCAAAGGTCGCGTTAACGACAAGCCCTTCCAACAGCTGCCAATCAAACCCTCCGTTGATCTCCCATCCGAGATTCGAGTCCGGTATGGAGGGAGCACCGGCGACCCCGTACCCCATGTTTACCGCGCCGCCATAGCCGGTGATGTCGGCCGGATCAATGTCCGGAGTTATACAACCCCACCCGAAGCCGCTCTTCGATGCCCGGTCGGCCCAGAAGAAGCTCCCGTAAACATTGAGGTTCGCCGCAACCGAGTAGTCCACTCGACCACCGTATACGGACGCATCCTCTACGTACCCGTTGCCGGTGGAACCGTTGACGAAATGGCCGACGCCGTACCCGTAAACCTGCAGGTAGCTGAATGGTCTGAAGAGGCCCGTATTAGCGAAACTGTCGGATGCGAGGATGCCGTTCCTGTCGATTTGGCTTCCGTTTCTCCGGTCTCCGCCGGAAAACCACGCATAGAGCAAGGAAACCTTCATGGGACCGGCCAGGGTGGAAACCTCCGTCATCCAACGCCAATGCTCGATGTACGTATCCCTGACGCCGGCTGCAGGCCCGCCGCCGGCGTCCTTTCTCCGGTTCCTGTTCGTTTGGTCGAACCACGTAAGTTCCGCGTTGAAAAATATCGGGCTCGGGTAGTACTTGATATACACACCGCCGTAGGTCTCCTCACGGTCACGATACGTGTACGCGGTGCGTCGGTTGTCGGGAGTGTCGACACGTCCCTCACCGCCTGAATGCCGGCGGACGGTAGTAAACTGGACGCCCGTATCCAGCGCGCCGCAGCGGTAGGTTATATTGGGTACCGTTGCATCCCAGACCCGGCTGTTGTTCTTGTCCATGTCCGGGTTGTAGTACTCGTTGGAGGAGGCCCTCCGGGAAGGATAAAACCCCAGAGCCACTCGGAACGGCCCATACGGCGCGGTTATGGAGAACGACTCGGACGTGCGGGATTCATCCCCGTTCCAGCTGAGGCCGGTTCCCCACTCGCTCGGTCTCTTGCCCAGGGACACTGTTCCCCACGGGAGCTGTGCGCTCAGGAATGCGTAATTCCAATATCCCGGGGACATGGCCTGTTGAATCCCGGGATGGCGGTCGTTCAGGTACTCCGACGCGACCAGGCTGCCGGTGGCCGCGTCCGCGGGAGGATTCCATTCCCCAATGTAGTACTGGGCCCTGATCCGGAGTGCTTCGTTCATCCTGAGTTCCATGTCGAAGGACATGTACTGTGTGTTCCACGACCCGTCCGAACCGGAGACTAAGCCGCCCCCTTGTTCACCCAGCCACGCGTTGAGCGGTGCGAAGGTTCCCGCCGGAGCACCGGCGATTCCGCTTCCCGCATCTACGTCGTACTTGCCGAAGAATCCGTTGGTGCCGTTTTGTCCTATGGCCTCCAACTCCCATGAAAGAGACCCTTCCATGGTGAATTCCCAGCCAAAGGCCATTCCGGCCATCAAGACCATACAGAGCGCGGCCGGCACTATGAGGGCCCGGCGGCATCTCCTTTTTCCATTCATCACCCTTCCTCCTTAGACCGGTCCCATGGTTTGACCGGCCGGTAGAAATTGCGTCAATTGAGACGCAACTAATCCCCCACTCAAGCCCTTTACGGTCCGCTCCGGCTCACAAAGGGAACCGTGCCGGTCTTCCCGGGCCTGGCGGAGGCAACGAAAGCATCGAATCATGGGTCCTGGGAACGCTCCCGGTCTCTTCGAATCGGGAGTCCGCTCTGAAGTGCGGCCGGGAATCGGTCACCCTTCTTGTGGACCCGGGCTTCTCCTCAAACGGAACCGGTTCTCAAAACGACAAAGTTCATGTGCCATTAATATGAGATCCATGCTACCAACATGGGTGGGGGCTGTCAACCAAAAAAAGTGCGTGAGGCTTTATGGTACCGCCTTAAGGTAGGTTCGCGTTTCTTGAAATGAGGTAATGAGGAGCCTTGGAGCACTAAGCCGAGGGGCTCAGCCGGACGAGAGCTGGTGGTGCCGGTCGATATTCCTGAAGTATTCGTCCTCGTTGAGAGCGAGGAGATCTTCGAGCAATCCTGTTTCACCGGAAATCCGCTCAATCTCCGCGGCGAAGAATTGGCGGAGAATCCGGTTTTGAGCAACCGTCCGTCTGTCCTTGTTTTTGTAGAAGGCTTTCAAATAGATATGAATGCGGGCATAGCAGTTTTCCAGTTGATCCAAGTCTTCCCGGATCATCTTTTCGTAGATTTCCAGTCTCGGCATATCGGGGTTTTGCTCGAGCTTAATTCTCTTTTCGCGTATGCGGTCGCTCCTCGAGATAATGTTCTCAACGTAATGCGTGATTTCCTCGAACACGCCGTCCGCTGCCAGCACCTGGAGAATGTTGTCCTGCGAGCCGGGACGGTTGGACTTGACGGTCTCCGACGGCGCAGCTTCCGCGTCCGCCGCCTCTTTCCACAAATCCGAATCGGCCGGGGTCTTTGCGCTGAGTTTTTCGATCTTTACGGTGAGACCTTCGGTAAGGAACGCGGGAACCTTGTCCACGAGCCGTTTGAGCTGATTACCGTACAGGGTGGTAAGAATCCGGTACCCTACATCCAGCGCGCTGTTGAGCATCGAGAAAATGGCCACCGTCCGCCGGTCTTCAAGGGAAATCAGCTGAAGCATTATCTGCTGGACCGCCGGCGTCAGATAAAACTTGAAGGTCTTTCCCCCGCCGGCAAGCTTTCTGACGTAGACTCGGAAGTTGTCATCGGAAGAGTCCGAACGGGCCTCGAATTGGAACCCCGTCACGAGACGGCCTTTTGCCTTTAAGACTCGAGCGGCCTTCTCGTTGTTCATCCCGCTCCTCTCGAGGAGGAACAGTTCCCCGACGCGGTCGTCTCTCAGCGCATTCCCCGTGAAATGGGCAATGCGGTTCTGTGCTTCACTTATAATCGCCGAGTATTTTTCGTCGATTGTGAAGTCCGGAATTATTTGAATGGCGTAATTGCTCGAGTTCATCGGCCCACATAAACGGCGGAACACCCTTTAGGAGTGCCCTGCGTCACCGGTCGGGATCGTCCTGGGGGGTCCGGTGCAGGAAGTCGTTCAGACGGATGACCTTGTCGGCATAACCGTCCGAATCGACGGGATCATTCCGTTGTTCAACCGTCTCGACGAATCTCTTCAGATTCGGGTCCCTCAAGAGCGCGTCCTGGATTTTACGATCCATTTCGACGGACTGCCGCGTCAGCTCCTGTACGGGGCATTGCATCCCGAGAGCATTGTTCAGGATCGTAACCAACTTGGCCACCACACGCGGACTTTTCTGCAGATAGGCAGGCACATGTCCCCACAAGCTCACCCCTTCCATGCCGAGCTCCGTACAGGCCCGTATGAGGAACGAGTGTATGCTCACCTGACCGTAGTAATCCGCCGCACGAATGCCTTCGTCAAGCCTTGCCGTTCCGGCGACGACATAGGGAGACGAGCCCACGACACTAACAATGGGGGGAACGTTGTGAGATATGGTGTCCTGAACTCCCCCTAGTGTATAAAGCCTTTTTACACCGAGTTTGACCATCGCGTCCAGTAGAATGCGCGTATAGCCGGTCCAGTTGTAGTGAGGCTCCCGCCCAAGCAATAGGATAAGATCATGTTCGCCGTCGCGGTTGTTCCAGTAGAGCAGATCGGCGTTCATGGATTCCAGTTCATGGATAACGCCGTCCTCGATATGCCCTACGGGTCTTTCCAGGGAAAGATTGATGAACGGCTCCTCGGTCAGGCGGGCGAACACCTTCGGCCTCAGCGAGTCGATCAAGTACGTAACGGTATCGCTTGAAACGCCGCCGGCGTTGGACCATCCGTGAAAACCCGCCACAAGAAGCGGGGCTTTCAGATCCGGTATATACTCCCACGTAACGGGCATGATAATTGCCTCGTCCTCATTCATCCCGGGGTGCTCCGCGCAAATCTCATACCATTTTAACCTGCCTTGGCACGTCAGATCAAGAAAGTAAAGACTCTTCGCGCCTTTTGAGGCACCCGAAACACGTCCGGTCCGGAAAGGGCGGGCCCCGTGAATGCTCGATCACCGTCCTTCAGTGCACTCCGTGAGGCCTGAGCCCTCTATCCAGCCTCCGCACACGACCCTCCCTCCACTATAGAGCACGGCCGCTTGACCGGGAGCAACCGCCGACTGAGGCGCATCGAACTCCAGATCAAGGCTGTCCCCGGAGATACGCGTCAACCGGCAGGGCACCGGAGACGCAGTGGACCGGACCTTGACCTCAAACCGTGCTCCCGGGGTTAAACCGCACGGCTCCAGGACGTTTATCCTTGAAATCCGGCCCGTGGACGTAAACGTCTGTTCTCGGGTTCCGACAACCACCGTGTCGGTGTCCGCGTCGATTCTCACCACGTAGTACGGTTCGGCCGCCGAGATTCCCAATCCTCTCCGCTGGCCGACGGTGTAGCGGCATATCCCCCGGTGCCGGCCCAAAAGGTTTCCTTGAAGATCAGCGATGGGGCCCGGTCTCGACGGCACCCCATGAAGCCTCAAGAACTCCTTGTAGTCCCCGCCGGGGATAAAGCACAATTCCTGGGATTCTTCGGAATGAGATTGTGTCAGGCCCTCGGATTGAAGAATTTCCCGCACACGGGCCTTCGTGAGCTTCCCAAGCGGCAGCAGGGTACGCCCGAGAATTTCGGAAGTCAGCGCGAACAAGAAGTAGGATTGGTCTTTTGTGTTATCGGCCGCCCTCAACAAGGCGGGCTCACCGGAAATCTCTTCAATGCGCGCATAGTGGCCCGTCGCCAACTTTTCGCAACCGAGGGAACGTGCTCTCTCAAAGAGAAGCGTAAACTTGATCTGCCGGTTGCAGAGTGGGCAAGGGGAGGGAGTCCTTCCGCGGGAATACTCCCCGAGGAAAGGTTCAATAACCAGATTCGTGAAATCAACGGAAAGGTCGAATACGTACAGCGGCACTCCGACTTGTCTCGCCGCACTTTCGGCAAGCTTGCCGGCTGCATCCGAGTGCCGATGGAGGCGCATATGGAGCCCGACGACTTCAAAACCCGATTGCTTGAGCAACAAGGCGGCCGCAGTGCTGTCCACGCCGCCGCTCATGGCTACGGCAACTTTCATTCCGCTTCTTCCCACTCGCCCCATGACGACCACTTTCAAGCGACCCGTCAACGGCTCTTGGGAAAGTAAGGCGCCACACCGGGTTGAGTCTCGAAATCAGGGAGTTGGGGAAGTTCGACCCCTTCGGCCGGTTGCCGGTTATCCTCGGTCCCCGGGGCCTCGCGAGGCTGAACTTCATGCCTTGTGGGCGGGACCGTCGGATGCCGGTTGGGGATACGAGGATCCACCGGACCGGCGGGCTGATTCCACTGAGTCACAGGCGGCCGGACCGGCGCGGCCCCGGGCGGAAGGGCATTGGGCGGTGCTTGTCCGGGAACGAATCCCCCACCGGCCGCGGGATGCACGGGAACCGCTTGTTGAGGCGGCTGAGAATAGATCTGAGTGCCCGGCCCATACTGAGCCCGGTCTTGCTCCTGAACGTAAGCCGGAGCCTGGGGGTCCTGCCCGGGAGCCGACGGGCCGTAATCCCGGAGCGCTTCCGGTTCGTCCAACGGCGACATGGCAAGAGTGTACCCCGCGGTTTCGCTGTACACCGGCTCGGTTACCGTGCCGGGAAAGAACCCGTCTTTGGGATTGCCCACATAGGTTTCCATCTCCTCAAAGGAGATCTTGGGCGGAACGGGGAACTCCTTTACGGGAACGCCTTTCAGAATGTCCTTCATGAAGTAACCCCAGATCGGAAGAGCGGATTTTCCCCCACCTTCTCGCTTTCCAAGGGGCCTCTTCTCGTCGAAGCCTACCCAGACACCCGTCGTGAATCCCGGAGAGAAACCCACAAACCAGGTGTCTTCCGCATTGTTGGTCGTCCCCGTCTTACCCGCCAAATCCGTGCGGTTAAGAATTCTCCTCACGCCCGCTCCCGTCCCCCGCTGAATCACTCCCTGAAGCAACGACGTCATGACATATGCCGTCTGAGGAGACATGGCGGCTCTCACGGCCCTCGACGGCAGTTTCTCGTCGGAATTTGCAGGACCGTCGTCGGCCCCGTTCCCATTCTTCCCGGCCGAAGCCTGCCGCTTCTTCGTGTCATCCTCCACATCCTGCTCCCGGAGCTCTTGAGCGGCCTGCTCTTTGAATTCCTCCCGGAGGGCGGGTCGCGGGATTTCCTCATCATTCAGGACCGGGAGGCCGGTGTTGTCTTCAAGGACATTGCCGAACCTGTCTTCGATCCTTTTCACTAAGATGGGCTCCACGTAGACACCGCTGTTCGGAAACACCGTATACGCGGAAGTGATTTCGAAAAGACTCATTCCCGAGGTGCCCAGGCTCAAGGATAGATTGCGTCCCAGGTGCTCGGAAATGCCCATTTTGCGCGCCATTTCGATTACCGGTTCAAATTTTGTGTCCATCAACACTTTGATCGTGCAGATGTTCCGCGATAGTTCCAGCGCACTCCGAAAACTTATGGGACCCAGGAAATTGCCGCCGGCATTCTTCGGTTCCCATTCTTCCTCGGTTGCGTTTTCCAGATCCACCACGATGGGTTCGTCGACGATGATGGTTGCAGGACTGTAGCTCCGCTTTTCGATTGCCGCGGCGTAGATTATCGGTTTGAACGCACTGCCGGGCTCCCGCTTGCCCTGGGTGGCCCGGTTGAACTTGAAATGCTCTCCCGAAGCCCCCCCCACCAAGGCTCTCACGTAACCGGTCCTATTCTCGATGCATACCAGCGCTCCTTCGAGCTTGGGATCGTTGTCCAGGGTGAAGAACAGCTTGTCGTCCGCGGATTTTTCAAAGCGCAGCGCCAGTACGTGCCCCACCAGGTACGGAGAGGCCTTGGATTTGGGGATCCGGACAACCCCTCTCATCCGCGGGCTCAGTGCCGTGTGGAGCTCCACCTGGTCCTTTTGGTCTTTCACACGGCCGATCTTTACGATGACTCCCTGGTAAACCTTGTCCTGGTGCAACTCCGGTGTCGGGCGGTTCTTCAACCGTTCGGAGATTTCTTCCTTAGGGACGGTCCGCAAAATGGCCAGGTTCTTCTGCCTGGCCCGTACTTCCTTGAGTCCTTTTGTTACAGCCTCGTCGGCCATGTGCTGATAATCCACCCGGCAGGTGGTGAAGACCTTCAGCCCTTCTTTGTACAGCTTGTCGGAACCGTATTTCCTCACGATGTAGCGCCGCACGGCCTCGGCGAAATCCGGCACCAGGTCGAACGGCCTGGTGTCATCCTTCTTGATGGTGATCTTCGCCTGAGCGGCCTTCTCGTATTCCGCGTCAGTGATCATGCCGTTGGCACGCAATCTCCCCAGCACGTACAATTGCCGCTTACGTGCCAGCTTGTCGCTCTTGAACGGATTGAACTTCGACGGCCCTGAAACGAGGCCGGCGATGAGCGCCGCCTCCGGGAGGCTGAGCTGTTCGACCGGCTTATCGAAATACCCCCGCGCCGCAGCCTCCACTCCGTGGCATCCCTCACCGAGGTAGATTTCATTGAGGTAGATATAGAGAATCTTCTTCTTCCCCCACAACCTCTCCAATTCATACGCGAGCAAAATCTCCTTGATCTTGCGCGACATTTTCCGCTCACGGGTCAGGAAGAGATTCCGGGCAACCTGCATGGTTATCGTACTACCCCCCTGGACGACTCTGCGGGCCTTCACGTTCGCCAGCACCGCCCTCGCGAAGCCTTGCCAATCCACGCCCGAGTGTTCAAAGAACCGGGAATCCTCTGCCGCGGTGAACGCGTTGATCACATGAGGGGGAATCTGCTCCAAATCTACGACGAACCGTTTCTCCTTGTAGAACACCCCTATTACCGTGCCGTCATCCGCGTAGAAAGTGGACACGGTTCTTGGCAGATATGAAGCCAATTCAGGTATCTGCGGCAGATTCTTGGAAAAAACGAAGTAGGCCCCGAGTCCCACCCCGGCACAAAATATGGGAATTTCCACGAGTAGAGTCAGCGGGATCAGGAAGAACAGACTAAATAGACCCCGTCCAAGAATTCGTCTTACGAAAGTCGGCATTGCGATTCCCTATGTTATCAGTGTCGCTCCTGGAATACTGCGGACGCCTTCACGTTTGTCATTGCGAGCCGTAGGGGTAGGCCCCCGTGCCTACCCTGGGCGGCCATCCCGCGTTCTGCGCGGGACCCCTACGGGAGGGCACGGCAATCTCAGCCTTTCACGAGGCATTGAGATTGCTCCCTCGTTCCAAGGCTCCGCCTGGGAACGCCTGTCCTCCGGGCTCTGCCCGGTCTTTACCCCGGAAGTCTGCTCCGCAACAGACTTTCATGGGCCGTTGTGAGCGGCCCTTCGTTGGCGGCTCGCCGGAGAGCATTGGTTTACCGGCACCATGGAATACGCTCCATCATACCGCAAACCTCATGAGGTCTTCCGCTCTGATGATTTCACCCGGGAAAGCCTCCGCTGCTTGGGCCGCGACATCCACCTCGTCGCACGGCGGATAGAAGTGAGTGAGCAACAGCCGCTTCGCCCCGGCTGAAGCTGCGATCCTTCCCGCTTCCGACGGGACGAGATGGCCCCGGACTTTGAGGTGGTCGGGCATGGACGATTCGCAGATCAACAGATCGGTATCCCGGGCGAGAGAAACGAGATCCTCCGAAACATCGGTATCTCCCGAGACGGTGACGGATACGCCGTCGGCTTCGACACGATACGACACGCACGGGTAACTGTGAACCGCCGGCCGGGATCGGATTACAAGATCCTTGAGGGTAAGCACGTCGGGCGCCTCGGCATTCATTTCCCGGATCCGCAATCGATCTCCTTTCGGGACGATCCAATCGCCATATATTCCGACCTGAGCCCCATAGAATTGTTCCAATCCTTTCGGCCCGATCAGGTGGAACTCCTCCTCCCGAACGGCATTGTATTCGTAGTTCGAGGCAAACAGGAAAGGCACGAGATCGGACACGTGGTCCGGGTGGAAATGCGTGACGAGAATCGCATCCAGCCGCTTGCAGTCAATCCCGGCCTCGCACATGCGGCGAATGGTGCCCGGTCCCATGTCGACCAACACCCAAGTGTCGGACGACCGGATAAGCAACCCGGATGCGTTGCGTTTGAGACTCGGGGTGACCGTCCCGCTGCCGAGGACCGTAACTTCCATCGGGCGAATCCTCACGTGGCGAATGCATCTCCACCCGTCCCACTGTATCGTGATCGAGACGGCTTATCAAGTGCTTACGGCAGGAAAGGTCCAGGACCGAGATCCTGCTCCGGCTCCCGGATAGGGCGGAGTATGTGCCCCGGGGCGAAGCGCCGCGCAACTTTGCGCGCCGCCGGCAGTGTGTGAATTTGATTCGGATAACAAAAATTAGGGGCACTAACAAAGCGGAGCGTAATCCATGGCTCGTGCGATACCTCTCTGTTACGTGCTACGCAATCAGAGTAATGTTACAATACTGTGATCTTTTTTTGAAAAGCGAACAGAGAAGTCGCTTGACTTGGGCCTTTCGTTTCCCTACCATCTTCATATATCTGTCAAAGTATTGTGCACTTGGCGACATGTCTCGGCTCCCGTGTTGCATGGGCAAGCGGGAGACACGCTTGTTTGGACGTCTATGAGTGCCACATTTTGCAGTTTATGTGAACTGTTAGGAGGAAAATCAGATGTATAGGATTAGGTTGCTCACCTTGGCCGCCCTGTTGAGCCTATCGCTCTGCTTGTGCGGCGCGCCGGGACTCGCGTGGGAGTTCGAAATGAAAGGCGCGTTCACATGGGAACTCGAAGAAATGGGTCAGACGGGCCGTAACGGCTTCTTCGGACCGTATGATGTCGATGCAGGAAGCGGGGTTGAGCTCCCCGGCTTTTTCGCGCCCTACAATTTCTGGATCGGCAGTCCCGATGTGGGAACGCCCGGGGTGGTGTCCGCCTCTGATGCAGGGTGGAACACGCAATTCATGGGCGTGGACATGGAAGTGAAGATGAACCAGGCCCTGCGGGTCAGGGGAAATTACTACATCGGGTCTTGGAATGCAGACGGTACCGCCAACGTGGCCGCATCGGAATACCTGAACCAGAGTGCCCCCGGTATTCAGCGATCATTCTCCCCCGGCTACTGGAATACGCTGTGGTTGACCGCTCAGCTTCCCTGGGGAGACATTGCGTTCGGGAAGCGGCCTTCCATCTGGGGCACGGGCCTTTCGTGGAACGGAGACGAATCGAGAACCTCCGAGTCATTGGCCCTGAGATCGGTTTACGGCCCCTTCGGCATCCAGATCGCCTTTTATCCGTCGAGACGCGCCGATGTCGGATCGGCTCTTTACTATAACCCTGATGTCGACAAGAACAACTCGCGGCTCTACGACATAACCATACCGAACCTGGTCTACCGCTGCGGACCCATCGACATGGGCGTTCAGTACGTGGCGATCACCCGCCACAGCGGCGGTGAGGCTTATATCCCGGCCCTTGGCGGCGACCCGGCAGCCAGAAACACCCAGAACTATAGGGACCGGGACGACCAGTATGCCGGTGCCTATCTCAAGTACTACAATGGAACGTTTTTCCTCAACACGGAAGTGACATGGTACGATCAGACCACCCGGAACAGACGTAAAACTGCCGGCGGATTGGCCCACCCCGGTGTGAGGGACGATTATATCGAACACTGGCGCTACATGATCGAGGCGTCAATGCTTGCAGGGCCGTTAAAAGTAGGTCTTCTGCATGCGTGGCTGCAGGGCGACGACCGGCGGGGCGGCCAATTCTCCGGCGGGGTGCAGGCCGCCGGGAATGTGACGTACATCGACCGACGGGGAAGCCTGCGGTCCAATACCTTCGCCAACTCTGGGCTTTTCCGGCCGTACAGTCTGATCCAGGCGTATCAATACGGAATGGGCATGTTCATCAACGGCGATACGGGCAACGGTTACGTCGAGGATGCGGTGGTGTACGGCGCACGGGCGGACTATTCCCTCGCAGCCAACCTCAATGTGTACGGCACCTTCTTCTGGGCGGAACGTCAGTCCAAGAGCGGTTTCGGGTGGGGAGCCATATCTCCGAACACGGGTGCCGTGGACGGGCGCATCGTTCAAAGAGGGCTTGCCATGGCCACCCCCACGGCCACGGCTGCCGAGAATGCAGATCGTATCGGCGCACCGAATATTCCCGACACGTTCCTCGGTTGGGAAGTCGATGCAGGTTTCGATTGGAAGCTGCTCGAGGGGCTGACCGTCGCAACCACCTTCGGTTATTGGCAGCCGGGCGGCTGGTATAAGTTTGCGTGCATTGACAAATCCGTAGCCGGCTGGGGTGTCGCCGGTCCGGCAGGAAGCACGAATCCGGCTGATTGGGGAATCAACCCCAACCGGAGCATCGACCCGGTTTGGCAAATGCAGCTCACGGTTAACGGAGAGTTCTAAAGCTTAGGCATTTACGCTAGACCCAAAGAAAAGCGGAGGCCTGTGCCTCCGCTTTTTTTGAACTACCACTGGTTGACCTGCCGGAAAGGGCGGCCTATGATGTCTCACGAATCGTGCCGGCATCGAACGTACGTAGGGAGAAAGGGAAAATGATCGATCTTCCATACACACTTGTCATTGAGGCAACTGAAGAACCCGACTATTTCGGCTTTTACTCCTCCGAGCTGGAAGGTTTTTCCGGCATTGGACATTCGGTGGAAGACTGTATCTACAACGCGAGATGGGGCATGAAAGAGCACATTGCCTTGCTTGAGCAACACGGTCTTCCAGTTCCTCCTTTCAATCCGTACCCTAAGATCGTTATTCAGAATGAGGAGAAGGCCGCCGTCGCGTAAAGCCCGTCAGAAGACGGCTTGCAGATCCCCCCTCAGCTGCACAGCCTAATGATTTTTACGAGTTTACGCAGCTGCTGGAGATCTTTCTCGGACGTGTTGGTAATTTCAAAGCCCGCGATGTAGTGACCGTTTTCGCTTTCTCTCTTCACCCAACGGCATGTGGCCTCGATTAGGAAGGGCTTTATCAGGGCAAACTTTTCATGGTACACCATGAATGTTTTCAGTTCATCCACTTCTGCCGGAATTCCGATCACTCCCAGTCCCTTTACCGTGATATCCCTGACTCTCCCTTGAGTGTCGGCCGCGCCCACGTCGATTACCGGCAACTCGAAGTCCAGGAAACAACGGACCTCCTCGCGGAGTTCCTCCAGCGCTTCCGCCTTTTCCCGCTCGGGGGGGTCGTGGTCCTGCCCGGGGACTTCTTCGGGTTGAAGGATACCGACGTCTACGAGCTTCCGGTAAGCGCTCACAAGTCCCTTGGAAGAGAGCATATACTTTTCCATGATCGCGGCCTGGGACATGCCCCCACGGACGTCGTCCACAAATTCCCCTGCGCTGATCTTGCGTTTGGGGGATTTGACTTCGCGGTGCTCATCCTGCGTGATGAATCCAAGGTAGGCAAGTTCGTCGAAAAGATTCTGGAGGCCCTTCTCGGAAAGCTTGTATTTCTCCATCAATGCCTGGTCGTCCAACCCGGCCCGGATATCTTCCACTGCTTTTTTCGGCTTTATGTCGCGTGCCCGCATGAGCCCTTCCCCTAAGAAATGCCCGGTCTTTCCATGAAAGTCTGCTGCATGGAGTACACTTGCTTGGGGCCGTGCATGGGAGGAGTGGGGGGCGAATGAGTGTCCCCGAGGCAATGCCTCGCCGCGGGCTCTTCACACCTCGTCCCCGAGGCGAAGCCGCGGAGCTTCCGATCACGGGCAAGGACTTTCATGCTTCGATGTGCCTTGGGAGACACGGATAACACCATATAACGAAATCCCGGGACATTGACCACACAAAAAGAGATCAGATTCGTGTGCGGCCGCCGAGGAATGAAGGTACGCCGGAAGATTACGGTTGCGCGCCCAACGACAGGTACCTCATGAGGTTGCGCAACTCCAGGAGGCTCGAGTGGGAAATCGAGGTTATCTCGAATCCTGCTACGTCCTTTTGCCGGCCCTGTGCCCGCTTGGCCCATCTGCATACGGCCTCGAACGCTATCTCCGTATCCGAGGACAGGACTTCACATCCAAAGATAAAACTCCTCTTCTCGTTCACATAGGCCCGAATACCCTCGACCTGAAGACCGCCTTCCGTAATATCGTTGACCAAACCCCGGACGGAAGGATCATTCGCATCCCGGACCGTTGCCGGCACTACCATGTAGTTTCTCGGCGTAGACCGCATATCCGAAGGATCGCAGTCTTTCCGCAGCTCCTTGAGCCGCGTCTCGATGATCTCGAGATCGGTGGGGTCCACTCCTTTGAGGCTTTCGAGGATGTCCATGAACTCTGCCCGAGATATGCGGTACTTCTCCATTATGGTTCCGCCGCCCATTCCCGAGCGAATATCTTCCCTCAAGTCTCCGGCGTCGATCAATTGCTTCACCATTCATGGACCCCTACTCGTGCGATTCCCTTAGTCCTCGTTGGCGTAAGTACGGTGACACATTAACCTACGCAGTGTGTGTCTTGGCAGCGCCGGCCGCGTTCCGCAAGGCTTTCGAGAACAAGCGCGTCCACCCGGGCTCACCGCGGTGGGAGGAGTCACTCATTCCCGTGTCCCAAAGGCGCATCCCAACCGGGATGATGTCCCAAGGTCCGCCGCCCGGACAAGACCGTCCTCCCGGTGGGAGTTCGGACGCGGGAGCCGGAACGAGGCTTCCCGCGAGCGCGACAAACGTCGAAGTCTACCAGCATCCCCCGAAGGTGACAACCGGAATGGGCAATGGAGGCAGCAGCAGCGGTGGAGGAGCCGGCAGACACGGCAGCATCGGCGGAGCCGGAGCACATATGATGACCGGGGCCGGGGCACACACGACCACCGGCGGTCCGCAGTACACCGGAGGCGGGACGCAAGGCCGGCAGTAGGGCCATGCAAATGCGTTACCCATGAACAGACCAAAGACGGCGGCGACCACCAACGCAGAGATAATGATCCTTCCCTTGTTCTTCATTTGCACACCTCAATAATCACTTCAGTCTATGAAACGTCATAACGATATCATACTCGAATTCAAAAGAAAAGGCCGGGCCGCGCAAAAAGGCGGGCGCCCGGTCCGCCTGCAGGGGGGTGCATGCCGCTCGGTATCCGGCCGGTCATTGCTTTGCCTTGAACCCTGCTGTATAAGATTCATGCGCTTGAGACCATCAGAGAAGGCCGGCAGTCCGGGAGTGGATTAATGGCGAATCAAAGATCCGGGTATTTGGCAATAATAGGCAGTTCCGCGGCGATATTCTGGTACGGGGCGTTCATCTTTGGATTTCCGGGAGTCATGGCTCCCTACTGGAAGAATATGTTCCAGGTCGGTCAAGGGGCGCTGGGCCACATCATGTTTGCGGTGCTCGCCGCGGTGGGCGTCACGATGTTCCTCGTCGGACGGTGGCAGGAGAAGGTCGGCATAAGGGCGATGATGACCATAGGAGCCGTTGTGTGCGGCCTGGACTTTCTCATGCTTGCGTTTGTATCGAATCTGTACATGATCTACCTTTGGGCCTTCATCATGGGTGCGGGTTCGTGTTTTGTGTACGTCCCCGGACTGACCACCGTTCAGCGGTGGTTCCCTGCCAAGAGAGGTTTGGTGACCGGGATCTTCAATATGATGTTCGGCTCGTCCGCGGCGATCATGACGCCGGTCTTCGGATATCTCCTTGCGGGTTTTGGTTATGTTCCCATGGTTACGGTTCTGGCAATTGCGGCTCTGCTGGTAGGAGTCGCCGGATCTCAATTCACCGACATGCCCGCCGGGAAGGAGGCGGCCGCTCCCGCCGCAGCAAGGTTGTCGGAGCATCCCGTCCTCGATGAGGGAAGATCGCTGACGCCGGGCCGGACCGTGAGAACTGCGAGTTTCTGGTTCCTATGGACGACAATGGCATTGCAGGGAGCTGCATGCATCTCCATGATAACTCTTGGAACGGCCTATGGACTGGCTCTGGGATTCAAATTGGAATCCGCGGTGGTCATCCTGACCACATTTAACCTTGCAAACGGAATAGGCAGATTTGTCGGCGGCATGCTGTCCGACGTGGCGGGACGCAACAGGGTCATGAGTCTGGCTTTTTTCGGAGCGGCCGCGGCCTATTTCACGCTGCCTCATGTCAATACGCTGCTCATTCTCGCAATCCTGGCCACAGTTATCGGTTTCGCGTTCGGAACGCTTTTCTCCGTGTCCGCACCGTTGATAGTCGATTGCTTCGGCATTCTCCACTTCGGCTCCATATTCGGGCTTGTGGCCACGGCCTACGGTTTCGTTTCCGGTCCCATCGGTCCATCGTTGACCGGGTATATGCTCGACATGACCGCCGGAAACTATACGGTGGTCTTTTCCTACCTTGGCATCATGAGTCTCATTTCCGCCGTACTCATCAGATTCGTACGTCCGGCCCGGGCGGCCAAAACCGGACCCGTACTTACGGGTGGGATACGCTATGAGCCGTGAAATCACCGCTTTCGTACGAGGATCCGTAGCCGGAGGGTTTGCGATGACGCATCTTGCAAAAAGGCTGTTTCTCTTGGCCGCACTGGTGATAGGCATCAGCGGGGTCATGCAGTGCATCGATGATCCCTTTTTCACCACCCACCTCTCGGCTTACCAAAGTTCCGGCAGGAATGCGGGAGATGCAACGGGATTCCCGAAGATTGCAGTCTCGGATTTGCCTGCCGAAGCCCGTGATACGTTGAAACTCATTAGACGAGGCGGACCGTTTCCGTACGCCAAGGACGGCATCGCATTCCGCAACCGGGAAAAGAGGTTGCCGATACGTCCCGGCGGCTATTACCGGGAATACACGGTCAAGACTCCCGGGGTCCGGACCAGAGGCGCTCGACGCATTGTTGCCGGATCGGGGGGTGAATTCTATTTCACCGGTGATCACTATAAGACGTTCAAACTCATTAGGGAGTAGGCCATGAAGGAATTAGCCGACATTCTGGGAGATCCTGTTTTCTCCGGCGTGTACGCGCTCCAAACGGACACTGCCCTTTCGGATCTGAATCGATTCCTCACAGGCCGTGGGTTGGCCGCTTTTTCCGTTAATGGAAAGCACGTCCGGACCAAGGACCGGTTTCTCACGGCATTTGCCGAAGCCCTTCAATTTCCCGACTATTTCGGATTCAATTGGGACGCGTTCGAGGACTGTCTTTCCGACATGTCATGGCACGGGTCCGACGGCTTCTCGATCATCTATGACGGTTTTGACGTGTTCCTGGAGCATGACCCGGACGAGGCGGACACGGCATTGGACATTCTTATGGATTCCGCCGAATACTGGCGTAACGAGGACAGGACTTTCCTGGTACTGCTGCTTGAGGCGGGCGGGATCCGACGGGAATTGCCGGCGGTGAGATTCCACAGTGACGCGCATTGAAATCCGCTTCATGAAAGGCTGAGATTGCCGCGCCCTCCCGTAGGGGTCCCGCGCAGAACGCGGGATGGCCGCCCAGGGTAGGCACGGGGGCCTACCCCTACGGCTCGCAATGACAAACATGAAGGTGTCCGCAGTATTCGAGAGGCGAGACTATAGAATAGTCGAACTACGAACGGAAAACGGTCTCGAGTCGTCATGAAACTCATGAAAACGCCAAGGTCGGTGGATCTCCTCATCACGGGACGGTGCAACCTGAGGTGCTCGTACTGTAGTCATTTCACCAGTGGGAGCGACGTGCAAGACCTCCCCGCCGGCGAGTGGCTCCGCTTCTTCGAGGAACTCGGAGGGTGCTCGGTTATGGACGTGTGCCTCCAGGGAGGAGAGCCGTTCATACGGGAGGATTTCAAGGAACTCATCCAAGGCGTCGTAGGGAACCGCATGCGATTCTCCATACTCTCCAACGGTACTCTCATCACGGAGGACCTCGCGTCTTTCATCGCGTCCACCGGCAGGTGCAACTCGGTTCAGATATCCATCGACGGATCGGCCGCACGGATCAACGACGCATGCCGTGGAGAAGGCACATTCCGCCGCGCGGCGGCCGGTCTGAGACTGTTGCTGAAATATGAACTGCCGGCCACGGTCAGGGTGACCATAAACCGAGAAAACGTGAGAGATCTCGCCCAAATAGCTCGAATGCTCCTCGAAGACTTCGGCCTGCCGGGTTTTTCCACCAACTCGGCTTCGTACCTGGGGTTGTGTCGGAAGAATACGGAACAGGTTCAGTTGACGACCCAGGAGCGCGTCTTGGCCATGGAATGTCTCGGGAGACTGATAACAGAATACAACGGCAGAATCAGCGCCACGGCAGGGCCCCTGGCTGAAGCCCGTGCGTGGGCGGAAATGGAGCGCTCGCGGTTGGCCGGTCTGAAAGCGTCACCCGGTTACGGGATCCTCTCCGGCTGCAACGGACCCATGGAAAAGATCGGCGTGAGGGCCGATGGAGTAATAGTGCCGTGCGTCCAAATGCCGGCTATGGTTCTCGGCAGGATCAACGACGACGATTTCGAGACCGTTTGGAATGAACATCCGGAGCTCAACCGGTTCCGGAAGCGGCGGGATCTGTCTCTGGAAGAGTTCGAGTTTTGCAGGGGATGCGACTATATTCCCTATTGCACCGGCAACTGCCCCGCGTCAAACCATACGGGCGACAAGGACGCGTATCACCCGAGCACTGAGGGCTGTCTGAAGCGTTTTCTGGAAAACGGCGGCACGCTGCCTCTCGACGGTTACTGACCGGGGCTTTCCCCCCACGGGTGTTTGCCGTTTGTATCCGCCTGAACCGTCATATCGATTTTTCGGGGTATGCGCTTGAATCCCTCCCCCTACCTATAGTGACGCGCTTTGAATTTCGCGGTAATCCTAATCCGGTTCCTCAAGGATCCCGCCGGTAGTTCCTGTCATTGCGAGGAGCGCAGTCCCGCGCAGAACGCGGGAAAGCAATCTCAATACCTCATGAAAGGCTGAGATTGCCACGCCCTCCCGTAGGGGCGGCCCCCTGTGGCCGCCCAGGGTAGGCACGGGGGCCTACCCCTACGGCTCGCAATGACAAACGTGAAGGTGTCCACAGCATTCAAGGAGCGACACCATAGCTAGTACTCATACGGGAGAAACAGCTTCCTATGCTCGTCCAGGGCAAAACGGTCCGTCATCCCCGCTATATAATCACAAATGACCCGGCCGGCAGGCTCCTGCCCTCCGTTAATCCGCTTCTGTACCCATGGCGGAAGCTGGGACGGTCTTTCGATATACTCGTCGAACAGATCTTTGAGGAGTCGATATGCCTTGTACTGCATCCTCATGATCTTGTGGTGAGTGTAAAACCTCGTGTGGAGAAAATGATTGAGGTCTTTCTTCCATTTCTGCATTTCGGGTGACACCGTTGCAGTCAGGGAACCGGCATTCACGATTTGTCCGGAGCTCTCGAAGCCCCCCTTCTCGATCCGATCTTCAGTGGCGGTAACGAAGTCCCTGATGAGCGTATCGATCAGAGACCGGATGGCCTGGTACCGAAACGTATCACGGTCCAGTCCCGGATGCCGCTGGTGGATTTTGCGCGTTACCTCAAGCCAAATTTCCAGATCCGACAGATCATTCTCGTCGAAGAAACCGGACCGCAAGCCGTCCTCGATGTCATGGCAATTATATGCTATTTCGTCGGCTATGTTGACGATCTGTGCTTCCAGTGACGGCTGAGCATCGGTCAGGAACGCGTCGATCATTTCTTGCGGCGCCTTGTCATAAACCGTGGCGTGCCGGATGATTCCCGAGCGGGTCTCGTAGGAGAGATTCAACCCGGGAAAGTCGGGATAGCGCTCTTCCAGAAGATCGACCACTCTCAACGAGTGGGTGTTGTGCTCAAATCCTCCATTCGCCTGCATAAGATCGTGCAGTGCGTGTTCCCCTGCATGGCCGAACGGAGTGTGTCCCAGATCGTGGGCCAGTGCCACGGCCTGGGTAAGGTCCTCGTTTGCCCCCAAATACTGGGCCACGCTGCGGGCGATTTGAGCGACTTCCAGTGTGTGCGTCAATCGGGTTCTGTAGTGATCTCCCTCGTAGTACGCAAAAACCTGTGTCTTGTACTCGAGCCTCCGGAACGCCTTTGAGTGAATGATTCTGTCCCGGTCACGTTGAAACGCCGTCCGATACGGACACTCTTCCTCCTCGTACACGCGGCCTCTGGTGTTTTCCGAGAGCAAGGCGTACGGCGCGAGGAAGGTTCTCTCTCTCTGGTGCTGCATTGCACGATCTATGATCACGGTGCACACCCGTTTCCGTAAATGTTTCTTAGTGCTTCGTTTCCTAAGCACGGTCGGACATTGTTAACCTCTTGAGATTGCCACGCCCTCCCAAAGCCTCGGGCTCGCAATGACATGGTTCAGCGTAGTGCCGAGACCGCAACCGCGCGTGGCCGCATTTACGCCGTGGAGCACTTAGTGCGCCGTTTTCTAAATACGGTGGCACATTTTCGTCTCGCAGCCGTCTCGGGTGCCGGCAAGAACAAGATCCGGGCACGGAGGCCCGGGCTACGGTAGGGGCGGACCTATGTGTCCGCCCGCATTTGGGCGCACACGCAGGTGCGCCCCTATCCCGCGGGACGCGGGATGGGGCGGGCTCTGCCCGCCGTCTCCCCGGCGCAGGCCGGGGTCCAGGAAGAAGAGACTGGTTCCCGGCCTACGCCGGGAAGACGGTTCAGGTTGTGCGACCGTATCTACGCCGTGGAGCACTTAGGTTCACGCCTATGGGAGTAAGGGGGATTTGTCGGTTCCCGGTTCTCCTGAAACGGAAAAGCGCGGCTCTGCCGCGACAACGGCCTAATTTTCCGTTGTGTTGCGTTCGACCCCTTCCGAAGGCTTCACGCCCGAGAAAGGCTTGTCGCCGGCCGGTCCCCAGAGGACGATATTCACCAGAAGCGCAAAAACAACCACCACGCCCAGCGACACGAAGCCCCAGACGAGGATCCTTTTCCACGTACTCGACGACCTATTCGAAACCGAATCCATTTCTCTCTCCCCAGGAAACCTGAATCCCTGAAACGCGTCGGCGGGAATCGAGGGTTCCGTCCGCCCCGCGGGATCTCCCGCCCGGGGAGTGGAACTCGACACCGGGCCGCGGCTTGCGGAGGGTCCAGGGGCCCTGCTTCCCGCTGCCGGGACTCGGTCTTGCCCCCGGCTCTTAGGCAACGAAGATTCCTCGACGTAGTCTATCTCCCCGCACCGTGGACAGCGCACCTTGGCGCCTCCATCCTTGGGAATACGGCTTTCGTCGAGTCTCATCATGCCCCTGCAATGCGAGCATCTTATGACCATGTTCGTCAAAGACCTTTTCTTAGCTGTTTACCGACCTTGAGACGGTCCCCGGGGGGCGTCGCCGTGAGGGAATACGGCACCATATTGGGGAAACGAAGCACTTATTGCTCTTTGGCATAAATTCGGTCCCACATTTTCGTTTTTCTGCCGGCTCGGGCGCCGGCAAGAACAAGATCCGGGCACGGAGGCCCGGGCTACGAAGGACTGTCATGAAGCCTTAGACCTGTTTCGTGGGGTCCCGCGGAACGCGGGATGCCCGTCATCTTCAAGGGTGGGCGTCCCTGCCCGCCGTCTCCCCGGCGCAGGCCGGGGTCCAGGAAGAAGAGACTGGTTGCCGGCCAACGCCGGGAAGATGGTTCCTCTCGTTCCCAGGCTCCTGCCTGGGAATGCCTATCCGCCGGGCCCTGCCCGGTCTTCGGCCCGGAACACCGAAGGATTTTCATGGTCGGTTGCGATCGCCCCGATCATAGGGGTTTGGGAAACCGTCCACTTATGGTCTGTCACTACATAACCCTATCATCCTTCGCTGCAATCCGGGGACACGATTCCGAGTTTTGCGAGGTCGCATGGCGCCACTCGCAAAATCGGATCATGTCCCCGATTGCAAGGTTTGTCTTGTGACAGACCCTTAGTCCGATACGTCCGCGGCGGAATCAATGTCCAGATACAAAAGAGTTCCTCCGACCACCGCTGCCGGTATAAACAAGAGATTGATCACGGGAATCGAGGCCGCCATAAGATTTCCCAGGCCGAACCCCAGTACACTGCCCAAGTGCGACCGCAAGAACCGTCTCTTCTGCGAGAAGGACAGACGTCTCCTATCCATGGGATATCCCAGGTACTCATACGCGAACATGTATGAGGTGAGCACGCCGCCCAATGCGGTATAAAGCACGCCGCCCGCCGCGGGGACAAGAAGGATAGGCAGTCCCGCCGTGAGGATGGCAACGTATATTCCCAATATCTTCAACGAATGCGCTATCGAGCGACCGGAATCCTTGAGGAGTCCAATGAACGAGAACGGGGTCTCGCCGAAGGTGCCTCGAGTCAATTCCTCGGTCTTCTGTGAAATGAGATCATTGAAGGGCGCGGCTATGGCCGACGCCAGCCGTGTGAATAAAAAGAAGATTATTACCAGCAGGAACACCGTTACCACGACCGCCAGGATGTAATAGAGGACCTTGAGGTACCATGTCCCGTCCGCATAAGGACCGGCCGTCCGGGAAATGAAATAGTATACCGTCACGTAGGCCATCCCGAGAAACACGGTACTGATGGCCAACGGAGCAGCCGCATATTTCCACAGCTCCCTGTGCGCCCTGATGAACAACGCCCCTCTGAGAGTGTACAACGGAGCGGGCAACAGCCTCGCCGCAAACGTTGTCTTGGCTCCCGGAACAACTTCCGCCATAGTCTATCCCACTCCACTCCGCAGGCAGGAACGCCTCGCCTGCAACGCCTTTTCGGCACCCCGACCGGGGGTCAGGGGAGCTTGTCGATCAACTTGACCACTTCTCCGGGATCGGGAAAGCGGCCCAACTTCTTCTTCGAAAATAACAGGTTGCCCCCGTATTCCACTTCGAAGACGCCGCCACTGGACCGAATCAGTTCGGTATGAATGCCCAACCGCTCGTTCAACTCGTCCGCCAGACCGGCTGCTTTGGGTTTGTAGTTTCACGTTCCGCAGTACGTAATCTTGCAGATGTCCATGAGCTTTTTTCCTCCTCAAAGCTTCTCAGAGACTTGAGGGATGATTATATCCGGGAATCCCGTCCTTTACAAGAAACGGATGAAGTACTGCTCTCGGACGGCCTCACCCGAAATCAATGGAACTCCATTACCTCTATCTTGACCTTCCCGACCATCTCCATCAGCGAGCGGGCATCGTCGTCCGTATCGTCTTGAACGACCTTGATGTGGGTGGCGTCGGCAGGGACCTCGTTCAATGTCGGATCCACCGCAATCCATCCGTTAGCATACGACTCGGCCCAGGCGTGGTAAAGGAATCCCATCCTGTCCGTGTACACGATTCCGGTTACGACTCTGGTGGGAATCCTCTGCGATCTAGCGAACGCGGTGTAGAGTCCCGCGTGGGATTGGCATTCTCCTTCTCTGCTCCTCAGAACAGATAGTGCGGTGAAGGAGTCCTGCATCTTGGTCTCGATATTCTCCGCAGTCCACTTGACCAATTTGGAAACCTTTTCCATGGGAGAAGCGTCCGCGGGAACGATCTTGGCGGCCTGCTCCATGATTTCAACGTGATCCGACTGTATCTCCAAAGTTGACTCCAGGTGTCTTGGGGAAACCGGATCCCCTCCGGAAGAAGAGATGCCCGATGCCGAAGATTTGACGGGCTTCAATGCCGCGCGGCGCTTTCCCGGTTCAAACTCCGTGAGATCCTCTGAACGGACGGACACATAAAATCCCTCACCGGTTTGTCCGTCCCCGGGTCGGCTCACTGTCTGCCGGTGATCCCGGGCAATGAGAGAAGAGTCTATCCCCCGCATCCGCACCTTGAGAAACCGGACCTCCTCAGGATTTGGTATTGCCTTCTCCACGGGAATGAGGCTGAAGTCCAGAATCAGATCCTTTCCGCTACTTTTTTTTTTCAAGATGTCTACGGCCGTTTCCTCGTTCTCGATCATGGTGATGAGAGCTCCTTTGAGAGCCTTCTCCAGAACGGTGAGCCCATTCCTGTTCAGCCATGAATCGACCTGAGACCTGCCCAACCGGTTCTTCACCATCCACACCGCTTCATTTGGGCCGGGGGATCCCTTCACCTTGCTGATTTCGAGCTCAACCTTCTCCACTCCCTGTTTCTCGGCATTGAAAACACTAAATGTGTATCTTTTCCCTTCATGAATTCCCTTGAGTGCGGGCATAAGAGAAATTGCGCTGGAATGAAACAGTTTTTCATCCACCGGGTATTTTCGCGTCAACTCCTCCCCTTCAATATTGATCTTGACCACAAATTCATCGCCCTCGGCCGCACCCGTCATTTTCAGGTCTTTGCCGTTCATCTTGACTGCGGATTCAAACCCGATCATCGTGAGGTCCGGCCGAACCGTGACCTTTTCATTCATCGATATTTCATTGGTCTTCTTGAGCGCGGTAAGCCGCATCACCGAATCGACGGCAATCGAGAAATTCTTCCCGGCGGGCTCGATCTTAAAGTGGCTGTACCCCACCTTGTCTTCTTGAAAATACGTACCGTACCACGCCTCTTTGAAGGGCAGTTTGTCGATTGTGCCGGAACCTTCAATGGAAGTGACCGCGCCCGGCCCGTCTCTAAGAACGGATCGAAACACGCAGGCATTCTGCACTAAGACAACAAAGCAGATAATCATGCCGACAAACGGACGTATGGTCATGCCTACGCTGCGGTACAAGGTTTACTTCCTTGATTTTCCATATGCTGTGGGCAAACGTTGCCGCCCTCCGTCAGAAAAATATCTTCATCCCCGTCGCTATTGATTGCCATTGCCCTTTGAAGGCGAGAGACATCTCATTGTGCGCCGAGAACCCACAAAGGGAGCACACCGCAGGGCCGCGACTCTTGAGGTAGCACCCATGAAGAATGGTACCGTCGGGTTCGGCGTTGGCCAACAATCCGTCTTCACACGTCCAGCGGGCCCTCTTTAACTCGTTGAGACTGTTATACGAATTAGCGACCGGATAACCTTCACGTTTAAGGCGGATCAGCTCGTCCAGCACGGGCGCCCTTTCAGATGAAGGTATGAAGAGTTCGTCGGGAAGACCGTTGTAAGGATAATGGAACTGTATGGTAACACCTGCCGCGAGACCCTTGAGCATGACGACGAGATCCGGAATGTGTGCCGCATTCCTCGTATTGATGGTCGTGCTTATGAATGCCCGGCAGCGACCTTCGCGGTCCAGGTTTTCCAGGACCTTGTCAAAAACGGATCGGCCCCGCAATTCGTCATGAATGTCCCGGGGACCGTCCAGACTCACCCAGACGCGGTCCGCCCCCACATCTTGCCATGCCAACGTCCCGTTTGTCGTGATACAGACGCTCGAAAACAACCGGCGGGCCGCGGCGACCACATCTCGGAGCGTCTTGTTGCCCGAGCTCCACAACAAAGGTTCTCCTCCCTCGAGGATCAGAATCTTCACACCCATCTTGCTCAGGCGCACCAGCGTCTCCATAACCCCTTCGAAATCCCGTTCAGGTCCCGACCTCCGCCAGTAAGGACAATGGCTGCATCTGAGATTGCATTTGTGGGTGATTTTGTAACCTGCCAGCACCGGGGAAGCTCGTCCGGTAATGTGATAGGTTAAGAAGGGAACTGTGAAAGAGCACAGCTTCCGTGCCATATGGACGGAGCTTGTGACGGGATTCTTCGACGTGCCCGCGGCCGGGATCCTCGAAGTCTTGTGGAAGTTATTTGATTCCTTCATACTACACTATTCGGGTCAACTCCGTCATAGCGTCCCGTGCGCCGAGATTCCCATCTTATAGGAGACCGCACATGGAACAGGCAGATACGGTGCATCACTATTTCTCTCAGCTCGTCGGCTGCCTGGAACTCCGGGTTTCCGACAGGGGCGTCCGGTCCATATCCTTTATACCATCTCCACCGGCCTCTGCAACGTACGGGCACCATGACATCCTAACCAAGCTGGTCCAAGAGTTGGACCTCTATTTCGCCAAGAAACTGAAAACGTTCTCCGTTTCCTTGGACCCGGCATCCGCCGGCACGTTCCAACGGCGAGTCTGGCAGGAACTTATGAAAATTCCCTATGGGGAAACGCGCTCATATGCCGAAGTGGCCGCGGCGGTGGGAAATCCCCTTGCCGCACGGGCCGTGGGCACGGCCAACGGGAGCAATCCTATTCCCATCTTGATCCCGTGCCACAGGGTCATCCGGGCCGACGGAGGACTCGGGGGGTACGGTCCGGGAATCCGAATCAAGAGGAAATTGCTCGAACTGGAGGGGGTTGTCATATGAACTCTCGCAATCCGGGGACACGATTCCGAGTTTTGCGAGGTCGCATGGCGCCACTCGCAAAATCGGATCATGTCCCCGATTGCCTTGACGGCTTGGAACCGGCGCCATGCCGTAACTGATCATGAAAGTCCTCTGTATTCAGGGCACCTTCAAGGAAACGTCTTCGTATTTATGCCACAAAACACTTAGTGCTCCGCGGCGTAAATACGGTCACGGATTTTTCGTGCTGAGAGTGCTTTCCCGCTGTGCGCGGGACTGCGCTCCTCGCAGTGACATCTCGTGGCCGCACGCGATTTCGGTCACGGCACCACGCTGAACCGTGTCATTGCGAGCCCGAGGCTTTGGGAGGGCGTGGCAATCTCAACCGCGAACGATGCGGTTCATCCCGCTGAAAGCGGGATTCACCACATCCTACGAAAATGTGCGACCGTAATTAGGAAACGGGGCACTTAGGCTGGGATAAAGGTCTGAACGAATGTTGGACACCTCAAACATTCCGGTGGAAGCGGAAGCCACTCTGCTCATTTACTCCAAGCATCCTCGGGCAGTGGCCCGGGAAGTAGCCGACCTGGCGGCCGTTGCCGCCTTCCGGCCGGACGGGGGGATACGCGGCGTGTTGAACGACACCTATTTGGATACGCCCGGATCCGACCTAAGGCAACGACATTGGATCCTCAGACTCAGGAGAATTTCTTCCACCTGGTGGATCACCTTGAAAGGGCCTTCCCGTGAGACCCCGCACGGGGTCATGGAGCGCGGCGAACTCGAGATGCCGTGGTCGTTGGACGCCTTTGTACACTTGATGAATACGTTCGATATTCGGTTTACGGGCCGGCAGGCGGCCCACATCGCGTCGACGGACCCTCTGGAGATAATGAGGGAACTCGGGATGGCCGTGGTTCAACATCGTGTCACCGAAAGACTGGTGAAAAATGTGTTTTTGACCGATAAACCGGTTGTCGTAGCGGAAATTGCGGTGGATCGAGTGAGGTACGATCTCGCGGGAGGTGAAATCCTCCATCATGAGATCGAGATCGAATCCAAGCATGCAGATTACGGATCAGCGGTCGGTGAAATCGCCGGCGACTTGTTGGAGAGGTTCGCTCCCATACTGCGCGTCTGGAAAATAGGCAAACTGGCCACCGGGCTGATGATCGACACGCTCATCCGAAAGAACGCGCTCGATGGTCTCATCAACGAGGACGGTTCTCTGCAACCGGAGGCTTATGACCGCCTGGCGAACTTCCGCCGGGAAGTTTCCTTTTGACATCTTCACGCCGAGACGATATCAAAATGACCCCACATCGGCCGCACCGATGAATCCCTTGTCAATAGGCGGCTGCATGACAACTGAAGAAGGCGAGGAGTGATTGTGCTGCGTAATACCTTCTGTCACATTCCCGGAATAGGGCCAAAGTCGGAAGCGACCCTTTGGAAACGCGGGATTCGGACCTGGGATGATGCGTCGAAAATATCTACGCGTGAATTACCGAAGAGAAACCATCAATTCCTCAAGTCCCGGGCACTCGAGTCCATCACTCGACTGGAAGCCGGAGATTCCGGCTACTTCGCGGACAACATGCCTGCTCAGGAGATGTGGAGGATGTTTCCCGAGTTTCGAGACTCCACGGTCTATCTCGACATCGAGACCACAGGCCTGGCCGGCTCGGAAAACACCATCACGACCATTGCGACCTATGATGGAGAAACAATACTCTACTATGTGAAAGATCACAATCTGGAGAGCTTCAGACGTGACATCGAACAGTATCGAGCCGTAGTGACCTTCAACGGGCGGTGTTTCGACGTGCCTTTCATCGAGAAGTATTTTGGCATCCGTATGCCCCGGGCTCACATAGATCTGAGATTCGTTCTGAAAAGCCTCGGCTATGGCGGCGGCCTGAAGGGATGCGAGAAGAAGTTGGGCATAGACCGGGAGGATTTGGATGGTGTCGACGGATTCTTTGCGGTGCTCCTCTGGCAGGATTTTCAACACAATCATAATATCAGGTCCTTGGAAACGCTGCTGGCCTACAACATACTCGACGCGGTGAATCTCGAGACACTCATGGTGATGGCCTACAATGAGAAGCTTCGTAAGACGCCCTTTGCGGACACTCACCAGCTGCCGCTGCCCGGACCGGTTGAAAACCTTTTCGAAGCGGACATCGCTACGGTCAAACGGATAATGGATTTACGCGAGAGGTATTATCATTAACCACCGGAATCCGCTGAAGAGTCGTGGCCGGCGAAGTCCCCCTTGCCGGTCATCCTTGTGCAACGACATTCCATGGACATACGGCCCCCGGAGAATAGCCCTTTTCCTGGACCAACATGTCCAGGTAGACCATTCCCAGTGAAGCAACCTCATGCGGAATTTCGTCGATCCTGTCCCTGGCGTCCAAGGCCACGATATATTTCATGCACTCCCGGCACAGTTCCGCCCGTTCGTGCTCCCGACCCTCCTGAAAGAGCACTTCGAGCTTTTCATGGTCGCTGTTCCCGCAGAACGGACATTGTATCCTCATGAACCGCCATTCATGACCGCAAAACGAGCATCTAAGCCAACGCCGACCTTCTTTTCCATCGAGAATACCGAGTTCGGGCCATGATCCGCAAACCGGGCAATATCCTTGCTGCCATTCCACACCTTCGGGAAGGGACGGCAGCGACTCGGCAATCTTTTCCGCAAAAGGCTTCATGATGAGAGTCATTGCGAATCGAAGAGTCCCCGCGTCTAATTCTACATCACCAATAGTCCGTTCAATCTCTTCACTGCTTCCCGTAATGACGGCCACTGCCAACGCTTCGCATTGAAACGGAGATTCGCGTATCAGCCGCCTCAGTTCCCCCAGTTGCCGGCGTATGGCCGGAAAGCTCTTCTCCATGATGGGCAAAAGCCGGTCGGCCGCCCCTCGAAACGACTCCCCGTCCACGACAAAGCTTTCTTTGGTCAGCAGCGGTACTCCCTGAGAATAGCGTTCAGGGTCGATTAAGAGGTCGGAAAAGTCTTTGGGGCAGAATTCCGCCTTCACGGCGGCCCCTTCTGCCAGCACTTCCCGGAAGGCCCCATAGATGCCCGCCAGTTGCGGGAGTTCTTCCATCATTCGGGCGACACAATGGTCGATACGCTCGTAGTCCTGATTACGGGTCGGCGGTTCGGTCATTCGGTCCTCCTGTACTAGTCCGGCGGTGCGGGGGCTTCTCCAGTTCACCGTGATTGAGCCGCACATCTTATCAGATAACAACGCCGCCCGGGCACAAAAAGAAACCGCCCCACGGAGGAACCGGGGGCGGTCGGTGTGAGGAAGAAACGGCTTCCTATTTGCCGGCGGCAAACTTCCAGTATGTCTTGGGATCGTCTTTGAGGATGTAAATCACTCTCACATCGTCGGGATTGATTGCAGCAGCCTTGGGGAAGGTCTTCTTAAGTTCCGACTCCCTCTGCTTGGCCGCGGCAAGAATGTCGTCTCTCTTGCCGAAGGTCATTGCACCGGTTGGGCACGCTTTGACACATGCCGGGAGCATACCGGTGGAAATCCTATCGTTGCAGAAAGTGCATTTGGTCAAGACCTTGCTCTTGGGATCCTGACGAGGAATATTATACGGGCATCCCTCCAGCGCGGCCTTGAAGTCGAGGTCCTTGGTCTTGGGGGTGTACACTACCGCCCCGGTCTTTTCATCGATGACGATCTCCTCCTTTTCAGCCTCCGCCATGCAGCCCGGCGACATGCACTGCCTGCACTGCTCGCTGAAAAAGTGCCAAAAAGCCTTACCGTTCTCGCCCGAACCCTCTGAAAACCTTACGATCTTGTACGTGTCCGCAGAGAGATCCTTTGGGTTCTCGTGACTTCCGGTGTTCTTCGTAACCGTCCCAGGCAGTTGGTTCCATTCTTTGCATGCGATTTGACAGCCTCTGCATGCGGTACATTTGGAGGTGTCCACAAGTATCGAGTATCCGGCCATTTTATGCACCTCCCTTCAGTTTCTGCACATTGACCATGAAGGCCTTGGTCTCCGGTATCATGGTGTTGGGGTCTCCTACGCTCGGTGTCAGGAGATTGGCGCTGTCACCTCCGTCCTTGGGAGCGACCCATCCGAAACACCACGGCAGTCCTACCTGATGAACCGTGAGTTTGCCCATCTTGAACGGACGGAACCGAGTGGTTACTATGGCCGTGCAGTCGACTTCTCCGCGGGCGGAGCTAACCTTTACCTTCTCACCGTTGGTGATGCCGCGAAGCTTTGCCAGATCCTCGCTCATCTCAACGAAAATCTGAGGTTCCGCTTCGACGAGCCACGGTTGCCACCGAGTCATAAGCCCGGTCTGCCAGTGCTCGGTAACCCGGTACGTGGTTCCCACAATGGGGAAACGGGGATCGCAGGTCAAATGCTTGTCCATCTCTCCTTTGAAGATCTTGATCGTCGGGTTGACGAACTGCTTGGACATTGCATTCTCGGGCACCGGACATTCCAGAGGTTCATAGTGCTCCGGAAACGGTCCGTCGTTCAGTTCCGGTCCGAAGAGGTACCCAAAGCCTTCCGGCTTCATGATGAACGGATACTTGGTCTTTTCCTTGTTGCTCATGGGGGGCCATGGGCCATCGGGAACGTCCCCGACCCACGCCTTTCCGTCCCACTTGAGGAGGGGCCGTTTGGCGTTCCGCGGATTGCCTTCGAGGTCCACCGACGCGCGGTTGTAGAGAACACGCCGATTGACCGGCCAGCACCATGCCCACTCGGAGAACAGTCCCAAACCCGTTGGATCGGACGCTTTCCGGCGGGCCATCATGTTGCCCTTACCGGTGTAGCTGTTGCAGTAGAGCCAGTTTGCACTGGATGTCGTGCCGTCGGCCTGGAGGAAGGCAAATGACGGAACCAGGTCGCCCTTCTTGAACTTTTGGCCCTGGACTTCCACATCGGAGAGGAAGTATCCATTCAGTTCTTTGGCCATCTTGTGGGAGTCGAACTCGCCCTTATCGTTCACGTAATCCCACTTGAGATTCTCGATGGGGGTTGGGAATTTCCCGCCTTCCTTCTTGTACAACTCTCTTATCTTGGTCATCAACTCCGTCAGGATATCCCCGTCCGGTTTTGCATCACCGGGAGGATTCAATGCCTTATACCGCCATTGAGCCCACCGGCCGCTGTTCGTGATGCTCCCTTCCTTCTCCATCGACGCCGCGCAGGGAAGCATGAAGACTTCCGTCCCGATCGCCTTGGGATCCATGCCGGGGCCTTTCCAGAATGATCCGGTCTCGTTGTCGAAAATGTTTACGTTGACCAGCCAGTCGAGTTTGGCCAGGGCCTTGCGGACTTTGTTGGAATTGGCTCCGCTGCACGCGGGATTCTGGCCCCAAGAAAAGAACCCCTTGATTTTCCCCTCGTACATGGAATCGAAGAGATTCAGCCACGAGCAGTTCTGGCCGTCGTCCAGCTTGGGCAACCACGAATAGCCGAATCCGTTGTCTTTGGTTGCCTTGTCGCCGAAGAAAGACTTCAACAGGCTCACCGAGTACTTGGGATAGTTCTGCCACCAGTTGGCGGCCAGAGGATCCGCAACCTTGGGGGTGAACTTCTTGTTGTACTCTTCGAGGGTCGGCAACGAAGCGACGGAGGCCTTCAGATAACCCGGCCATATGTGGAAAAGAAGGGCCTGGTCCGTGGACCCCTGAACGTTTGACTCGCCCCGCAGAGCATTGACGCCGCCGCCCGGTATGCCGATGTTGCCCAACAAGAGCTGGATAATGCACATTGCACGGATGTTCTGAACTCCCACCGTGTGCTGAGTCCATCCCATGGCGTACATAATCGTCCCGGCACGGTCCTTGGTTCCCGTCGACGCGTACATCTCGTACACGGTCTTGAGATCTTCAACCGGCGTGCCGGTTATCTCGGAAACCTTTTCCGGGGTGTACCGGGAATAATGCTTCTTGAGCAGTTGAATTACGGAGCGGGGATTCTCCAACTTGAGGTCTTTTTCCGGAATGCCCTTCGCGTCTCTCTTGAAAGCCCAAAGGGACTTGTCATACGCCCGCTTCTTCGGGTCATAGCCGGCAAACAGCCCGTCGGCAAAATCGTACTTGTCGCCGACAAGAAAGCCGGCGTTGGTGTAATTGACCACATAATCCTCTTCGTATTTCTTGTTGTCGAGGATGTATTTGATCATCCCGCCCAGGAAGGCAATGTCGGTACCTGACCGGAGAGACGTGTAATAGTCCGCTACGGCCGAGGTTTGCGTAAACCGCGGATCCACCGAGATCAGCTTTCCTCCATTCTCCCTCGCCTTCATGACCCATTTCATCGAAATTGGGTGGTTTGCTGCGGCATTGCTTCCCATAATCAAGATACAATCGCTGTTTTTCAGGTCAATCCAGTGATTCGTCATGGCGCCTCGACCGAACGACTCTGCCAGAGCCGCAACAGTGGCGCTGTGTCATATGCGTGCCTGGTGTTCGATCCATACGAGCCCCAACGCCCTCATCATGGCTTGAATCGGCCAGCACTCCTCGTTGTCCAATGCCGCGCTGCCGATATGGGCAATGGCCTCGACACGGTTGACGACCTGACCCTTGGCGTTCTTTTCCATGAAGTTCTCGTCACGGGTCTTCTTGACTCTCTTGGCGATCTCCATCAACGCCCAGTCCCAGGATTTTTCCTCCCACTTGTCCGAGCCGGGCGCCCTGTAGAGGACCTTCTTGAGACGATCCGGATTATTGGAAGTAATCTGGAAAAGTCCCGCCCCTTTTGGGCACAATGATCCTTGATTGACGGGGTGATCGGGATCTCCCTCGGTGTTGATGATGATGCCTGCGTTGGAGTCGGTGTAGCAGATGATTCCGCAGCCTACGGCGCAGTAGGGACAGATCGTCGTGCTTTGCTTGGCGCTCTTGAGCTTGTTGATCCGGACGTCATCGGCATACGCCTTTGCAGGCCCCAGATCTATGCCCAGTGATGAGAGCGCCAAACCGGCACCTACGGCACCCGAGACGGCGAGGAACTCTCGGCGTGTCACATTCATCCGTGCAGTCTCCTTTCTGTGACGAGAGGGTCTCTATGAATCCCAAGCAGTAATCCAACAGGGAAACGATTGTTGGAAGCGACCAATGGTCCTGCCGGCACCGTAACCTCCTGTTTGATGGGAACGATCTGCTTTAGTTGGAATTCGAAGACGTCGGTGAATTGAATGGTGGTTTTCGCATTGCCTCGCTTTTAGACTAGATCCGGCAGTACAATATGTCAACACAAAAGTCACACGTGAAACACGAATTACGTTACAATTGGCGACGTTGGCGATAAACCGACATTAGTTGGCTATGCATTCGCAGACATAGGACATGTCAGCCATATGTCTCGCCCGACATAAGGCATGCCTCCCTGTCGCTTCCGTCCGTAATCTTGACCGCATTGACTTCCCAATATGAAGTAACTTCTCAAAAACCCCGGGCGAATTCCAAGAATTCCCCTCCCCGACCCTCCCCGCAAGCAGGGAGGGAGCGCTTCCCCCCGCTTGCGGGGGGATAAGAGGGGGGAAATGGCCCGGACTTATTGAGAAGTTACATATGAAGCATAAGAACGTTGCGCGCGGGACATCGGTCCGACCGGGCTCTACGTCATGTCGCAACGGCGGGGGCGCCTTGAGCTTTGACATCTCCGAGAGCACCGTGATATACTCACGGAAAGGCGGCGGGGGGCGATAATCAATTATGGCAAAGAGTTTCAGAGCGGTTTGCGAAGAAGATTCAAGATCTGAAGATACGTGTTGTGGAGAGGGGAACGGCCATGAGAAGGACAATGGACTGCGACGGGGGATTCACTCTGATTGAGATCATGGTCGTGGTGGCCATCGTAGGCATAATTCTCGCCGTAGCGGTGCCCTATTACATATCGTACAAGAGGGCCTCCTGCGATAGAGCGGCATCATCGGATATTGCGAAGCTGCATGCATCCGTGGAACGGCTCGGTGTGGAACTCGTGGATTTGGATCAAAAATTCGACGAAGAATTCGCTGCCCAGATATTCCGGCAGAACGCGGTCAAGTACTTGGTGGGGCCGTATTACGGTTGGCGCGGCGGTACGGTCAAGTGCCAAGTACTGGTAAAGATGGAGCAGCTCAACAGTAGATGGATCATGACCGCATGCGCTCTCAAGGGCAGCCACCCGCGTCTGGATCAGCGATATGTGTACAGAGTCCCGGTGGTGGGCGGCGGGGATTTGGGTGCGTTGCCATTGCCGTGTGGTCCGGACGAAGGCAACGGACAGGCCGGCTCCTGGAACACGTATCCATACCCCTCCCCCTACAGCTCGGGTATCTGCTACACCGAGTCCCTGGTGGATACCAACGCCGGCGCACTGGTTATTGGGGACGTATTTCCTTTCAGGACTCCACAGGGGACTCAGTGCGAAGCCCTGGGGGCATCGGATTGAGCCGGGGGGATTCCACCCAATGCCGGCGACTTAGTGTTCTGTGGCATAAATTCGGTCGCACAAGCTGAGCCCCGGAAGATGACGGGCAGGGACGCCCGTCCCACGGTGTACGACCGGCTTGGTCTCTGTTCTTCGTAGCCCGGGCCTCCGTGCCCGGATATTCTTCTCGCAGGCACCCAACATGGCAACGAGACGACAATGTGTGACCGAACTTATGAAATGAAGCACTTAAGGGGATTTGATGCCGATGGATGGTATGAAACGTTGGGGTGCGTGAGCAATTTTCCTCGTAGTATTAAGCCTGCGCCCCAACGTTTCCGAGGGCGGCGGCACGATTCAATTCCCGGATCATTTCTGCCGGACGGTGCCGCCGCCTCATATGCGGTATCAAGTGACTACTCAATCCAAACTCACAGCATAGCAACTCGTCAACATTATCGTGTATTCGATCCAACAATGCGGTGATACTCTTCAGTGTACTCGGGCCTCACTGTGGTAGGCCTGCCCGTCAAAAGGTCCGTTGCCGGAATTACGGGGCCCTGCCGATCCGTCCATTGCCTGCCGGACCCGTGGGGCCCGCAACTGATCGACACCGCCGCTTCTCCGCCCCTAATGGTCATTTTCAGGAGCATGGGCAGGCTCACTTCCATCGAGCCGGACGCGTCCGCTTTACCGTGAATCAAGGAAACGACATCAACGCGGTGCACGCTGCAATCGTCCAACCGGACTTCGTCTCTTTCGGCGCGTTCCGTGCCGGCAGCCTGCGGCAGGCTGGGAAGCGTCGCCGGAGGTTGCTTGTCGGCGGCTCGAATGCTGTACACCGCGGCCTGCAGTTTCAGGGGTGCCGCCGGGTTGGGCAGGTTTGTATCCTGGGACACGACCAAAATGACAGGAATAATTATCGGCTGCTCCGCCCCCGCCACCGGAACCGTCGCGACACATGCCATTACCATCAGGACGGACCAGGTAAGAATGCGTTTGATCATCATGGCAGCCTCCTTTTTCAATTGGGGCGGAACGGCCTCGGTTAGTGCGAAATTCCGTCACACCGACTACTGCGACGCGTCTTCCTCCTGCTTTGGTCTCGGTCGTCGCCGGAGTAATATTCCCGGCCCTCAATTCCCCTGAAATCTACGTATGATCTGTATGGGCAAGTCTGCAACCCGCCTCTATGGTATGCATATATTGTACCGGCAACCCTCATTTGGGGTCGTGCCGGAAATGCCCTGCCGTCTCAATACATTAGGAGTATGGGTCACGAGGTGGGGGGAGCAGTTGAGTTACACGTGAGAAGGAAAATGTGTCCGAAAGACACACCAGAGTCGCGAGGGATAGTGATTTCAGCTAGTTGGTACACCACCCATGTGCGGATACCACTCGTGAGGCCGAAACCCGCGTGCGGCTTCCGCACCGTTCTACTTTTCAGGCATCAGGAGCAGGATTGCAAGCCCCAAGAAGCAAGGCACCAGACCCAGAAGTCCCACGGACATCTGATACCCTTTTGTGCCGATGTAAACGCAACAGCCCCACACGTAATAGCCCGTACACCCCAGCAACACCAGTGTGCCGACGAGCAAGCCCACTTTTCCGCCGAAAAGCAGCATTATCAACCCAATCAACATCCCGGCAATCCCCTTGGCCATCACCTTGAGTGCATGTGAACGGTCGCCGGTTGCCGCAATATCCGGATCCGGTCCCCAATCGCTTCCATCGAGCCGGGTTCGGCAGTGGTCACATCGTACGGCTTCCGAGGGTATCGCCCTCGAGCAGGACGGACAGACCTTTGTTTTTCCCTTATTGCCGCATCCCTGCGGATCCAGGGCCGGCGCCTTCCCGATGGTGTCACGCCGGTCCGGCATTGCGGGCTTGGACCCGCGGACGGACGATTCGACGGGTACCGGGGCGGCAGGTGAACTCCCCGGAGCGCGCGAAACGGTTGCCGGACGCTCTTGGAGGTCGTCTTTCGACAGCATGTTTGCCGCGAGTAATTTCTTGAAGAGCACCCGTAGGTCGTCTTCATCAAGCTCGTACTTGAGCATGAGATCAAGATCGGTAAGCCCGGAACGGAAGTCTTCGACAAATTCCCCGGCGTTGATTCTCCTACCGGCCAACGTGTCACCTGACGAGCCGCCGACTCTCGTGCCCTGAAGCGAAGCTGCCGGGCCTTTCATACGTGGCGGGGGCTTTCGCGGCATGAGTGTCGGGCTGTTTACTTCACAACCATTGAAAGCTCAGACAAATGCGGCTATCATGGATGTAGTCATGCGTTTAAAACACGCTCTTGTCATACCAGATTCTTGTGGATTAGAGAACCCGACACATGAAGGCCGGCCAATTCGATCATCGTCTATACCGGATCGTGAAGCGGTTGGAATCCTCGCTTACCGTGGTTGCCCGGTACATCCGCTTCAACCATCTTCTCTTCGCCGCGGTCTTCTTCCTCGGGGGAGCGAGTTTCTGGCTGGCGTACGAGTTCCGGTTCGATTTCGCGGTGCCCGGGGCATTCAACGCCGAGCGTCTGCTGATCCTGCCTTACCTGTCGGTATTCAAACTCACGTTATTCTACGCCTTGAGAATGCATTCCACCAACTGGCGCTACGTGGGCTTGAGCGATCTTCCACGGCTTCTCCTGTATGGCTTGATAGGCAGTTGTGCATTGGTTGTCCTCCGTGTCGGATCGAACAGCCTGATCGTCCCGAGGGGAGTGATCCTCATCGATTTCCTGCTCAGCCTCGTACTCATCGGTGGAGCACGCGTCGGTATCCGGTACCTCAGGGAGACCACTCGGGCCATCATAGGTAAAGGTGAATCGGCCAATGCAAAGGACGCTGTTATCATCGGCGCCGGTGACTCCGGTGAGATGGTCGCACGGGAAATTGTGCGTAATCCGCGGTCCGGTCTGCGCGTCAGGGGGTTCTTCGATGACGACCCGGGCAAGTTGGGTCTGTTCATACATGGAATTCCCGTACGGGGAACTGTGGAAGACGTGCCGGTCTATGTGGATGAGAATTCCGTCCAAATGGCCATCATTGCGATTCCTTCGGCCAACAGCATTCAGATGAAGCGCATCTACAATATAATGAAAGGCTTGAGTATTTCGGTCAAGACGTTGCCGGCGCTTCATGAGATTATTCACGGATCGGAAAAGCTTCGACAACTCAGAGACATAAACATATCCGACTTGCTGGGCCGTGAGGAGATTCACATAGACGGCGATCAAGTCCGGAGCCTGGTATTCGACAAATCGATGGTTGTCACCGGCGCGGGGGGCAGCATAGGGGGCGAACTCTGCCGCCAGATCCTGAAGCGCGACCCGAAGCGTCTCATCTTGATAGAACGCTCTGAAAACAACCTCTTTCACATCCACAGGCAATTGAGTGAGATCGCTGGTCGTGAGGCCGGCAACAAGATTGTACCCATCCTTTGCGACGTAAGAGACGAACCCAGGGTCCGCTGCGAGTTCGAACGGTTCCGTCCGGAACTCGTGTTTCATGCCGGAGCGCACAAACACGTGCCAATGCAGGAGCTGAACAGTGTAGAGTGTTTCAAGAACAACGTGGGCGGGATGCGTACCTTGACCAGAGTCTCGGATGAGTTCGGGGTTTCCACGTTTCTTCTCATATCGACGGACAAGGCGGTCAAACCTCGCAGCGTGATGGGTGCGAGCAAGAGGATTTGCGAGATCTACGGTCAGGCGTTCAGCCGCACGAGCACCACGAAGTTCATGTCGGTAAGATTCGGCAACGTTCTTGCCTCCGAGGGCAGCGTGGTCCCTCTTTTCCTCGATCAGATCGCCAAAGGCGGCCCGGTCACAATAACCCATCCCGAAATGCGTCGGTATTTCATGACCATTCCCGAAGCGGTTACACTTGTGCTGCAAGCGGCCGCTCTGGGAAAATCGGGACAGATACTCGTCTTGGAAATGGGTGAGCCCATCAAAATCTGTGACATGGTGCAGCAACTGGTCCAGCTCGTGGGACGTGATCCCAATGACATTTCCATTGAATTTACCGGCCTTCGGCCGGGTGAGAAGCTGATGGAAGAGCTCTACTCCAGTGGTGAGTTCATGCTGGAAACCGGTCACAAGAAGATCGTCGCGTACGATCAACCGGTTGTCGGCCCCGAAGCTATGATAGCGGAAATCGACCGTGCCGTGGCAATGATGGACGGATGTACGGACAATGGAGAAGTGCGTAGAATTCTGAAGAGACTGGTTCCGGATTACGCTCCCGTGGAGGATGCTCCGGCGGCGCCGGACCTTGACGGCGCCGGTACGGATGAAGTCGGGGACCGTTTCTCCGTGTCGACCTCAAGGGACTGACACGGGCAACCCGGTGAGAATTTCACGATGACAATGGGTTCCAACAACAGTATTCCGTTGACGCGACCAACCTTACCGACTTCGGACGAGATTTGTGCCGTATTCCAAGAGTCCCTGGAGTCGGGCCAGGTGACGAACGGCCGTCTGGTGGCAAGGCTGGAGGAGGAGATCGCGCAATTCACGGGCGCAAGACATGCCGTGGCGGTTGCAAGCTGCACTTCCGGCTTAATCCTTGCCTTTGCGCATTGCAAATTCCCGGAAGGTGCCGAGGTCGTGGTCCCCTCGTTCACATTTGCCGCTACGGTGGAGGCGTTGACATGGAATGGATTGACTCCGGTTTACGTAGATTGCGAACCGGAGACACTGACCATCGACCCGGAAAGCGTCGTCGAGGCCATAGGACCTGCAACTGCGGCAATCTGTCCCGTTAACATTTATGGACTCCCTCCGGACGTAGACGGATTGATGGGGATCTCGGAGAAGTACGGCATTCCGCTGATTTTTGATTCCGCGCAAGGCCTTGGGGCCGTGTATCGGGGTCGGCGGGCTGGAGGGTTCGGCCTGTGTGAGGTCTTCTCCTTGAGTCCCAGCAAGGTGGTGACGGCCGTGGAAGGCGGTCTTGTAACGACCGACGACGATGCCGTGGCCGAAGCGATGAAGAGCATGAGAGATTACGGAAAGGGTCCCGGTGGGGAAGAGATGCTTTCCAACGGCTTATCGGCAAGAATGAGTGAATTGCACGCAGCGGTGGGCATTCTCAGCCTGAGCAACGCTGATAGTCTCATTCGTTCCCGGTTGAGACTGATCCGTCGATATTCCCAATTTACCGAACGATTCCCGGGATGCAGGGTTCAGCATGTACCCCAAGATAGAACGAGCAGTGGAAACTATTTTACCCTCATCATAGGACCGGACGCGGCCATGGATAGAGCCGGCGTTATGGAGGTGCTCCGGAGGAACGACGTGCAGAGCAAGAGGTATTTCGGCATGCCGGTCCATTGCCAGACCGCTTTCCGCAACCGGCCTCACCGGATCGTGGGCGATCTCAAGAACACGTGGACCGCAACGCAACAATGCTTGGCACTTCCATTGTATGCCCATATGACCGATGACGAGCAGGACCGGATAATCTCGCTTCTGGAATCCGTCCTGGGAAGAAATCGGAACAGCGTTCAAGGAGCACCTTCTCTTGGCGGCTCCTGGAGGGATCGCTAATCATTGCCTCGTTATACCAATAGGTTGCGGCAGGTTCACGTTGACCGACTACTGAGCCTCGCGAAAGTGTTTGAAAATCTTACACTCTCCGCCGACTATTCTCTTGTCCGTTGAGTGTTTACATATTATTATAGGAGGTGAAAACTGCGGTAAGGAGTGTGCGGTCCAAAAGCGGGATCCTAACCCACCTATTTCAGTGAACTCGATTACTTGTGTCATCACCCCGACGGAAGGCTTCGTGCAGGAAGGTGACGAAAGGCTTACAGAATGAATCGCAAGGGCCACGAGGTGGATGTCGCCCCCCGTGACGCCAATGAAATCCCCCCGGTAAGAGACGATCTGCGGTTGCCGAACACCGCCGGTGACGAGAGCAGAATAAAGGGCTTCTTCGACTTCCCCGGCGAGGACCAGAAGTCCTTGATGGACTACTTCTGGAGCATTCTTCACCGCAAATGGACGGTTGTGTCGGTCTTCTTGCTGGGGGTGGGCATAGCCGGATTCATAGCGTATACGGCGACTCCTTATTACCTTTCACGGTCAGTGGTTGAAATCAACAAACTGTTTCCTCGGTCGACGAGTGTGACGGACCTGTTTGGTTTCTTCAACCAATTCGATCTGTACTACCAGACTCAGATTTCCATCTTAGAGAGTCAGGGACTGGCCGAGAAATTCCTCGATAACATGAGGGCCAAGAAGGAGGGCAAGCCGTCGCCCGAGTCGGCCGGCCGGCCGGCCGCTCCCGAGAAAACCGGCACCGAATCGGCTCAAGATACCGCCCAAGAGGAGAACAACCGGAAAGTCATCCTTGATCAGGAGAGAATGAAGTCCGCGTCGATCAGCTCCATTCGGTCACGAGTGACCGTCACCCCCCTCAGGGGCACCCAGATGATAGAAGTTCAAATGGGGGCCTCGGATCCTCTCCTGGCACGGGAGATGCTGGACGAGTACCTGAGAACCTTCATCGACATGAGTACAAAGAAGAGCGATCAGCTTGGATCCAAGATGAAGGATTGGATCAATACCGAGTTGACCGAGTCCGAGAAGCGCTTGAAAGAGTCTGAAAAGGAGTTGTTGGATTTCTCCAAGGAGCATGACATTGTTCACTTGAGTGAGACCCCCAATACCAAGATCGGAGAATTCGAACGTGCAGGAAAGAACTGGGTTGAATCCAAGGCTGAACGGGTGAAGCTCGAGTCCCTGCAGTTTCAAAAGGAGAGGGTGCTTCCGCCGGAAATTGGAAGCGATTACCTCAAGATCCTCAAAAACCAATTGGCGACCCTGAGATCGGAACACACGGCCATGGAATCCATCTATTCCCCGGATTATTTCAAGGTTGCCTTGTTGAAGAACAAGATCGAGTCCATCGAGAAGGCCATAACCGATATCGAGAAGGACTCTCTTTCGTCGGCCCTGCAAACCGCGAAAAAGACTGAGACGGCTTCCAAGGAGGCCTATGAAAAGGCGAAAGAGGATGCTATCGGAAAGAACGCGCTGAGCGTGAAGTACAGCATTCTCAAGAAGGCGGTGGAAGCGAACGAGAAATTGTACTTGATGCTTCTGCAGAGGTCAAAGGAAGCCGAAATGGACCATGGCGTCATGGGTCACCAGATCGTCATTTCGAGCCCCCCATCGCTGCCGCTTGCTCCGGTGAAACCCCAGAAGGCCAAGATCATCTTTGTCGGGGCCCTGTTGGGCCTTTTGGGAGGCGTTGCCTTGGCCGTCTGCTTGGAACTGATCGACAACACGGTTCAGTCAACCAAGGAAATTCAAGACCGTTTGAACCTCCCGATACTCGGGGCAGTACCGATCCTCGAGAGGGACCCGAACAAGGGAATTGGAGATCCCAAGTTGGCCGGCCCGGAATTCATGGCTCATCGATACCCGTCTTCGCCGTTCACCGACGCCGTCCGAATCGTCGAAAATGCCGTGGCCGCCTTTATGCCTCGGGATTCCGGTGCGTCCATAGTGGTGAGCAGCGCGCTTCCTCTGGAAGGCAAGACCCTTATTTCCGTTGTCATGGGAACCGTGGTCGCGTCCGAGAAGAAGCGTGTGCTCGTCATCGATGGGGATTTGCGGAATCCCCGGATTCACCAAGTCTTCCATGGCAGGCCGAGCGATGTGGGGTTAAGCGATCTCTTGACCGGAAAGACCCAGAAGCTGAAGGAGGCCATCCGGCAGAGCCATATTCCGGGGCTCTACTACATGCCGGCGGGTTTCATCCCGGATAACCCGGTGGCTCTGCTCAAGAATAGGAGGATTCAAGACGTTCTCGACGCGTGCAAGAAGGTCTTCGACACCGTTATAATCGATGCTCCGCCTATCTTGGGCCTCGTGGACGCTCGGATTCTTTCCGGATACTCTGATGGAATCATTCTGGTAATCAGGGCCGGTCATACCCCCCTGGAGGTCCTTCGTGAAGCAAAAGACGCAGTGCTGCACGGTCACGGCAGGTTAATCGGAATCGTCCTCAATATGGCCGACCGTAAGAAAGCGTATGGTTCGAGCTATTACAATTCCAGATACTACAACCGTTACTATCACCGCTACTATCACCGCGATCCGAAGACATCTCAAGGAAATGGAGACGACAAAACCCTGGACGTCTGAGGCGGCCTCTCCTTTCGTGCGGCAATGAATGCCTGCCGATTCCTCATGACTGCAAAAATACCCCCGAATCACTTGTTGACAGTTTACCGGATTTGACTGTAATGGAGGATCTCGGGCCTTCCCCGTGGAGTATTTATCAGGAGCTACCCGTGGTCCATGATTCAAACCCGGAAGTCACGCTGAGCTTGACCGCTCGGACAAGCCTCTTGCCGGTTGCCGTTTCCTTTGTCGAGAATTCGGCAACCGCATTCGGACTTGAAAGGGCGGACGCGCTCATGCTTACGCTGGCAGTGGAAGAGATCTTTGCGTATCTCTGCCGGAGCGGCGCCCCTGAACGCCCCATCGAAATGCGCTGCAAAAGCGGGGGCTATTTCGTTGAAACGGAATTCCTGTTTCACCCTCGGGAATTCGACATGCGTGCGTTCAATCTGACCGAGCACCCACATGGGGATGCACTGGAAAGGGTTCACGAAACCGGCCTGTTGATAGCAGCGAGAATGGTAGACCGGTTTCGTTTCGCGTCCGACGAGAAAGGACTTCGAGTCAATCTCATAAAGGAGAAGGCGTATCCGGGCCTGGACTCGACGGTTGCGGAAACAAGGCCGCTGGAACGATTCTCCATTCGAATGCCGGAGCCGGAAGAATTGAAGGAGTTTCTCCGACTCGTGCACTCATATTATCGGGGGCATGTGCTGCCGGTTGATTTCAACTATCCCGGCAAGGTGGTGGACATGGCCGCGGTGCAGGCGTACCGGGCCGCTATTGCCTGTGATGAATTCGGCCGCATAGGAGGCGGGCTGCTGTGGCGGTTTCGGACCCTGAAAACGGTTGACTGCTGCGGTCCGTATGTGTTTGCACAACCTCAGGCCCAGGTGATGGCGCAGGAGCTCGTCGACCAATGCATAGGGACCGCGGTAAAGACGCAGGCCGTTGGAATCATAAATCAATATCCGACCGGGCACCTTCCTGCCGGCTATTTCGAGAAACTCGGCACTCTCACTGAAACCCAGGATGGACGATTCGTTGAGATGCCCGTGTTCTATCGGCATCTCCATGAAGATCCAGGTGCCGCAGTCTGGGCCCATCCTTCCCTGGTAAGCTTCCTCGAGCTTGATTACGGCCGGATGGCATTTGCCCGCGACATCAAACTCATCAGTGACCAGGGGGAAACAAGATCGCCGTTTTCCGTAATCTCCGCGGAATTCGATAAGGTGAGGGCCGTTGTCACACTCCGTCCCATTTGGTGGGGCGACGACGCGGAAGAAACGTTATCGGGCGATGTGGAAGTTCTCGAAAATGGCGGAATCCACTGCATCTTTTTCGAGATGGACCTGGGAAAACCCTGGCACTCGCGTTTTTCACCTGCTCTGGACAAGAACGGCTTCCGGCCTCGACTCATCCTCCCCAACTGCGGAAAGGGCGACATCGTGGTGTTTCAGCACGGGACGGAGAGTGATTGAAACATGGAAGTCGTTCTCGAGAGGCTGCTACCCGACTACATCAAGAAATTCGAGGCGTACATACCGAGCAAACCTGATGCGGAGCTCATGAAGCTGTACGGTTGCTCCCGGTTGATCCGCCTCAACAACAATGAGAACCCCTTGGGTCCGCCTCCCGCTTCGCAGGAGGTAATGAGGAAGTTCCCTGCGGAGAAGGCCGCTCAATACCCCAGCGGCGACGCTTTCTACCTCAGGCGGAAGTTGGCGGAACGATTCAACAAGGATCCTGATCAGTTTCTCGTGGGCAATGGAGCGAACGAGGTCATCACCTTCGTTATAAAGGCCTTTTGCCAACAGGGGGACAACATCATTACCGCGGACAAGACGTTCGCGGTGTATGAATGGGTGGCGGAATTCTCCGGGGTTCAGGCCAAACTGGCACCGTTGAAGGATTACGGATTTTGCGATCAAGCGATGCTCGAACGGATCGACCCGCGCACCAAGGTGCTCTTTGTCTGCAATCCGAACAATCCCACCGGAACGTACTGGAATGAAACGAAACTCCGCACGTTTCTCGACGCCGTGGCCGGCCGGCAGATCGTTGTGCTCGATGAGGCCTATGCCGAATTCGTTGAAAGCGCCGACTTTCCCGACGGTATGAGGCTGATTGAAGAGTATCCCAACCTGGTGGTATTCCGTACATTCTCGAAGATGTACGGCCTTGCCGGTCTACGGATCGGATACCTTGCCGGTTCCGAGGATCTGGTCGCGGCGATTCGAAGAACCTGCGTCGTCTATTCAGTGAACACACTGGCCCAGGAGGCGGCGATCGCCGCCGTAAACGAGGATCGCCACGTAATGCGGACCCGGGAAATGGTCCGCCGGGGCAAGAGTTACCTTACCCGGGAGTTGAACCGTTTGGGGCTTCCCTTCATCTGCGGCGAGGGCAACTTTCTCATGATCCGACTTCCGATCAGTGATACATTCGCGTATAGAAAGCTGATGAAACAGGGTGTGATGGTGCGGACCATGACTGGGTTCAGGTTTCCCAACCATATACGCGTCACCGTGTCTACGGCCGACGCGGTGGAGCCATTCATCCAAGTCTTGGAAGAAATCCTTAAGGAACAGGGAGTCTTCTAAGTTATTCAATCGACCGCACTTCCGTTCATGGATGGAATAGGAATGGCGTTGCAGCAAGAGAGTGTATCGGCCGGCGGACCTCCCGGCATTGGCGTTTCCGTCCAAAGGGCCGACGCGTATGACAAGGTCACGGGCCGGGAGAAGTACGCCTCGGATTACTATGGAGAGGACCTTGCGTGGTGCGGAGTGAAGCGGGCCGGCATACCGCACGCGGTCTTGGGACAAATCCACACCAAGGAAGCGGCCGCCGTGCCGGGGGTCCTCGCCGTCTTGACACATTCCGACGTCCGCGGAACCAACAGGCAAGGTGTCGTGCAAAAGGACCAACCCGTTCTCGCGGACGACAAGGTGCGTCACTGCGGCGACGCAGTTGCCCTTGTGGTGGCGGAAACCCGGGAGAGTCTCAGGACGGCGTTGGATCTGGTGTCTTTTGACCATGAACCGCTTCCGGGGATATTTCACGCGGAGGATGCACTGGGAGATGGTGCAGCAATAATTCACGAAAACCATCCGGAAGGCAATCTCCTCCTGGCGGGTGAGTACCACACCGGCAGCGGTGCCACGGCTATGACCGAATGCGATGTCGTGGTGGAAGGGTCTTTCGAGACCCCCAGGCAAGAGCACGCGTATCTTGAGACGGAATCGGGATGGGCTCAGCTGCGGGACGACGGCGGACTCCTCATCGTTTGTTCGACTCAGACGCCCTTCAGGGATCGAACCGAGACGGCCGAAGCGTTGGGACTGAACGTCGGCGACGTGCGCATAATTGCTCCATATCCCGGAGGAGCATTCGGAGGGAAGGACGGAGTAACCGTCCAGACGCTTCTCGGCCTGGCCGCTCTGAACTCCGGCGGACGACCGGTAAAGATGTGGTGGGGCAGAGAGGAATCGTTCCTCGCCGGTACCAAGCGCCATCCGGCCAAATTGTTCTACAGGCTCGGCGTCAAACGGGACGGTGCACTACACTGTCTCGACGTGCAGATCTTGCTGGACACGGGCCCATACGATCATCTGGGAGGCGTTGTACTCGCACTGGGCATGGAACACGCGGGTGGAGCATACCGCATTCCGAATGTGAGCCTTGTGGGAAAATGTGTGTATACCAACAACCCCATTGGCGGTGCGTTCAGGGGCTTCGGCGTCACCCAGGTCACGGCCGCAATCGAGCAAATGATCGACATGGCGGCCGAAAGACTTGGTATGGACCCACTCGAGATACGACTGAAAAACGCCGTGCGCCGGGGAGACAAGAACAGCGTCGGAAAAACCCTCGTGAACTCTACGGGTCTGTGGGAATGCCTGACGAGCGTGCGGGAGCATCCGCTCTGGAAAGCCCGTGAAGAGTGGAAAGCAGGCGCGGGTTTGTTCAAGAGGAGAGGTGCGGGTGTTGCGGCTCTGATGCACGGATCGGGGTATGGGCCCGTTGTACCGGATACGGCCAACGCCAAGGTGGAATTGACTTGTGAAGGCAAGATCCGTGTCTACAGCGGTGTCGTGGACATGGGCCAGGGCAACGCTTCGACCAATCTTCAGATTGCCGCCGGCATTCTTGGTCAACCGGTTGATCGGATGGAATTGGTGTTGCCCGACACCGACCGGACTCTTCCTTCCGGTTCGGCATCTGCAAGCAGATGCACGTACACCTTTGGGAACGCCCTCATCGGCGCCGCTGAAGAGCTCAAGAAAAGGATTCTTCAGCGGGCTGCGGACCTCCTCATGGCATTGTCGAGGGATGAAGCCGCACTCATTCCCGGTCACGTGAGGCACTTGCCGTCGGGAAAGGATTTTCCACTGGCCGGCATTGCCGCGTTCATGAATGAAGCCGAGCGGACGGCCGTTCATCACTTTAGAGCCCCCACGGCTCACGAGAATTTCGATGCAGGACCCGGGCTCAGGCTCCACGGTTTTCCTCACACGCTCTTCTCCTACGCTGCGCACCTGGCACTTGTGGAGGTCGATGAACTCACCGGCGAGATCACCGTGTGCCGGTACCTTGCCGTCAGCGACTGTGGAACCGTCATGAACCCTCAGATTTATGAGCAGCAAATTCACGGGGCCATAGCCCAGGGCCTGGGATTCGCACTCAGCGAGGAAATGCCCGCCACTCGAGGACGTATAACGGCTTCCGATTTTGCTTCGTACGTCATCCCTACCGCCCCGGATGTTCCCGAAATGGAATCGGTTCCGGTTGAGATTTTCGAACCCACCGGTCCGTACGGACTCAAAGGGATTGGCGAAATCTCAATTAACGGACCGATGCCCGCAATCGCCAATGCCTTGGCGGACGCGTGCGGGGTGAGAACAGCAGACTATCCCATGACTTCGGAACGAGTCCTAGCGGCTCTCCAAGGCTTGGAGAAAGGAGTGCCGCAGTGATTGTCGCATTCGTATTGAACGGAGAGGAAAGAAGCGTCGACACGCCGCCGGATAGGCGGGTCGTGGATCTTCTACGAGAAGATCTGGGACTCACCGGTACCAAGGAGTCATGCGGAAGCGGTGATTGCGGCGCCTGTACCATATTGGTGGAGGGCGAAAGCCGTCTTTCCTGCCTCATGTTGGCTGCGCAACTTCAGGGTCGAAGCATTGTCACCATCGAGGGACTGGAACGCAATGAATCCATGCACCCCATTCAGAAGGCCTTTGCAGAGCATGGGGCCGTTCAATGCGGGTTCTGCATTCCCGGGATGGTCCTGGCCTCCGCGGACCTGCTCAAACGCAACCCCGCGCCCACCCGAGAGGAAATACGGGCAGGATTGGCCGGCAATCTGTGCAGGTGCACGGGTTATCAGAAGATTGTGGATGCGGTGCGGCACGCTGCGGAAACACCGTGCCCCGAGGAGTATGAGTGAGACGGGTTTATCTTCCCACTACTCTTGATGAGCTCTGGTCCATTATGGACGGCGAGCCCAATGCCGGAATATTCGCGGGTGGAACGGATTTCCTGGTTAAGCTCCGCCGTGGAGAGATCGCCGTTGACGGGCTTATCTGCATCGAGCGTTTGACGGAGATCCAAGGGGTGAGGGAGGAGCGCGACGAGATTCTTGTCGGAGCCGGAACCACCCACGCGGAACTGCTGGAAAGCGGCGTTATACACAGGCATTTGCCCGTTCTTGTTCAGGCACTGCAAATCCTGGCATCTCCGCCGATTCGTCACATGGGCACCATTGGCGGCAACATCGTCAATGCCTCCCCCGCCGGGGACACACTCCCGCCCCTGTACGTCCTGGGAGCATTCCTGGAAATCCGATCACGCGAGAAAACGAGGATCGTCCCTATCGACCAATTCATCAGCGGACCGGGACAAGTGCAGATGAGCCGCCAGGAAGTGCTCACCGGCATCAGGATTCCAAAACCCAAGGGATTCGGCATCCACCACTTTGAAAAGATTGGACGCAGAAAATCGCAGGCATGCGCCATCGCAAGTATGGCGGCTTTGGTGTCCCTGTCTCCGGACGGGATGGTCGATGACATCCGGATCGCCTGGGGCAGCGTTGGACCTACCGTGGCGACCTGTGAGGGCGCCGAAAACATCCTGAGAGAATCGCCGCTCAGGCCGGAAATACTGGAACAAGCCGCAAGTCTCGTCGGGAAAACCGTGTCCCCGATAGCCGATGTCCGCGCGGGGGCCGAGTACAGAAGGGTTGTGGCCGGAAATCTTCTGTTCCGTCTCATGCGATACGGGTGTAACGGAACATGAAAAAGCCGGATCGTATACTCTCCCCGGAATTCTTGTCCTTGAGTGCGGTCATGTTCCTGACTTTCTGCAACCTGGCCGTGTTCTTTCAGTTCGATGCCTACTTGGGAACCTTGGGCTTTGGAAAAGAATTGTCGGGGTTTCTCATTGGAGTATTTTCACTTGCCGTGCTCGTCGTTCGGCCGATAATCAGTCCGTTCCTGCATGAAGGTAACGCCCGATTCTGGATTATCGTGAGTTCCTGCGGAATCATAGTCTGTCTGCTCATGTACGATCTCGGTACGACGCCGTGGAGGATGTCCGCCATCCGCACGGCCCACGGATTGGCATATGTGGTTCTGGCAACGGCCTCCTTAAGCATCCTCGTTGCTCACATTCCCCCGGGGAAAAGTGCCCAAGCATTCGGCATTCTATCCGTCCTGACGCTTTTGCCGTACGCGGTGATCCCACCTTTACTCAATCCGTTGGGTGCCTTTCTCGGCGGATTCACCCGGGTGCTGGATGTGTTTGGACTTGCCATGGTGTTGGTTTTTCCGCTCATGCCGTTTTTCGGAGGCCGGTCAAAGAAAAACGTTGTGCAAGAGGATGCCGGGATCGCGTGGAATGATTTGCTCGGCAACCTGCGCGACGCCAGGATCATTCTTCTTATGCTCGCCTCGTTATTGGTCTGGGCGGCCTTTACAGTGGTGTTCTTCTATCTGAAAGGGTATGGCGAAAAGGTGAATGTCGGCAATGCCGGATGGTTTTTCACGCTTTCGACATTCAGCGAAATCGGTGTGAGATTGATCGCCGGACCGCTTCTTGACCGTTACGACAAATCGCGTTTCCTCACCGTCGCTTCACTTTGGCTTGCCGCGTCATATTTTGTAATGGTTTACATCTCCGGCGAAACGGCCTTCCATGCCATGGGAATTATCTTCGGTTTAGGCTGGGGCATCACTATGCCGATGCTGAGCGGACTGGTTTTCGATATTTCCGAGCCCAAGCTGAGAGCGTTGAACACCAACCTCTCCATGGAGATGTTCCAGGCCGGTTATTTCCTCGGACCGCTTGCCGGCGGAGTGATCCTCATTCATTGGGGATATGGAGCGCTATTTTTCGCTTCCGGGGCGGTGATGATCGTAGCCGCCATATGTGCGGGGCTTCTCACGAAGGTAAAGGTTCCCCGGGCTTCCACGCCCGGGCGCGGCGTGCCCGGGCGAGGGGAAACACAGTGACGGACGGCATGCAATCGGGGACACGATTCCGAGTTTTGCGAGGTCGCATGGCGCCGTTCGCAAAATCGGATCATGTCCCCGATTGCTCCTGTTATTGACCGGAGCCGGACCGCCTGCTAGTATACGCCCATACAGGCTCCGAGGCTGAAAAGCAGGCACAACACTTCCGAGGACGAACCGGTGAACGTAACCTTGACAAAGACACGAGACGTCGCAGTGATCACCGTGCAGGGAAGAGTGGATACGCTCTCCGCCGGCGATTTGGAACAAACGTTGATCCAGTGGATCGAGGCAGGCGAGAGGCAGTTGATCCTTGATCTAAGCGGGCTGGAATACATCAGCAGTGCAGGACTGAGAACGGTTCTCGTGGCGGGAAAGAAGGCCAAGGCAAACGGCGGCTCTCTCTGCTGCTGCGCCTTGCAGGACATGGTAAGAAGAGTATTCGATGTTTCGGGGTTTTCCCTTATACTGTCGGTCTACAACTCCTTGGACGAAGCTCTCGCCGCCCAATGAATAGACGCGAGCCGGGCTGTAGGATCATCGCTCAAATCAGACCTTGGCTCGACGCACCCGGACACGCAGTTGCCGAGTGAACGGGTCCCGGGAACAGGTTTGGATCACTGCGATTCGCCAATTCGTTCTTGGGTAACCCCATGAAAATAAGCCTCTTTCGCGGACTGACAGGAAAAGTGATGCTGCTCGTCCTGGCAACGGGACTGGTTCTGGCTCTGCTGTTGGCTCACAGCTACCTCTTTTCCCGTGGAATCATTCTCCATACCGCCGAAGATCAGGCGCGTGACCGTGCTCTGTATCTCGCCTCTCAAATGGAAGGCGAACTGCTTGGAATATCCGATGTCGCGAAGACTTTCGCTCTTTTCATCGAGGAATCCAACCGGGACAAAGCCGCCCTGCTCAATCTGCTCAGATCCTTTGTCGAAAGGAACAAACGAATATTCGGAAGTGCGGCGGCATTCGAACCTTATGCGTTTGATCCCCATTTGAAGGCCTTTTCTCCCTACTATTACGAGCGCGGGGGGGTTGTCCACTATGTCCAGCTGGGAAGCGACGACTACAACTATTTCGACAAGGAATGGTACCGAGAATCAAAGAAACTGAAAAAGCCCTTTTGGAGTGAGCCGTATTTCGACGAAGGCGGCGGCAATGTGATGATGACCACTTACTCGTATCCTCTCTTCACCGGGGGACGAGAGGAAACATCGGGGAATTTCAAAGGCGTACTTACGGCGGATGTCTCCGTACCTTGGTTGACCGAGCGTCTTGCATCATTCAAGGTCTTCAAGACCGGCTATTGCTTTCTCATGTCGCGGAAGGGAAATTTCCTCGTCCGACCCGAGGGATCCATTGCTCAAGAATCCCTATCCTCGGCGGCTCACCGGCCCGGAAAGCCCGGCTTCGACGATGTGGTCCGGCAAATGCTCGCCGAGCCGTCGGGGTTTGCGGACATCGGCACGTCACTGAACCCCCGGGGGTCTTTCCTGGCATTTGCCCGGATTCCTTCCACGGGATGGTCGCTTGGAATCGTCATTCCCAGGGATGAAATACTGGCGCAACTTACCGGCTTATATAGGAAGCAGATCGGCATTGCGACCCTCATCGTAATAGGAATGCTCGCTCTGACTTTGGCCCTCGCCGCGTCCATCACCGGTCCGTTGCGCCGGATGGCGACGGTGACTGCGCGGGTGGCTCAGGGAGATCTCGATGTGGATCTGGCCGATATTCGGAGTCATGACGAAATCGGGAACCTCGCCCAGGCATTCCAGAGCATGACGGTAAGCCTGAAGAAGTACATCCACGATCTCATGGAGATGACCGGAGCCAAACAACGTATGGAAAGCGAATTGGCAATTGCCGCTCAAATCCAGAGAAGCATGTTGCCTTCCAGATTCCCTGCCTTCCCGGAACGGAAGGACTTCGACATCTATGCGGTCATGGAACCGGCCAAGATGGTCGGAGGTGATTTCTACCAATTCTTCCTCATAGATGAAGACCATCTCTGCATGGCGGTCGGCGACGTTGCAGACAAGGGGGTGCCTGCTTCCCTGTTTATGGCTGTGACGACATTTCTCATCCGAGTGGCCGCGGGTCAAGGCGCGAGTCCCGACCAGATTCTGTCCGTAGTCAATCGCCAGCTGTCTCGAGAAAACGAGACATGCACCTTCGTCACGATATTCTGTGCCGTCCTGGATCTCCGCTCCGGCGAGCTGACGTACTCCAATGCCGGTCATGATGCTCCGTTCATCGCGGGTCCCGGGCAGGAGTTCATAATGCTCCCCATTCCGGCCGGTCCTGCGGTGGGTCTCATCGATGCCCCAGTCTATGTCGCCGAAAGAATGATGATCGAGCCGGGTTCAATGCTCTTTGCCTTTACGGACGGCTTGACCGACGCGTTGAACGAAGC
>JAZDHD010000218.1:0-9636 GCA_043806215.1 Pseudomonadota bacterium | reverse complement strand
TCAGGTTGTGCGACCAAATTTAAGCCACGAAGCACTAAGGGATCGTCGGCGTTTTGCCGCTCCGGCATGCGCAGAATAGGGTAACAAGGTTACATCATGGTAAATCGGATTCTTGAGTTCTCCATCAAGCATAGATGGGTGATGATCGCTTTCACACTGAGCATCGCAGCCCTTGGAATCTACAATCTCGGAAATCTCACAATCGATGCGGTGCCCGACATAACCAATGTTCAGGTGTTGGTAAGCGCGGAGTCCAAAGGCTATTCGCCCTTGGAAGTCGAGCAGCGTGTCACTTTTCCCATCGAAACGGCTTTGGCGGGCATTCCAGGCCTGCAAGAGACCCGTTCCAACTCACACTACGGGATCTCACAAGTAACCGCCATATTCAAAGACGGAACCGACATCTACTTTGCCAGGCAACAGGTGAGCGAACGTATCCAAGAGGTCAAGAGCGACCTGCCGCCGGGAATCGAACCCAAAATGGGTCCGATAGCGACGGGGCTGGGTGAAATCTACATGTGGACGGTGGAGGCGCTGCCGGATGCGCGAAAACCCGATGGAACGCCATACACGCTCACCGATCTCCGGACTATTCAGGATTGGATCATTCGTCCTCAACTCAGGAACGTTCAGGGGGTCACCGAGATAAACGTTATCGGCGGTTATGAGAAGGAGTTTCATGTGACTCCCGATCCATGGAAGCTCATTGCCCACGGACTCACATTTTCGGATGTCATCAAATCCCTGTCGCAAAACAACGCTAATGTGGGAGCCGGCTACATTGAGAAAAGGGGCGGACAGTACTTGGTGAGAGTGCCGGGGCAGGTCCGCGATTTGGAGGGCATCGGGCGGATCATTGTCGGAAACGTTCAAGGTATTCCCATTCGAGTACGAGATGTCGCTCAAGTGCATCTGGGGAAACAGTTGCGGACGGGCGCCGCGACCAAGAACGGAGAGGAGACCGTACTCGGAACGGCGTTCATGCTGATGGGGGAAAACAGCCGCATCGTGGCCGAACGGGTCTCGCAAAGGTTGGAACAGGTGAATCGGACACTTCCTGAAGGCGTGTCGGCAAAGCCGGTCTACAGCCGAACCAAGCTTGTCGACAGAACCATCCGGACGGTCAAGAGCAATCTATTCGAGGGTGCAGTCCTCGTAGTCGTGATCTTGTTCCTTTTCCTTGGAAATCTCCGGGCAGCGGTCATCACCGCCTTTGTCATCCCGTTATCCATGCTCTTTGCGGCCTCCGGAATGGTCGTCGGCAAGATAAGTGCAAACCTGATGAGCCTTGGAGCCGTTGACTTCGGAATCATCGTCGATGGAGCGGTCGTGATCGTGGAGAACTGTGCCCGCAGACTCTCTTTGGAGCAACGCAGGACCGGTAAGACCCTGCCTCTGGCCGAGCGCCTCGACATAGTAAGAGACGCTGCCCGCGAAGTCAGAAAACCGATGCTCTTCGGCGAACTCATCATCATGATCGTCTACCTTCCCATCCTGACCTTGACCGGGGTGGAAGGCAAGACGTTTCTTCCAATGGCATTGACGGTGCTCATGGCCTTGACCGGTGCGCTGGTCCTCTCTTTCACGTTCGTTCCTGCCGCCGTGGCGATCTTTCTGTCCGGTAAGACATCCCACAAGGAAAACTTACCTACCCGATGGGCCGCCGCAGTATATGCCCCTCTACTGGATTTCTCACTTGCGAACCGCGTCGTCGTTATCGTTGCCTCTGTTTGTATCGTCATTCTGAGCTTGTTTGCCGCTCACCGCATGGGAACCGAGTTCATTCCAAGCCTCGACGAAGGCGACATAGCGGTTCACACCATGGCAATTCCGGGCACCAGTCTTTCGCTCACGATTCATACGCAGTCGGTGATGGAAAAGATAATCAAACAGAAGTTTCCCCAAGTGGAGACGATCTTCACGCGAATCGGCACCTCGGAAATATCTCAGGAACCTCATCCGCCAAGCGTGACCGAGAATGTGATCGTGCTCAAGCCGCGGGATCAATGGCCTGACCCCAAGCTGTCGAAAAGAGATTTGGTGCGGCAGATGGAACGGGAGGTCGCGAAGATTCCCGGCCTGGTCTATGAGTTCAGTCAGCCGATCCGCATGCGATTCAACCATCTGTTGTCCGGAGTGCGAAGCGACGTCGCAGTGAAGGTCTTCGGAGACGACATGGATCTCATGGTGGAGAAGAGCAATCAAATTGCCGATGTCCTGAAAAAAATACCCGGGGCGTCGCATGTGAAGGTTGAACCGGTCACGGGCCTCCCCGTGCTGACCACGCGAATGGATCACGCGAAGATGGACAGGTACGGATTGAATGTGTCCGACGTTCAGGAAATCGCTGAAATTGCCATTGGGGGCAAGAACGCAGGACTGATCTTCGAGGGAGACCGCCGGTTCGACCTGGTGGTGCGGCTCCCGGAGGACTTAAGGCAAGACCTGGACGCGTTGAAACGATTACCCATACCCCTGCCGGATCCAGGAGGCGTCGCCGGGGAGCCTCCCGCTTCGACTCAAGACCTCCAAGCCGGGGAACGGCGGAATTTCGTAACCTTGGGGTCGGTGGCCGACCTCGTCGTCGAGTTGAACCCGAATCAGGTCACCCGGGAGGACGGTAAGCGACGCGTCGTGGTTACCGCCAATGTGCGGGGTCGTGACCTCGGGTCCTTCGTCGAGGAGGCGGAAGAAGCCATACGGAAGAAAGTCTCCATTCCTCCGGGGTATTGGACTGCCTGGGGGGGCTTGTTCGAGCAGATGATTTCAGCAGCGAACAGGCTCAAGATCGTCGTGCCCGTTGCTCTCTTGTTCATCTTTGTCTTGCTGTTTGCGGCGTTCGGCTCGGTGAAGTCGGCATTACTCGTGTTCACCGGCGTCCCCTTGGCACTGACCGGCGGTATTGCCGCTCTCTGGTTGAGCGACATCCCTTTGTCGATATCAGCGGGCGTGGGCTTCATAGCGCTGTCGGGAGTGGCGGTGCTGAACGGTCTTGTCCTGGTAACCTTTATCAACAAGTTGAGGGAGGAGGGCAAACCCGTGGATGAGGCAATTCGCGAGGGAGCCCTGACGCGTTTGCGTCCCGTCCTCATGACCGCGCTCGTGGCGTCGTTCGGTTTTGTACCCATGGCGATTGCCACGGGTACAGGAGCGGAAGTGCAGAGACCTCTGGCAACGGTGGTAATCGGCGGCTTGATCTCCAGTACCGTATTGACCCTGCTGGTATTGCCGGCTCTCTACGGAATCGTACATGGTGAAAAGCAGGATAATGTCTGATGCCGGGAGACACGCCAATCCGGGTCCGACGCGGTGCGGTCGCCCCAGGTCCTCGCATTAGGGTATTGCGCTTTGAATTTCGCCGTAATCCTAATCCAGTTCCTGAAGGATCCCGCCGGTCGTTCCTGTCATTGCGAGGAGCGCAGTCCCGCGCAGAACGCGGGAACGCAATCTCAATGCCTCATGAAAGGCTGAGATTGCCACGCCCTCCCAGAGCCTCGGGCTCGCAATGACAAACGTGAAGGCGTCCGCCGTATTCAAAGCGCGTCACTATACCTTGCATTGCGTATCCACGCATGCGCGGCCATCTGCACCGGGTCCCAGGGACTGCTCAGCGGGGGCGTGTAACTGAGGTCGAGGTCGGCAAGGTCTTCGATCTTCATCCCATGAAAGAGCGCCGTTGCACAGATATCGACCCGTTTGGACGTTTCCGAACCTTTCCTGCCGAGTATCTGAACTCCCAGGAGCCGTCCGGTCCTGCGGTCCCCCGTCATGCGGATGCGCAGTTTCCGGGCGCCGGGGTAGTAGACCTTGTGGTCCCAGGTCTCGAAATCATCGGTGAACGGATCAAACCCGGCCCGGGCCGCTTCCTCGTCTCGAAACCCGGTCCGCGCCGCCGTCAGATCGAAGATCTTCACCGCCTGAGTCCCCAATGATCCTGCAAATTCCCGGTTTCCGCCCGCAGCGTTTTCTCCCGCAACCCGACCCTGCTTGTGAGCCGTCGTTCCCAAAGGGAGGTACTCGTCCTTGTCGAGCAGGCGGTGTCGGGTCACCACGCAATCTCCGGCCGCGTAGATATCGGGAACATTTGTTTCCATCCGTGCATTGACCTGGATCGCTCCCTTGAATCCCGTCGAAATACCCGCGCTCACGGCTAGGGCGACGCAGGGCTTTGCCCCCACCGATACCAGCACCATGTCCGCACGCGCCGCAAAGCCGCCCGACCCTGAAATACGGAGGCCCCCATTTTCGGACCGTATTGACTCAATCGCGGTTCCCGTAACCACTTTCACGCCGTGCCCTTGCAGTTCGGCCGCCACAACGCGTCCCAGCACGGCATCCACGGTGGTGAGAACCGTGTCGAAGAACTCCACGACGGTGACCGACAAACCTCGCAGAGTCAGTGCATCGGCCATTTCCATGCCGATGTACCCGCCCCCCACGATGACCGCGGTCCTCGGCTGTGACTCGGAAAGATACCTATTCAAGGCGAAACCGTCGTCCATCCACCGCAGCAGAAACACGCCCGGAAGGTCCATTCCAGGGATGTTTGGCACGATGGACTCGGCTCCCGTGGCGATTACGAGCTTGTCATAGTCCAGATCCAGTGTTCCGTTTCCGCCGACGACACGGAGGAGTTTCCGGTCCGGGTCGATGGCTTCGGCACGGTGATCGAGCAGTAGTTGCACTCCCTCGGACCGGATGTCGTCCGCCGTGCGGTGAGCCAACGTCCGCCAGTCGCCGATCTCCCCGCTCAAATAGAACGGCAACCCGCATATGCTGAAATTCGGATATGCATCGGCCGCGACAACGAGAGGTTCACATGACGGTTGAATCTCGCGTGCCCGCAAAGCTGCGCTTATCCCTGCATCGCTTCCGCCTACAATAACAATCCGGGACATGCCGACATACTCCTTCCTCCGGACGGTGGGTCCGAAAGCCCCTGGTCCGTTGTTTGGCCGTGCAGAGTGAAGGTTCATCACTAGCAGCGGATTGTCAAGATACGGTTAACCCGGCTCGAAAAGAGTTCCTTAGCAATCCGCGGCGCAAATACGGTCGCACAATCTGAGCCCCGGAAGATAACGGGCAGGGACGCCCGTCCCACGAAACAGGTCTAAGGCTTCATGATAGTCCTTCGTAGCCCGGGCCTCCGTGCCCGGATCTTGTTCTTTCCGGCACCCGAACCGGCTGCGAGACGAACATGTGTGACCGCAATTAGGAAACGGAGCACTTAGCAATCCGGGGACACGATTCCGAGTTTTGCGAGGTCGCATGGCGCCGTTCGCAAAATCGGATCATGTCCCCCGATTGCCGGCGGCGCCCACGGTAGCGTCCCGGGAGGATCTTCTTGACCTGTACGCTCCATGAGTGTAGAGGAGAAGCTTAGTGTTCTCTGGCGTAAATACGGTCGCATATTCAATGCAACGATCCCGGCTTTGGTAGCGCCGGCCTCCGTGCCGGTACTCTTTGATCATGCGCCCGGCAGGGACGCCGGGACGCTACCGGGCCTTCACACGAACACGACAACGTATTTGCGCCATGGAGCACTTGGTGTTTTGTGGCATAAATACGGTCGCACAAGCTGAACCGTCTTCCCGGCGTAGGCCGGGAACCAGTGTCTTCTTCCTGGACCCCGGCCTTCGCCGGGGAGACGGCGGGCAACGCCCGCCCTTGAAGATGACGGGCATCCCGCGTTCCGCGGGACCCCACGAAACGGGTCTAAAACTTCATGACAGTCCTTCGTAGCCCGGGCCTCCGTGCCCGGATCTTGTTCTTGCCGGCACCGGCTCCGTGCCGGTACCTCCCTATCTTGTCCCTCCGTTAACGGGCAAACGACGGGGGCGGTCGGCAGAAAGGCGCCAGGACCGGCCGTAACCCCGGATAAGTCAGGATCGTAATGGGCATCGCAACCGACATCATCCTCCTCATCGTGGCCGCATTCTTCTGCGGTCTGGTCTTGCAGAGGCTCGGCCAACCGTTGATCCTGGGCTATGTTGCTGCGGGGGTCATCCTTGGACCGCATACGGCCGGCTTTACGGTTTCGAACATTCACGACATAGAGTTGCTTGCCGAGATCGGAATAGCTCTCCTCCTCTTCGCACTCGGACTCGAGTTTTCTCTCAAGGACCTCAAACCGGTCAGGAAGATAGCTCTCATAGGGACTCCGATCCAGATTGGCCTGACTATCTGCCTCGGTTTCGCCATCGGACACTTCATGGACTTGGATTGGAAATCATCGCTCTGGCTTGGGGCACTTATTTCCCTGTCGAGCACCATGGTGATTCTCAAGACACTGATGAACCAGGGATGGCTGGGGACCCTATCGAGCAAGGTGATGATCGGGATGCTCATTGTCCAGGACCTTGCCGTGGTGCCGATGATGGTCATGCTGCCGCAACTCAACGATCCTACCCTGGGGTTGCCGGTTCTTGGGATTGCCGCACTGAAGGCGGGGGCTTTCATTGCCGGCATGATCCTGCTGGGAACGCGGGTCCTGCCGATGCTCATGACGCACATCGCCGAGTTGGGTTCAAGAGAGCTTTTCCTGCTCGCCATCACGGCCATCGGTTTGGGAGTCGGCTACCTGACGCATGTGGTGGGGCTCACTTTTGCCTTCGGTGCATTTGTCGCGGGCATGGTGCTGAGTGAATCAGACTATGGGCACCAGGCCCTCAGCGACATTATCCCGCTTCGCGACCTTTTTGGTCTGCTGTTTTTTGCTTCGGTGGGGATGCTCCTGGACCCCACGTTCCTGATAGACAACCTGTGGCATATTGTTGCGCTGGTGGCGGCCGTGGGGATCGGAAAGGGAATCATCTTCTCTCTCCTTGCCCGTGCCTTCGACTACCGCAATGTAATCCCCTTGGCCGTCGGGTTGGGAATGTTCCAAATCGGCGAGTTCTCATTCATTCTGGCCAGGGTGGGAGTGTCCACAAACTCGATTGACGGCAACCTGTACTCGCTGGTGCTCAGCGCTGCAATAATCACGATGGTGCTCACGCCTCTCATCTCGGGCCGGACCGGAAAACTCTACGCGTTGAGAAAACGCACGTTTGACCATGAAACGCTCGAATCATCGAACATGCCTGTCGACGGGCTTCACAACCACGTGATCATCGCAGGGGGAGGGCGTGTGGGTTTTCTCATCGCGAAGGTATTGAAGCGCTTGGGCCTGCAATTCGTGATCATCGAGCTTGACCATCAACGGGTCGAACGGGCCAAGAACGACGGCATGACGGTGGTGTACGGGGATGCCGCCCATGAGATCGTCTTGGACGCGGCCGGAATCAAGGAAAGTTCCCTTCTTGTCATAACAACTCCGGGAATCGTGGAGTTGAGAACGACCGTGGTTCAAGCCAGGCGTTTGAATAGCGGAATCGAAATCGTCGCGAGAGCATCCGGTCAGGATTATTTGGGTTTATTGAAGGAACTGGGAGTTTCCGAAGTTGTACTGCCCGAATTCGAAGCGAGTCTGGAAATGACCCGCCAGTCTCTTCTGCGCCTTCGGATTCCTGCCGACGAAATTCAGCGATATACCGAAACCGTCCGCCGGGAGCTTTATGCCGAGTGGTATAACCATGGCGATGATTATCGCCTCCTGTCTCACCTCCGGGGAGCCGAGCAACAATTCGATCTGCAATGGGTCGTTCTGGCTTCCGACAGCCCAATGGCTCACAAATCCATCGGTGAGATCGGAATCCGCAAGCAAACGGGAGCTTCGGTCGTAGGTGTTGTCCGGGACTCGAAACTGAACCCGAATCCTGATGCCGATTTTGTTTTCCTGCCCAATGACCTGGTCGCAATCATCGGCAGCGACCGAGACAGGAAATCGTTCGGCCTAATGGCATCGCCTGTTGTGCTTCAGCCGGAATTGGACAAATCCCCATGATCGGTCGGCCCATTGCCGTTCCAATCGAGAAAGGATAAGCGGATGTCAAGTCTTGACTTTCGGCGATGCTCACGGCAGGGTCGGATAGAGGGAAATGCCGGCCACCTGAAACGGAGACTCACAGCATGAAATACAAGGTACTGCTTCAGCACTCTGAAGAAGGTTACAGTGTCTCGGTTCCGGGACTTCCGGGATGTTGGTCACAGGGAAGTACCGAGGAAGAAGCCATAGAAAACATACGGGACGCGATACACGAGTATGTGGCGGCCGTGGACGATTTATTCCCCGAGGCGGAACTCCGAGAGATAGAAGTCGCAGTTTAGTGTCTGTCACGAAATAAGTTGTGCATCCTTCCAGCTTAGCAGCCCGGCCTTGAAAGACCGGTCTACTTTCGTACTGTCCCTCCGGGACGTGCACAATCGCTTGCCCCGACAGGGGCTAATGAGAGTAGCCCAGTACTTCAGTGCCGGGTGAAGAGTCAAATGAGTCGTTTGACTCTTGTTCGCTGATTGACATGGTTGTAACCATTATTTTGTGACAGACCATTAGGACTATGGGCAAAATCCCGGGGATAGACCACTTGGCGGCTGCACGCGCCCTGCAAAGAGCCGGATTTCGTATCGTACGTCAAGGAAAACACATCGTCATGTCCGACGGTTCCAGAATCCTTATTCTCAAAGACGAGGGTCTCTCGGTGGATGATTACCTTAGTTGGCGATAAGCGTCGAAGCTTCCAAATCATATTGACGAAGTATGTGTGGCAATGGCAGTTGACCGCATAAGGGGGCCGTACCGGATTTCGCGGATTCGAGGGTGGAATGAGAATCAGAAGGAGAGAGACTGGACTATCAAGACTTGAAGACTCCAAAAGGGGTTCCGATGAATCTAAGTAAACTGAAGAGAAGGCAATGGGGCTTCTTCACGGTGGGGACGACACTGTGGATAGGGTTTGTGTACTTCATGCCCTCTCGTTTGGCTTTTCCGTGGGACGCCCTCAACATACTTCTCGGTCTCTTTTCTCCCTTGTTCTGGTACAAGGCTCTCGACCTCCACCACACGTTTGCACATGGCGGCGAGGGGGAGTCCATTAATGCTCCGGGTGCACACCACAGAACAGCCGTGCGGATGGTCTACCTTGCCTTGGGAGCCGTGTCTTGGGGCATCTTTCTATACAACATCCCTTCCCCTCGGTTTCCTCCCTATGAAGTGCTCATTCCTCCTGATGTGTTAGCGGTGCTTCGTGGAATCCTTGGCTTCTTGTCACTGATCCTCTGGTCGGCGGCGGCGTATCTGAATCTCTATGACAATTCCTTGTGGCGGAGTCTCTTGCGCACCGAAAGCCCCGGACATGAACGTGAGCCACAATCGAAGAAGGTACCAAGCAGGTTTGGGAAATTCGTTCTCTTCTCTTCATGGATAGTCTGGGGAACTTTTATAAGTCTCGTCCTAGACGGTCTGCATGGTCTTTCGTGGGAGATCTACCGGCTTACTAGTTACACATCGCTCTTCCTTTTGCTTGGTGCACTGTATCTGAGCATCAAGAGTAAACACGTGTCAAGAACAGAGTGCTCTATTCCAGCGACCGGGAGATGATCGAAATGAAGGGCCCTGCCGGATCGCACGGATGCCGGAAAACGGGAAGGCAAAGAAGAAGAAGAAAGAATGAACCACCGCTATACGAAGGGAACCGCTACCGTCATGGATACCACAGTCGAGACAACTGAGAAGCAGGTGTCGGCAAAATGCCCTGG